>JAIVJG010000040.1 GCA_020200155.1 Acidobacteriota bacterium | reverse complement strand
CTCAGGGCTGCTGACACTCTTTGAGACGACAGGAACTCTCCGCTGGCTCGAAGCGGCTGCCTCGTTGACGGAAAAGATGATCGAGGAATTCTGGGACGATACGGAAGGCGGATTCTTCTACACAGGCAAAAGCGGAGAGCAATTGATCGTCCGCAACAAAGATTTCTTCGACAACGCGACCCCATCGGGCAACTCTGTCGCGGCTGAAATTCTCCTGCGTTTGAGTGTATTAACGGATAATGATGTTTACAGGCGCAAGGCTGTCACAATCTTTCGCCTCGTACAGGATGCCTTGGCTCGCTACCCTTCAGGGTTCGGCCTGACGCTCGGCGCGCTGGATTTTCATCTCTCAACGCCGCTGGAGATTGCCGTCGTTGGTGTTTCCGGCTCACACGATTCAAGCGCCCTGTCGCGAGAAATCTGGCGGCGTTATTTGCCGAACAAAGTTGTCGCCCAAGTGATTGAAGACGATGAGCGCGCCCGACAGTTAGTTCCTCTGTTGCGCGACCGTCCTGCACAGAATGGGAAAGCGACCATTTATCTGTGTGAGAATTTCACCTGCCGCCAGCCCGTTACGACATTGGAGGAACTTGCGTCCCAGTTAGATTCCCACGCTTCAGACGTTGACGGACTATCCGCCGCAGGCACGACGTAAGGCTTGAAGAAGGTCTTCCCCGAAGCTCGCAATCTTCGACTCGCCCAGACCGTGAATCTCGCGCAATGCTTCGAGCGTTGCCGGCCTTACTTGCGCCAGATGATCGAGCGTCCTGTCCGGGCAGATCATGTACGCGGGCACGCGCTGAGCATGAGATCGCTCCAATCTCCACTTTTTCAACTTCGTGACGATGCTTTTGTCCTCTGGCGTGAGCGGGATGGCAGGCTTCGGTGCGACGCGCCTTTGATTGCGCTCCCGCCGCTCCCCGCGCGGTTCACCCGAAAGCATCGAGGCGTGTAGCGCGGCCTCAAACGTGCCGCGATCTTCAAGCCTGCGCCGCAATTCGTTATAGACGTGCAAAGTTATCAGCGCGTCGGTCGCGGCGTAAGTGATCTGCGCGCGCGTAAGAGGACGGCGACGCCAGTTTGATGTCCTCAGAGTTTTGTCTAGCGGCAGCCCGAAAAGATGTTCGGCCACTGCCGCGAGGCTATATGAAGGGAGGTCGAGCGCCGCGCGAGCCAGCCGCAGGGTGTCCACGAAGCCCTGTGGCCGCAGTCCCGCGTCAAGCAGTACCAGTTCATCGAAGCGCGCGTTGTGAGCCACCATCCGCACGCCGGGAAACTCAATAATTTCCCGCAGAGGTTCGACGCCAGCCGTCAATGCGTCAACCACCAACACATCGCCGAGCGAAGATGCGATCTGCACGAGCGAGACATTCGTGCGTTTTGTTTGGTAATTCCAGTAGGTTTCCGTGTCCAGCCCGATCAGGTCGGCCTGTCGCAGAAGTTCGGCTTCGCGTCGCGCGTCCTCGCTCTCCGCGACGAATCGCCAGCTAAACCCAAAGTTGTTGGCCGGATCAACCAAGTGGCTTCTCGTATCAAATACACGTCGAAAATTAAAAGGCGCGCCGGGAATTGCAGCGCGCCTTTCAATTTCTCACATGCCGGACAAAACCAATTACATATTCTTGTTCGACATGTTGCCGTTCATGTTGCGGCTCATGTTGCCGTTCATATTGCCGCTGGACATGTTGCCGTTCATGTTGCTGCCCGACATGCCGCTGTTCATATTGCTGCCCGACGTGCTGCTGTTCATGTTGCTGCCGCTCGTCGAGTTGCTGTTGGTCGTGTTGATAGTCACGTTCGCGTTGCTGATCGTCACATTGGCGTTGCCATTGGCATTGCCGTTCGCGTTCGTATTGTCGGTCGTACTACAAGCCATTCCAAAACTGGCTACGGTGAGCAAAGCCAGAAGGGCTAAGATTCTTCGCATCGAATTTCCTCCAGATACCCTCTTCGGGGTCAGATTGTTGGGGAGCTGCACGGACTGCCCGCGCGTCTGTGCCGGAACTTTTGTGCTGGCAGCTCAGGGTCTATGGTTTAAGCTTCAACCGGGTCACTCTCTGCCACTACCGCTCGCTTGAGTGGCTCGGCTGAAGAGCATGCTATTACCGCTCTGGCATGCCGCAGCCACAAACATCTTCTGCGGCGAACCTGAATGGCGTGACGGGGGTCGGATGTGTCCCGTCACTTGAAACAACAAGTGCGCGCTTTCCTGGCGACCGTTGAGCGTCCATCTCCTCATTTTAAAGTACGAACGAGGGACGCCGGGCCAAACACCTTACGCCCAACGGGAGCGCGCATGCTCGAACCAGACTCAGGCTCGCGCGAGCTTCCCCAACGGATTGCGCCCATACTCTTGCGGCGCGCGCAATGTAACACAAGGACAGCCCCGAACACACGATTTTTTTCGCGCGTCAAGCCCCTCTCTTTTGAAAGGAGCGTCAACAAAGGAATCGAATCGGTTGGGCTATTCTTTAACAGCCGGATGGCTGAAATGCGGAGGGAGTATAGCACAAACAAAGGGAAATAACTCAAGTGCACACATGGCTTCAGCCTTCCTTGTTAATTTCTTGACCCCTTGGATTAAAATCGCTATCTTGTTAATGCCAACATTGTTTGGCAGACCCACTTCGCGACCGTACCTTCCCATGCCACCGCCCCGCAAAACCTGAGCCTCGCTTTTAATAATTCAGACGCTCAAGACTTTCTCAATTTCAAAAAGAATTCTCCGATGCTTAATGTTAACTTGCAAAGTTCGATGCGATGGGCAGGCACTTTATTCGCCATTCCTTTCTACCCGGCGTGGCAATGGGGTGGTGTCACACTTCTGCTCGCCGGAGTGTTGTTGATCGGTATCATGTGCCTGCTCTACATATTCCATGAGCGGCGCATCGCAGGTGTACGACGGGTCGAGGCGGAAAAGTCTCGCCGCATGAGTGAGATTGCTGGACTACATGTGCGCGTGGCCGAATCGTTGGCGATTGCAATTAACGCCAAGGATCAGACATCGCACGGGCACGTCCGCCGCACGCAAATCTACGCGGCGGGGTTGGGCAAGCTCGCCGGCGTCAGTACATTCGAGATCGAAGCTTTGAGGGCGGGCGCGCTTTTGCACGACGTGGGTAAGCTGGCCGTACCTGAGTACATTCTGAACAAGCCCGGTAAGCTGACCACCGCCGAATTTGAGAAGATGAAAATTCACGCCAACGTCGGCGGCGACATCATCAAACGCGTCAACTTCCCTTACCCCGTGGAAGAGGCCGTCCGCTTTCACCACGAGAAGTGGGACGGGTCAGGTTATCCGGACGGCTTGAAGGGCGAACAGATTCCACTTGTCGCGCGCATCATCTCGGTCGTGGATTTTTACGACGCGACGCGTTGCGACCGCCCGTATCGCGCCGGGATGAAACGCGAAGCTTCATTGGCACTGCTGCGGAGCATGGCTAACACATCCTTCGACCCGAACCTTGTCGAGATGTTCGTCGAGAACATTGATTACTTCGACAGCCTGATCGCCGAGCAGGACATACAGGAACAGGTGACATCTGGAACGCATGCGCTTTTGAATGCTCCACGTACAAGTGAAGAATTAGATTCAGGCATTCCGTCGGCGTTCGATGAAGTCTCCGGCTTCAATTCCATCGCGGAGGTACAGCGCGAGGTTTTTGCCCTTCACGAGATTTCCCAGACCATCGGCTCGTCGCTCAACCTAATGGACACGGCGATGCTTGTCTCCAGTAAGCTGCGCGCCATCGTCCCCTTCGATACGTGTGTGATTTATTTCGTTGAAGATACGTCGGAGAATGCACGGCCCGCGCACGTCGTGGGCGAACACGCCAACGACTTCGTAAATCACTCGATCCCTATCGGCGAAGGTATCACGGGACGGGTGATTGCTCACGCGCGCTCCATAAACAACGCCTCACCTGAGATCGAACCGGGCGAGGTGCCGACAGAGATAGCGGGTAAAATACGCTGCGTCCTGGCTTCTCCGCTGGCGTGCGAGGACGGAGCCTTCGGAGCCATCACGCTTTATTCGACGACTGCCCCTTGTTACACAACTGAGCACGTGCGCTTGCTGGAATTCGTCGCCCTGCACGCCTCAAGCGCGCTCAACAACGCGCTGATGTACGAGAAGACGAAGGAGAGAGCGCTGTCCGACCCTCTCACCGGCCTGCCGAATTCCCATGCGTTCCACATGACGCTCGAACAGCGTGTGGCCGAAAGCCAGCGTATGAATCGGGAATCATTCGCGCTGCTAAGCATGGATATAGATGATTTTCAGCGAATTAACGACCTCTACGGGCATGGCATCGGTGATCGCCTGCTGGCGAGCGTGGCGGAAGTAATCAAAGCGCAGTTACGGCAGATGGACGTGCTGGCGCGGTACGCAGGCGACAAGTTTGTGGCGATGATGCCGGCTGCTTCAGCGGACGCGGCGGCGTTGGCTGCGGAGCGTATCCGCGCTGCGGTGGAATCGCATGAGTTCGGCGTGAAGACGGGTTGCGTCGTACAAGTCAGTATCAGCATCGGGGTCGCCGCGTTCCCGTTAGACGGGCAGATTGCTGATGACCTCCTCGCCGCCACTGAGCGTCAGATGCTGCGGAACAAATATGCACGCAGGCTCTCGCCCCCCGCCAGCCCTTCAAGTCCGGTCGTCTCAATTGACGCGTTTCGCTAGACGCGGCTACATTCCGGCTTGACTCAAGGCGCGGGTTGCATGATGCAACCCGCGCATTTTTACGCACCGACATCGCCTTTTTGCGCGGAGGCGTCAAACTCGCGTATAATCCGAATCCGTTATACTCGAACAGTCAAAATATCAAGCACAGCGTTGTGCCATTTAGTCTGCGCCGGAAGTGTCTGTACGCGCGCGGATGACGCGGGCGAGAGATAATCGTTATGAGCGAACTGAAAGTGACACCCTTAAAACCACGCGCACAGCAGGGAGAAGCTGCCACCGTTGCGGCGAAAACCACCGTTATCGAAGGTAAGCCGACCGACACCATCAATCCTTCCAACCTTCGTGAAGAGCATAAGCGACGCCAGAACCAGCAGCAGGCGCGCATCAGCGACACGGATCGCGAGGCGCTTCTACGCATGCTCTATCACATGATTCTCATACGTCGCTTCGAGGAAAAGGCTGCGGAGGCTTACACGCTTGGGAAAATCGGCGGCTTCTGCCATCTCTACATCGGACAGGAGGCCGTCGCAGTCGGCGCTCTGGCCGCGCTCCGGCCAGACGACTACGTCCTGACGAGCTATCGCGACCACGGGCACGCGCTCGCGTTGGGAACGTCGCCCGATGAAGTCATGGCGGAGTTGTACGGCAAGGCCGGCGGCTGCTCGGCTGGCAAGGGCGGCTCGATGCACCTCTTCGACGCCGATAAACATTTTCTCGGCGGCCACGGCATCGTCGGCGGACAGATTCCGCTCGCGACGGGCGTAGCTTTCGCCGCTAAATACAAAGGCACGGATCAAGTCACGCTCTGTTTCTTCGGCGAGGCGGCGGTTAACCAGGGAGCTTTTCACGAGTCTCTGAACATGGCGCAACTCTGGAAGCTGCCTTGCATCTACATCTGTGAAAACAACCAGTACGGGATGGGCACATCACTTGAGCGCTCGATGTCGCTCTCGGACGTTTCAAAGAAATCCGGCGGCTATGGGCTGGTCGGCGAATTCGTTGACGGGATGGACGTGTTGGCCGTGCGCGAGGCGACCGCACGCGCCGTCGAGCGTGCGCGCAAGGATTCGCTCCCTTCGCTGATCGAAGTACGTACCTATCGCTTCATGGGACATTCGATGTCCGACCCCGGCAACTATCGCACGCGCGCAGAGATCGAGAAATACCAGGAGCGCGACCCGCTCAAGGTCTTCAGCGCCAATCTGAAACAGAAAGGCGTCATCAACGACGCGGCGGTGAAGGAGATCGAAGACCGCGTCCGCGCGGAAGTCGAGCGCGCCATCAAGTTCGCGGATTCGAGTCCGGAGCCTGCGCCCGAAGAGCTTTACACAAACATTTACGCGAACCCAATCAAACAGTGACGAGCGACGAGATGGAGACTGTCTTCAACTCGTCACTTATCATTCATCACTCATCACTGTTCCCGGAGGTCTAATGGCTGTTATCACGATGCGCGAGGCTCTCAATCAGGCGATGCGGGAAGAGATGCACCGCGACGAGAATGTGTTCCTGCTGGGCGAAGAGGTTGCCGCGTATCAGGGCGCTTACAAAGTTTCCAAGGGGCTGCTGGAAGAATTTGGCGATCAGCGCGTCATAGATTCGCCGATTACCGAACTCGGCTTCGCAGGTCTCGGCGTGGGCGCGGCGATGGTGGGCTTGCGCCCGATCATCGAGTTTATGACGTTCAACTTTTCTATCCTCGCCACAGATCAGATCGTCAACTCGGCAGCCAAGATGCTTTACATGTCTGGCGGGCAGTTCAAGATTCCGATTGTCTTTCGCGGCCCGAACGGCTCGGCTTATCAAGTCTCTTCGCAGCACTCGCAGGCGCTCGAATCATGGTTCGCACACTTCCCCGGCCTCAAGGTCGTGATGCCCTCCACGCCCGCCGACGCCAAGGGACTTCTGAAGAGCGCCATTCGCGACGACGACCCCGTCATCTTCCTCGAACAGGAACGCATGTACGGCAACAAGGGCGAGGTGACGGAGGACGAGAACTTCACGATCCCGCTCGGAGTGGCGGACGTGAAGCGCGAGGGCACGGACGCAACCATCGTCGCTCGCTCGCTGATGGTGCCCCTCGCGCTCAAGGCCGCAGAGGAATTGGAGAAGCAGGGCGTCTCCATCGAAGTCATTGACCCGCGCACGATCAGGCCGCTCGACACCGCGACGATTATCAACTCGGTGAAGAAGACCAACCGCGTCGTCATCGCCGAAGAGTCGCACGCGTTCTGCGGCGTCGGTGCGGAGATCAGCGCGCAAATTATGGAGCACGCCTTCGACTATCTGGACGCCCCAGTCGTGCGTCTATCAGGCGTTGACGCGCCGATGCCCTACGCAAAGAATCTTGAGAAACTCGCGCTGCCAGACGTTGCGCGCATCGTCGCGGCGGTTCGTCAGGTCGCGTATTTGGATTGAACTGTAGCAGGATAGGCAGTGATGCCTGTCCTGCCAATCGAGGAAAATAAATGGCAACGCAGGTCGTAATGCCGAAGCTCTCCCCGACGATGGAGGAGGGGCAACTGGCCCGGTGGCTGAAGAAAGAGGGCGATAAGGTGACGGTCGGCGAACCGCTCGCCGAGATAGACACGGACAAAGCGACGATGGAAGCGCAGGCGCTGGCGGAGGGTGTCGTGCGCAAAATTCTCGTCAAGGAAGGCGAGACGGTTCCACTCGGCGCGATCATCGCGATCATCGGCCAGCCCGACGAAGACATCTCAGCCCTGCTCTCGCAAGCGCAGTCCGGCGAAGCTACGGCTGAAAACAAGAAGAATATTGACGAATCAGTTAAAGCAGACGGCGATGGCGCGCAGACCGAACTGGCGCAGGTCGTACCGGACGGCGCTCGCACGCGTGCCACAACTCAGGGTCAGCCCCTCAAGGGAGAAACAGAGGGCACATCTGCCGGGCAAGAAGACAAACCTTCAGCGAAGGCCACGGAACAACCCACACAGCCGCGCGGCGATAGTGTGAAGGCTTCCGATAATGGGCAGTCGTCACAGGCCGGCGGGCGGCTCGTCGTCTCGCCCATCGCGGCGCGCATGGCAGCCGAAGCGGGCGTCAATCTTCAGACGCTAACGGGGTCAGGCCCCGGCGGTCGAATCGTCAAGCGAGACATCGAAGCCGCCATCAGCAGCGGCAAGCTGCGGGCAAACTCGCCGCAAGAACAGCCTCAGGAATCTCAGGCACAGGCGAGTGCACAGACAGCCCCGCAAGCTTACGTTGCGCCCGCCGTCGAAGGCGCTTCGCCTTATCGAGACGTGCCGGTTTCGACCATGCGGAGCACCATCGCGCGGCGGCTCGTTTCGTCCATCGGCCCCGTCCCGCACTTCTTCCTGACCACCGAGATCGAGATGGATCGCGCGGCGGATTTGCGCCGGCAACTCAACGAACTCGACGCGGAGATGAAAGTCAGCATCAACGACCTCATCATCAAAGTGGCGGCTGCCGCGCTCGTTCAGCATCCGTCGGTCAACGCATCATTTCAGGATAAGGTGATTCGCCACTACGAGCGCGCGGACATCGGCGTCGCGGTCGCTATCGAGGATGGATTGATTACGCCCGTCGTGCGGGGTGCGAATACGAAATCCATCGGGCAGATCAGCCGCGAAGTTCGCGAACTGGCCGAACGTGCGCGCTCGCGCAAGCTCAAACCGGAAGAATATACGGGCGCGACCTTTTCGATCAGCAACCTCGGCATGCTCGGCATAGACGAATTCACCGCCGTCATCAACCCGCCGGAGGCCGCCATCCTCGCCGTCGGCGCGATGCAGCCGAAGCCGGTCGTGCGCGACGGCGAAATCACCGTCAGGCAGATCATGCGCGTCACGATGTCGTGCGATCACCGCGTCGTGGATGGGGCGACCGGCGCGAAGTTCCTCCAGACATTCAAGAAGCTTCTGGAGAATCCTGTGTTGTTGCTGGCTTAACTTTTCAGAATTCAAAGCAGGCGAAAAATGATGGGCGAAAATAAAGAAGGCACGGAAACCAAAGCAGTACAGACGGACAGGGAGAGCCAGGAGTACGGCTCTCAGCATGGACAGGACACGCAAGGCCATGAGACAGGCTCTTCTTCGCCGACGGCGAGCGCACCGGCGGAGACGGGCGCGGAAGACGAAAAGTCCGGCGACGGCACAGGGTCGCGAGCAGGCGAGTACAGTTAATGTGTGATGACGTTTGCCGGTGCTGCTTCTTCGTCCCGAAATGAGTAAGGCGATTCCGCTGAGACAAAAGAGCCTTCAGCCACACTTGGCGCTCATTGCCGTGCAACTCATGTTCGGGACGTGGCCGATCATCGGTAAGATCGCGCTCCGTGTACTACCGAGCACGGGGCTGGTGTTTTTTCGCGTCACGGGTGCGGCAGTCGCCTTCACCCTCATCCGCATCGCCACCAGACGGCCCACGATTACACGCAAGAGCGATTACGCGCGGTTGGCGCTCTACAGCCTGCTCGGCGTCGTCATCAACCAGTTCCTCTTCGTTAAAGGACTCGCGCTCTCGACCGTCGTCAACGCGACGATTTTGGGCACTTCCATACCGGCCTTCACGCTGCTCGTCAGCATTCTTCTCGGCAAGGAAAAGTTCTCCACGCGCGCGGCAATCGGGACGCTCGTAGCTGCCGCTGGCGTCATCTATCTGGTTGACCCCTTCCGCGCAGACTTCTCCGGCGATAAGACGCTCGGCAATCTTCTACTTGTCGCCAACACCATCGCATACGGCGCGTACATCGCCGTCTCGCAGGATGTTTTCAAACGTTACGGCGCGCTGACGGCGATATCGTGGGTCTTCACTTTCGGCTGCGTCGCAGCGATTCCGCTCGGCGGTTATTACCTCGCCCAAACGCCCCTGCGCGACTTGAGCCTGACGATCTGGTTGGCCGTGCTCTATATCATTCTCGTGCCGACCGTGGGCGCTTATTACCTGAACGCGTGGGCGCTGGCTCGCGTCGCGCCGAGCACCGTCGCCGTCTACATCTACCTCCAGCCGCTCATCGCCTTCGCGCTTGCGCCGCTCGTGCTCGGAGACGACGAGCGGTGGAACTCACGCACATGGATGGCGGCGGCGCTCATCTTCACAGGCGTCGCGCTCGTCACGTGGCGCGCGCGCAGCCGCGTGATGGAGGAAGTGTCGGAACACCCTGACGCGCTGGGACACTGAAACGGAAAGGCGAAATTATCCGCCGCAGGAGAGCGTCAGGCACTCTTGAGCGCTTTGATGCTTTTGCCGCCTTCGCCCTCCGCCATCCGGCGCAACTCGAACAACTTCATCAGCGCCTCGACCGGCGAGAGAGCATCGGGGTCAAGTTCAAGCAGTGCCCTGATGAGAGCGCGCTCCGACGCGGAAGCCGTGGGAGAATGAAACTGATCGGCGACCAGCCGCTCGGCTTCGGCCTCGTCAAACGCGTAGCCGGACTGTCTTTCGTATTCGCCCAGCAACTCCTCCGCGCGACGCACGACGGGGCGCGGCAGGCCTGCCAGTCTCGCTGCATACACGCCGTAACTTTTCTCCGCCACGCCCGGCGCAATCTTGTAGAGGAAAACAAGCTCGCTTCCCTGCTCCGCGATTTTCACATGCAGGTTTTGCAGGCGCGGGAGCATTGCAGAAAGTTCAGTCAGCTCGTGGTAATGCGTCGCGAACAACGTCTTCGAGCGAAGCTGCGGATGGTTATGTATGTATTCGAGGACGGCACGCGCCACAGCCAGACCGTCGTAGGTCGAAGTTCCACGCCCAAGCTCGTCGAGCAGGATCAGCGAGCGCGGCGTCGCGTGGTGCAGGATGTGAGCCGTCTCGACCATCTCCGTCATAAAAGTTGACTCGCCGCTGCCGATGCGATCGTAGAGGCCGATGCGTGTGTAGATGCGATCAGTGAGGCCGACGGCGGCGCTGGCGGCGGGCACGAAGCTGCCGATCTGTGCCATCAAAACGATGAGCGCGGTCTGCCGCAGGTAGGTTGATTTGCCGCTCATGTTCGGCCCAGCTCAAGCTCTGCGATGCGATCCTGCGCGTTCAGCACCAGCGATTCATACTCTTTGAGCGCGAGCGTGATGAAGCGTTCGGACGTGGCAAGCGTCTGCTTGCGCGTGTAATCGTCCGGCACGAGACGCAGGTTCGGGCGTGTGACTTCGATGAAATAGCCGAAGACCTTGTTATAACCGACGCGCAGGCTCTTGATCCCCGTCCGCGCTCGCTCGCGCTGCTCCATCTCGGCGAGAAACTTTTTGCCGTCGCGCAAGATACCACGCAGCGAATCGAGTTCCTCGGAGTATCCGTCGCGAATCATGCCGCCGTCTGTGCGCGTGGGAGGCTCTTCGTTGATGGCCGCGCGGATGATTCGCACAGCGCCTTCGCAAGCGGGCAGCGACGTGAGAAGCGCCCCAAAGCGTTTTGCGTCGTGCTGCAAGACCGCACGCAAGCGCGGTATCGTTTCGAGGCTCTGGCCGAGCGCGAGAATTTCGTGCGCGGTTGTGATCCCTGCGCGTGCGCGCGACGAGAGGCGTTCAACGTCGTGGACGACCTCAAGTGACGCGAGAAGTTCCGCGCGATCTTTTTCGTGTGCGACGAACCATGCGACGTGCTCCTGCCGCCGTGTGATCTCCGCCACGTCGAGCAGGGGCTGGCGTAACCAGCGCCGCATCAGACGACCGCCCAGCGCCGTGCGCGTCTCGTCGAGAGCGGAGAGCAGCGACGGCGCGCCGCCCGCGCTCTCGAAGATTTCCAGACTACGCACGGCGTGCTCGTCGAGCAGCATGTAGGTCTCGGTGTGATAACTCCTGAGCCGGTTCAATTGCTCTGCAAGGACGCCCTGCGTATCTCTCAGGTAGGAGATAATGGCGGCTGAGGCGGCGGCGGCCAGAGGCCAGCGCGAGAGTCCGAAAGGGGCCAGCGTGCGTGCGCCGAAGTGGCGCAGCAGCACGCTTCTGGCTTTTGCAGGATCAAAACTCGCGCCGGTGCGACGCGTGATGAAGCCGGGCAACCTTCCTTCGTCCACTTCCATGTTGGGCGGGACGAGCAATTCTGAAGGTGAGATGCGCTGCAATTCCAGATGTGCCGCGCCCGCTTCCAGTTCGGTGGCCGCGAAGTCGCCGGTCGTCACGTCGGCAAAAGCGACGCCTGCGCGTCGCCCGTCAGTGACGAAAGCGGCGAGATAGTTGTTGACCTTGCTTTGCAGCAGCCCCGGCTCAAGCACCGTGCCCGGCGTCACGACGCGCACCACGTCTCTCTCGATCAAGCCGCGCCCGGCTGACTCGCCTTTGACTGGCGCGGTTGTCAGTTGCTCGCAGATGGCGACGCGGTGACCGCGTGTGATGAGCGTCGCGAGGTGGCGCTCCAAGCTGTGATGCGGGATGCCCGCGAGCGGGACGCGTATGTTTCTGCCCATCGGCTTTGATGTCAGCACGATGTCGAGTTCGCGCGCGAGCAGACGCGCGTCGTCGTCGAAAGCCTCGTAAAAATCTCCGATGCGGAAGAGCAGGAGAGCGTCGCGATGGCGGCGCTTGATGTCGAGATATTGCTGGCGAAGCGGGGTGGCGTTCATCGCTCGAAGATTTGCGCGAGGATGTCTTCGACCGATGTGAGGGCGCGGTGAAGCCTTCTGAGTTGCTCGAAGCTGAGAATCGTGGTGACGCGACCGATCTCGTGAAAGGGGCCTGTTCGCGCCAAACTCAACTGCCTTTCCGCGCGTTTCGTGTCGCCCTCGCTGGCAACCACGAGGTAAAGCTTCGAGCGTTGTGCGTCGTATGCGCGCTTTAGCTTGGCGAGCGCCGCGTCAATGTTGCCTTTGCGCTGCACTTCAAAAACGTGGCTGAGCCGTGGACTGCCTTCGCCCATGCGCCAGACCACGTCGTAATAGTCGAATTCGCTCTCGGCGTGGTGGCCCAGCACGCGCCCGATCTCCAAGAGCATCTGCTGTACTTCACCGTGAGAGAAGAGGCCGGAGCCGGAGGTTTCGCGCGCACTCACGTCCGCGATGGAATATCGCAACTCTTCTTCATCAATCCGCTTGCGCCCCTGTGTCGTGATCGTCCAGCGACCGCGCACGCGCTCGATCTGCCGCTTCTCTGTAAGGGCACGACCGGCGCTCTGCACGAGCCTGCGCCACTGGCGACGATGTCCGTTTGAGAGCGCGCGGACATCCTGTTCTCCTAACTGCGGGAAGTAAGCCACGAGCCGGTCGTAGAGAAAGCGCACGTCGTCTACGCCGCCCGTGGCAGCCAGTTCCTGCAAAATGGGTAGCTCGAGGCGCTCGGCACCCGGATAAGCCATTGATGAATCCGTCGGGAGTTAAAGGTTTGTCGAGAGGAGCGGCTCCATTCCCCTCTGTGCAAAAGGCAAAGCTGACTTTGCAAAGTTACAAGAGAAGGGTGCTATCAATCAAGCCGGAAAGCATGACCGAAAAGCAGAAGGCAGCCGGGATATAGTTCCCGGCTGCCTTCTGTCCACTGCTTTCTGCCTTCAGCCCTAAGCGGCGGCCTGCTCCGCCTTGAGTCCGAAGCTGATTTGAATCTCGTCTGAATCCAGCGTGTCGTGATCCATCAGTCCGGCCACGAGGCGCGCGATCTCTTCACGTTTGGAGTCAACGACATCGCACGCACGCTTTAACTGCGCGTCAATAATATCGTTCGTGGCCTTCTCGATACGATCAAGCAAAGTCTGGCTGTGTGGGTCTTCGGGCCTGCCGAGGTGTATCGGCCCCAGCGGACTCATGCCGAACTCCGCGACCATCTTGCGCGCGATTTCGACGGCTCGCTCGATGTCGTTTGATGCGCCCGCCGTCATCGTGTCCAACAGAAGCATTTCAGCGGCGCGTCCGCCGAGGAGCATAGCGACTTGGTCTTCCAGATACTCGCGCTTCTTCATCAGCCGGTCGCGTTCCGGCAATGCCTGCGTGACGCCGAGGGCGCGCCCGCGCGGCAGTATGGAAACCTTGTGAATGGGGTCGCCGTTCTTCACCGCCAGCCCGACGGCGACGTGCCCGGCTTCGTGCACCGCCGTTGCGTAACGTTCGTCTTCGTCCATCATAAAGCCCAGACGTTCGACGCCCATCAGTATTTTGTCGCGCGCGTACTCGACGTGCGGGCGACCGACGGCTGGTGAATTGTCGCGTGTCGCGAAGATAGCGGCTTCGTTCAGGAGATTCGCCAGGTCAGCCCCGGAAAAGCCGGGCGTGCCGCGCGCAATCCAACTTAGGTCAAGCCCGTCTTCGAGTTTCAAGTTGCGCGCGTGAACTTTCAGAATCTGTTCGCGACCGCGCAGGTCTGCGAGGTTCACGGTGATCTCGCGGTCGAACCTGCCGGGGCGCGTCAGTGCCTGATCGAGAATGTCTGGCCTGTTGGTTGAGGCGATGACGACGACCGCGCCCAACTGCTCGAATCCGTCCATCTCGACGAGCAACTGGTTGAGCGTCTGATCCTGATCGGCGGACGCCGAGTCGTTGCCGCGACCACGCCGTCGGCCCAGCGCGTCAATCTCGTCAATGAAAATCACGCAGGGCGCGAGCTTGCGCGCGCGCGCAAACAGCCGGCGCACGCGTGCCGCGCCGAGTCCGGCGAATTTTTCCTGAAAGCTCGAACCGGAGACGGAAAGGAAAGGCACACGCGCTTCGTTGGCGGCGGCGCGGGCGAGAAGCGTTTTGCCCGTTCCCGGCGGGCCGGAGAGTAGAATCCCGCGCGGCGCGCGGCCACCGAGCCGGCCAAACTTCAGAGGGTCGCGCAGAAAATCAATCGTCTCCGACAGCTCTGCGCGGGCTTCGTCAACGCCCGCCACGTCCTTGAATGTGACCGTCTGGCCGCCTGCACTGTCTGCGATCTCGAAACTCCCATGCCCGCCCATGCTGGCGAACACGCGCCAGCCGATGATACCGATGGCAAGGAGGGTCAAAATCGGTAAGAGCCAGTCCAAAGCCGTCATCAAAGGCCCCGGTCGAGCATCCGCCCATGAAACCTGAACTTTGTTTTTGACGAAGACATCGGCAACATCCTTCGCGGCCTCTTTTGCCACTATCGCCTTCGAGATGGTTCCGTCTTCCTCGATGACCGTGACCATTTCACCATCTATCTGGACGGACTTCGCGGTCGAGGCATCGGCCTTCTCACGCAGGGTCGTATAGTTTATGTCGTGGACGACCGCCTCAAGCTAACAACGCGGCAAAGTGCTGGGGCGGTGCCGAATTATTTTGTGATTTCGAATTGCAAAGAAGCCGATTCGGAGGGGCTACTGAAGTTGATTTGAACGGCTGTGGGGAGAGATTCCGAGCGACCTTTCGCTGCGTGTTCGAGGCGGCGAAGTCCCCGAACCTGAATTCCACTCTACCAGCCCGCAACTTAAAAAGTCCAGCGAAATGAATTCCAGGACGTAACCAAAACCCGACCCCTTAGAGCTGCTGTATTATCTTTCAAATAAGCCGGCCCCGTTCCAATCTGTCCGATGAACTTAGACGTGATTCGGTTGCCGCCCAAACGAAAGTTAAAAGCCGAAGGCATCACCATTGCCTCGTATTAGAACACTGCCCGCTAAATGTTTACGGCGCATTTCAGTACAAACAACAAGAAGCAAAATTCCCATGCCAATTCGATTACTTGAGCCTGGGCGCAAAAGCCCTTCATTTCTTTCGCGAAAGAAGAACTCAGACGGTTTCACAACGATTGGCACAGACGTTGCAAACTCCTGCGGTTAAGTAGGGTTCAATTTGAACCAAAACAAGCAAGACATTTGACGTTCAAAAGGAGAAGGCGAATATGCTGTGGACAATCCTGGTGATTCTTTTGATCTTGTGGCTGGTCGGCGCTATCGGCGGTTTCGGTGGCAACTTGATTCACTTGTTACTCGTCGTTGCGCTCGTCGTCCTCGTGATTAATCTTCTCACGGGACGCCGCACTGTCTAGGCTAACCTAGACACTGGCTTGCCGAGTGAGAGTGTAGAGGGGTTCTCGCCGTGGATTGTCACGCCTCTCTTCTTTTCCAAACGTCGTGGGTTAGCTTCTGATCTAGCCCGCCACGCTGTTACCAGAGAAGGGCCAGGGTTGGTAACGTTACCAACCCTGGCCCTTCGCCATTTCAATGACAGGTGATTGTTTGCTCTCTGCCTCAGTAGTTAGAGAGTCGGACTTTGAGCGGCGTGATGATGCGGCCTACCGGGTAGAGGTTCATTTGCCTGTCCCAGTAGGGCGAGCGTTCGTAGAAAAATTGCAGGCGCTGGCCGGCGCTGGCGGCGAACTTCGGATCATCAGCCACGCGCCGCTCGAACTCGCGGCGGAGATTCGCATCCTTCGACAGCATCTCGCGCGCGAGTTTCTCAAGCACGTAGTCCTCACCGTATTCTTTCTGCTCGAAGATGGGATCGAAAAAGCCCCAGACGACAAACGAATCCGGCGCGTCGGGTTCGAGCAGGTGGAGCGCCACGCGCGAGGTTGCTTGCGCCATTGAAACCACGACCGAGCCTGCCGGGTAAGCTCTCTTCTCGTGCACGGCCTCGCTACGGAAACTGACCAGCACGCGTCCCTCGAAAGAAGCGAACGCACCACGCGAAGCCGCTTCGGCTTTGACATCGTGGAAACGATAGCTCTCCACGTCGAGTGTGGCCGGGGCCGACAGGCGTTGCATGCGAACTCCATGCGCGGCGAGCACCTCGATCACCTCTTTCCATTGCGGCGGGATAACGTAGTAGAGCGGCGGCGCGACGGAGACAGACGGGCTGGCCGCCGTGTAGTAAGGGACGTTCATGTCAAGCGGCTTCGTTCCCCAGACGACGCGCACCGCGCCGGACACATCGCTCAATTCCGTGCGATATTCCCAACCTTTCAGCAGCTTCTCCGACGACTTGTCCGTCAACTTCACACTTAAAGTTACACGCCTCGCCGGGTCGTAGGTGCGGCCTGCTTCGACTGTTTGCTCGTCAGCCAACCGTCCCGCGCGGATGAGGCTTTCGGGGTCGCGATTCACTTCCTCCAACGCGGCGCGCAGAATGTCGTAAGTGCCGCGCACGCGCGAGCGATGCTCTTTAATCATGTGCGTCTCGATGAGCAAGCCCGGACGATTGCGTACGAGCGGCACGTACCCGGTCGCGAAGCGCGGCGTCGAGACGAAACTGTCAATGCCTTTCGACGGGTCGCGATTATCTCGAAATTCCATGTAAGGCGAGATCAGGCTCCCGTAAGACTCAGCCGCCGGCATGATTCGCCTGTCGAAGGCGTCTCTCGACCAGGCGGCGACAGACGGCGCGACGTTGTCGTGCTGCTCGAACTGGTAGGTCACGTTGTAACGAAAGTCCGCGCCGTCCGTGACGTGGCAATCAATGAACAGGTCAGGCTGCCACTCGTTCCAGAGCTTGAGCCAGGCGCGCGTCTCCGGAGCGTCGGCTTTCAGGTAGTCGCGGTTCAGGTTGAGGTTCGTTGCGTTGGCACGCCAGCCCATCTCCGCCGGGCCGTTCTGGTTGATGCGGTTGAAGGGGCTGCGACGTTCGTGTCCGTCCGTGTTGTAGATTGGAATAAAGAGCAAGACGACGTGGTCGAGCAGAGACTCGCGCGTCTTCGTAATCGCGATGTCGCGGAGCAGCGCGAGGCCCGCGTCTTTCCCGTCCGTCTCGCCCGCGTGGATGCAAGCTTGTATCAGCACAACAGACTTGCTGGCCTTGCGTGCCGCCTCCGGTGACATCGTCCCGCCTTTGGCGGCAACGACGAGCGGGAGCGCGCGGCCTTCCCCGCTCTTGCCGAACTCGTCCAGACGAATCAGCGTGGACGCTTCGTCTAACCTTCGTGCGAAAGCGATGGTTTCATCGTAAGTCGGCGTCTCACGGTAATCGGTTTTCTCGGCGTGCGTCCGCCAATCGCGAGGGACGTTGGGAGACTCACTTTGAGCTGGTGTGTTTTCTAGACTCACAATCGTTAACAGAAGGAGCACGCAAAAAAGACGCACAGTGAAACTAAACATTCATGGTCTCCGAAACATTCTGGCAAGAGAAAACGCGCTTGGCTCGCTCTACTTTATTTTCGCGCCGCACGCGCGGCATTGTGCGCGGCGCTTCGCGTTCAACGTGCCACACCCGGCGCAACGGTTGTACATGTTGCGCGCGAACCAGTTGGTGATGAGCGCGCTGGCGAGAAGGATGCAGGCGAAGACGGCAAGGCTGACGAGCGTGTCTTTCAACCTTTATATTTCTCCGACAAGGCACGTCCGTACTGCTGGCCGCGCAGGTAGCCGCGCCGGAAAGTTTCCCCCGCGTACTCGTCGCCGTAACGCCCGCGCAGGCGTTCCGCGTCTTCGTCGAAGGAACGTCCCCTCGCTTGCGGGTGCAGAGAAGCCTCAAAGCCTCGACGATAGACGGCCTCATCCGTTTTAAAGTCGCCGCCCTGCTGCACGTACTCCTGCTCTTCCGCGCCGCGCAGGCCGACCCACCAATCCTCTCGCGCCGCGTCGAGGCTTTCCGCGCCCGCTTGCGTCAACGCTCCACGGACGGCGTCCGCCTCCTCGTCCGTCTCTGCGATAACTATCAGGACGCTGCGCCCCTGCCGCAAAGCATCTTCATAGACGTACAGTTCATCATGCGGCAGGCCACCCGCGATTTTGTCCTCTAACGTGCCGCCTGCGGCGACGCCGGCAGCCGCGCCGCCAATGCCCAACAAAGCGGCCCCGACGATTCCCGCCGCGAGCACAGGGCCGACGCCCGGAATAAACAGACTCGCGACGGCTGCGCCGAGGTGCATCCCCCCGGCCACGCCGAGCGCGCCGCCCACTGCGCCGCCCAGTGCATTGCCGACCCCCGGCTGCTCCGTCTCTGTGGTGGGGACTTTACTGTCAAGATTTTCCTGCGACGTTCCGGGCGTCAGAAGGCTGATACGCTCATCGGCGATGCCCGTCGAACGCAAACGCTCAAGCGCGCCCTCCGCATCGGCGCGCGAGTTGAAGATGCCGGTGACGGTTTTCATCTGAAGTCCTGATTCGAGCCTCCGGCACTAAGAGCCAGACGCTCCGGTCGCCTTTCTCCGACCGCAGTACAATTCATCGGAAAGATTAAGAATAGTATAGCTTGTCACATGTGGCGGGAATTTTAACACGAAACGGGACGCGCGCGGCGAGGACTTTGTGCGGGAATTTTGAGGATTTGTGAGCACGCCCCGGACGGTTAGCGTGCGGGGCGTGCTCACGGGCCAGAGAGTTGTTAATCAATCGGCTCTTCCGTGATCGCCGGTTGATTCTTGAGAGGGCCGACGCCCTGTCGTCCGGGGTGATCCGGGATGGTGATGGTAATCTGGTTGACGTTATTTTCAAAGTCAGATTCCGGTAATTGGTGGCAAACGCCCGAGCGAAGCGGGTCAGCGTAGCGGCAAGGCTCGCTGCTCGTCGGAACGTAACCCGGGTTGACCGTGACGCGGATGATGTAGTCGCCGGGAGGAACCGGGGCTTGCCCGTCCCCGCCGTCGAGCACAAAGTACTGCCCGCCAAGTTGCCAGACATACACGTCCGACCAGCCTTTACTGATACCCTGATTACCTGCAATCCCGACTGCGCCGCAGCTTGAGTAATGCGGCTTGTTGTCCGCGTCTCCGGTGTACGCCTTATATCTCTCAATGTCTATCATGCAGAAGCCGCGCTTGGCCGCGCGCCAAACGTAGCCGGTCGTTGGGTCAATCAATTCATAGGTCGCATAGTGCCGAAAGTGGAAATGGCCGTGGCAGCTCGCGAACTCATAGAGGCCGTCGTTAGCGGCGATGTGGTCGTTCGGATCACCGAGCGCGAGGTCTGCGGTGCCGATGTTGGGGGTGGAGACCGTGAAGCGCAGAAGCGTGTGCGTGCCGGGCGTCACGTTGCCCTCCTGGACGCTACAGAAATTTGCCGGAAGGTCTTCCACGCGGACGACCCAGTGCTGCCGCAACGCAGCCTGATCAACGATGAGGTCGGGCTTGCTGCGGGGCGCAGGCGCGGCACTATTTTTGGCTGAAACTGAAAGACGAATGCCGGGCCGCGCAGTGAACACTAGCGCGAGCATACAGCAACCAATAGCAAGAAAGATCAGGACTCTTTTTTTCACAGGGGTTTATCTCCTTATTAGTCTTAACTAAGTCATGGGAAAGGGACGCGCCGGCCTCTTTCGGCTGCGACATTTTGTCATCCATCAATGAAGGAATTTGTCTCGCACTGATAGAAGAGTGTGTTTCCTCAACCTCCGGCTCAAACTGTGGGGCAGCGCAGTCAGGAGTGGCGGATTGTTGCGTTGAATGATCGTTGCATGGGCCGATGGGAGTGAGTCTCCCATCAACGTTGTACGAAGCGCAGAGAGGTTACTTTCGTGCGCGAGGAAAGTCAAGCTTCGCCCCGCGTTCGGAGAATTCCTTAACGAAAGCGTTGAGCCGCCAGCCGCAGGCGTGGTAAAGTGCTTATCGGTTCACACAAGTCTTCGGAACGAGCACGGATGGAGAGGGCATACATGATTGAAGTCATTGAGAAGCACTGGCCGATGTCGGAAGGCGACGGAAAGGCGACCCGCAAGAAGAAGCCGAAGATACTCGCGATCACGACCGACTGCTGCACGGGCTGCGCCGGCTCGCCCGCCTGTATCGAATATTGCCCTATCGAGGGCTGCATGTTCTGGGTTCCGGACGACGACCACCTGCCGTTCGGTCGCATCGAAGTTGACCCTTACCTCTGCATCGGCTGCCAGAAGTGCATCAGCAAAGGCCCGGACGGCGCGTTCCTCGACGGTTGCCCGTGGGACGCCATCGAGATGGTTCCAACCGACGATTGGGAAGCGGCCCACGGCATTACACTGCCCGACACGCCTCCCCCTCCACCGGGCTAAAAGCTCAACGCTTCTCTGTCGAGCGGCGCTTGACGGCTTCGACCGTCCGCGCCGCTTGTTGTTTTACATCGTCCGTCATCCCTTCAACGCCCCGCGCGTAGTTTTCAATCTCAGGCAGGTCTTCCGCTTCTCCGAAGAATGACAGGCCGATCAGCGCGTCGCGCACCTGCGCCGGGTCGTTGGGAACAAGCCGGAAAATCTCTTGCTCCTTGCTCAACTGATCGCCTTCCTTCACGAAAGCCTTTTCGATCCTGCCGGGCACGGGCGAGCGTAGCTCATACAGTTCGTCTCCCTTTTGACGCACACGCGCCAGCATCGCCTCGCGTCTGACAGGCATTCCCTCGCCCAGGACCGACAACGCAATCCCATCAACCGGCGCGACGACGGTAAAGGGACGGAGCATCGCCAGCAATTCCCTACGGCTGCGCGCATCGCCGAAACTGACGAGCGAGCGCGCGGCATTCCAACGCACGACCGGCTCCGCATCATCAAGAAGGCGCAGGAGCGTTTCGTGAAATTCGTTCGCGTCGGTGTCGCCTCCCATCACCCATGCGGCTGTCTGGCGCACGTCCGCCACGGGGTGTGCGGCGAGGGCGACGATTTGCGGATGCCAGCGCCTCACGCTTTTGTCGTGCTGCTGCATACGCCGCTCGATCTCTGCGAGCGCGTGCTGCACGTGGCGCGGCTTTTCGTCTTTCAGGTATTGCTCGATCTGTTCGTCGCTCAACGTGCGCCCGAACCACGTTCCGTACCAGGCGAAGAAAGGCACGACGACAAGCAGCACCGCGACGACGATGAGCGGCCACGGCGTCGGCCTGCGCTCCGGCATGGCGCTGGCTGGCGAGTTTGTCGAATCATTACCGCCGTTGCCGTTACTCGTTAGTCCAGGCATTTCGCTCGACATAGCTATTGCGCGGGGTACAGGCGATACAGCATCACGTACACGACGACGCCTGTCACCGAGACGTAAAGCCAGAGCGGGAAAGTCCAGCGTGCGAGACGCCTGTGGCGCACGAACTCGCCGCGCAGCGCGAGCCTGAGCGTCAGCACCACCAGCGGCACGATGACGACGGCCAGAAAGACGTGCGTGATGAGAATCGTGAAGTAGAGTGGACGCAAAAAGCCCTGCCCCTGAAAGCGGACGGAGCCGTAGTTGTAATGGTAGACGACGTAGGAGACGAGAAAGAGGCTTGAGACGGCGAGCGCGGCGATCATGCAGGCGCGATGCGCGGCGACTCGCTTTCGTGAGATGAAATAAAAACCCGAAAGCAGAAGGATTCCACTGGCGGCGTTCAGGAACGCGTTCAAGTGCGGCAGGACTGAATCATTCATAACAACGGGCGGCGTCAGTCCGCTTGCTCGACATCTCCGTCGGTCTTCGCTGTGGACTCGCGGCCCTTTGCCGTCAGCGCGTAAAAATCGTTGCCGCGCTCTTCCAGCAAGCCCTGCTCGACGAGCCGCTCCACCGCAAAGAACACGTCGCGACGCTTGTCGGGGTCGTTGCCGCCCGCCTCGAACAACTCGTGCAGGTCGAGCGTCTCCTTGCCCATCTCGTCAAACATCCGCAGCACACGAATTGTCAGGTCGTCTAACTCCGCCACGTCTTCAACACCTTTTTGAGACCGCCAGCCCACTACTACTGCCGGAAGGCTTCCGACACCGCCGCCGTGTTTTCGTAGCAGCGGAAATTCGTAATCTTGCCGTCTCGCACCGTGAAGACTATCGCCCAATCGGTGTCGAAAGTTTTACCAGTGCCGCGCACGCGGCCACGCTCGCTGTCGAGCACGATCACATTATCGCCGCTCGCGATAAATTTCCCCGGCTCGAACTTCTCGAACTCGACGTTCGAGCCAAGCTGCGTGACAAAATCAATCACGCCCTGATGGCCTTTGCGTTCGCCATAGTAAGGAACAGATGACGGCCCGGTGATAGCCCAGTCAACTTCATCCGAGACGACGCCGAGCATCGCGGGCACGTCGCCGCGCCCGAACGCCTCGAACATCGTCCGCACCCCTTGCTGGTTTTCCTGCTCGCTCATGCTTTGTCTTTCTTCGCCGGGTGCGCGGCTTTCGCGGGGGCTGCCTTCTTTTCGCTGATCTCTTCGTAGCCGCAACGCTCACACTGCCAGACGGGAAAGATAGCCGAAGGGTCGGCGGGACTCTGGTAGACGGCGCGATCCGAAGGGATGATCTTGCCGCCGCACACAGGGCACGCGCGCCCGCGAATGGTTCGCTTTTCGATGTCTACCGCTGATTGGATTTCATCCGGCATCGTGTTTCCCTGAGAGTGCAGGCGGCCCGTTTGCCGGCGTGCGCCGGCACGCTCATTAAGATTCGTCGTCGGCTTTTTTGCTCTTTATCACCGCCACAAAGACCGAGCAGAAAATAGCTACGGGAGGAACGAGCAGGACGAGTATGCCTGTATTGATTGCGCGTGCGGTCTGTTCCCCGCCCTTCTCCAGAGCCGTGCGGCACAACGCGCACTGAGCCGCCGCGCCGGGCGTGCAGATGAAGAGGAGGAAGAGTGCGGCCATTGCTGCCGCAAGGAAAAAGTAAATGGAATTCGTGCGCGACAACATCAATCTCTCCTCAGGGAGTCGCCTCGGTTTCTGTCTCGGCAGGTGGTGCCGTCGCGTGGGTCGTGCGAAGGTTGTGCGAGCGGAAACTGTCTGGGAAGAAAATGAAAAGCAGGCAGATACAGATCGCAATGGTCGGGACGAGCGTCAGCACCAGACTGATACGCTCGAAGCGCAGGTGCATAAAGTAGGCGACGATGAGCGCCGCCTTGATGAGCGAGAGACCGATCAGGATGGTCAGCATCAGGTCGAGACGCAGATGAATGTAGCCGAGGTAGACTTCGACGAAGGTCAGCGCGAGCAGCGCACCGAGCACGTTAAGAAAGAGGCGCGTGCTGCCCTCGAAGTGAACGGATTCGGCGGCGCGAGCCGGGGCGATCTCTTCGCCGATGGCGAAAGGGTTCTTCAGCATCCCGCGCTCACGCAGGGTCATCGCGGGAATGGCGATGAAGGTCAGCGCGAGCAACAGGCAGACGGCGGTGAAAAAGAGGCTGTCAATCGTCAGGAAATTCCCGGCCTCGGCCACGTTCTTCCCCGCCAGCACGAGAAACGCCGCCGCCAGGATGACGCAGACGCCCATCAGCAGCACGTCCGACTTCTTCGCCAAACCTCTCACCGATTCAAAGGACATTTTCCTTCTCTCCTCCGCCGCCGGAATTAGCCGTGCTTCGGCAACTCGACCGAAAGCAGGTAGATCAACGGGAAGACGAACATCCACACAAGGTCTACGAAGTGCCAGTAAAGGCCGCTGATCTCCACGTCCTCGTGCTTCGTTTTGCTGATTCTCAAAGCGATCACGCCGAGATACATAACGCCCGTCAAGACGTGAAACATGTGCAGGCCGGTGATGGCGAAGAAGCTCGCGCCGAAGAGCGGCGGGGCTTGCGGCCACTGCTCCGCCCACTTGTGCGCGAACTCGCTCCCTTTATGAACGCCGAAGGGTCTCAGTCCCTCTGTGATGAGGTGGTTCCATTCGTAGAGGTGCAGGACGAGGAAGGCGAGGCCGCCGATCATCGTGCCGCCGATCCAACGCCGCGCAGATTTGAGGCTGTTGTGTGCAGAAGCCCTGACTGCCATCACCATCGTGAAACTTGAGGCGAGCAGGCAGAGCGTCATCACGGTCGAGAAGATGATGCTTGGGTAGAACGGGAAAGGAGTCGGCCACTGGTCGCTCGACGCGCGCACGTAGGAGTAGCCCATGAGCATTGCCGAAAACGTCATGGCGTCCGAGAGGATGAACAGCCACATGCCGAGCTTGCGGTGTCCAACGCGATAGGGCAGCGTTCCGCCGTCCCAGTCCGTCGCCACGATCTGACCCAAACTAGCTTCGGTGCTCAAATCTCACCTCCAGAGAAAAAGGAGTAGGAAGAGAAAGACCCACAGCGCGTCCATGAAGTGCCAGTACAGCGCCACCATGTCCGTGTAGACGTGCCGCCGGACGCTCTCCGCAGGCTGCGGGCGCTGTTTGCGCCAGGCGAACAAGATGAGATAGCACAACGCGAGTATGCCGCCCAGAAGGTGCAGCCCGTGCAGTCCCGTCAACACGTAGAAGAAGGAACTGTGCGGGTTCGACGCGATGTATAAGCCCTGCGCGACGAACTGCCGCCACGCCATCAACTGCGACGCGAGAAAGCCGAGGCCCAGCAGCAGCGTTACAAGAAGCCAGCGTTTGTAAACTTCCTCC
>JAIVJG010000112.1 GCA_020200155.1 Acidobacteriota bacterium | reverse complement strand
GCACCAACACCTTGCTGAGCGAGCCTGTGCCGCCCGTCACCACAATTCTTTTATCCGTCAGCATGAATCCTCCGAAATTCGTCGTAAGGCGTCGGGTCGTCGCGCAGCCGCACGATCATCTCCGGCCACGCCGGCGCGTCGAAGCCGGTCGCCGCGCGAAAGCGCGTGCCGTCGAGGCTGCGGTCGCAGACGAAACTCTCGTCCGGCTCGATTTCGACGCTCAACCCGTACACTTCTTTAATCAATGTCAGCAAATCGAACTTATTGACGGGCGCGGCGGCGACGTGCCAGACGCCGCTCAAGTTCGCGTGCTCTGTGATGATGCGCGCGAGCACGTCGGCGAGCGCCTTTGTGGTGAAGCCGCTGAAGACCGCACGCTTGAAGCCGCGCACCTGCTTCCCCTCTTGACTGAGAAACCATTCGAGCAGCCCGTGCGCGCCTTCCAGTTCGTGCCCGATCATCGAGGTACGCACCGTCAGGCAGCCTTCGCCCTCCACCTCGCCGAGCAGCTTCGTCCTGCCGTACAGGTCGCCCGCGTCCGGCGCGTCCGGCTCAGTGTAGTTCCCTGCGCGCCCGGAGAAAACGCAATCCGTGCTGAGGTGAACGAGGCGCGCACCGGACGCGCGGCACAGCCCACTCAATCGGTGCGGAAACAGCGAGTTGACCGTGATGCTCGCGAGCGGGTCTTTGGCTGCGGCGTCCTGCTTGACGATGCCGATGCAGTTGACGATCACGTCGGGTCGCACAGAGGCTGCGGCGCGCACGACGCTGTCGAAGTTCTCGGCGGACACGCCGCCCAACGCCCTCGCCTCGTCGAAGATACGAAAGCGCGCGTAAGCGCCGGGCGCGCGGCGGAAAGTCACGTAAGTATCGAAGCGCGGGGCGAACGTCTGCCAGAGCTTGTGCCCCAGCATCCCCGACCCGCCAAGAATCAAAACCTTCATCGCGTCCTCAAACCGCCAATCCAGACAGACGCAGCCGCGCGCCATTCGTGGAGATGGGCGCGCGTCGCGTGGGTCGCTACCCTGCGCTATCCCGACCTTCCTGCCCGGCTGAAGGCGCACGGTTCGTCACGCGCAAAACCTTGCCCCAGACGGAACGCAGCCCGCTAAAGGCAGCGGGCGGGAGACTACCTTCGAGCGTCTTCTTGAAGTGCGCCCATGTGGAGTGGTCTTCCATTACGAGATACCGCCGCTCGGCTCTGTCGCCGAGATTGCGTAACGCCCAGATGGCTCCCATCGGCTCGTCTATGGGCTGGTCTTCCTCGTCAATCGTAATGTAGTCCGGGCAGATGACAAAGTCCCACTGCTCGCCAAAATCCTCCGGCTCCCAGCCCGAACGGTGCGTCTGCCAGTAACCGCCGCCCATACCCCAGCGGTCGTGCTTGTCCGGCTCGTGGTAACTCTGTGGGAAGAAGCCGTGCGGTGTATAGATCACGATTTGCCGTCGCGCCACCCGCTCCGCTTCGCGAAGCATACGCAGGCCGTCCTCCTTCTCCAAATGTTCGATGAAATCGAGGGCGATGACCGTGTCAACGGACTTGTCCGGGAACATGCCGATGACTTGATCCCACGGAGCGTTGATGAAGACGTACTTCGGATCGTCGGCCACGTCCTTCTTGACGCGCTCCAGATATGGACGGTACGCATCCACGCAGATATGCACGTAAGGCTTTTTGACGAAGGGCTGCGGGCGTATGCCCGGCCCGATGTCCAGCACTACCTCCACGTCTTCCACTTTGCTCGCCACCAGTTCGAGAGCTTTATCTCTTGAGACATAAGTTACACCCATATTGCTTTAATCACGCTCCGTCAGTTTGTTAAGTGCCGGGTGAATGCTGCTGCCAACGGGCACGCGGCGCACAGCACTTGTCGAAGTTCGAGCCGTCTTGAACGCTAAACGTCAGCCGGTGACGCTGAAGCGACCTTCGGGGAGAAGATGGCCGGGGACGCGGCAGGTGCTGCGGAAGACGCCGGCGGGAAAAACGCGCCCGTGCCACTGTGTCTCCCGGTTGCTGAGTGAACTGAAGACGCAGACGCCTTCCTCATTATATAAGACAACCGTCGCGCCGAGAGAAACGACGGGCGAGAAGTTCTGGTAGTCAACCTCGATTGAGAATGACTCCTGCGCCGTCAACTCGCTGGTGACATCGCCCGCAGCGTTACGCACGCGCACCCCTCGCAGGCGGAACACCTCGTTGCCGGGAGCATCCGACAGGTCGTCCCACGAGGCCTCCGCGCGGTTGTTGCGCCCGGCCCACAGATAGCTGTTCACCACTTGCGCGGGCGATCCTTCCTCGACCAGTCGTCCCTGATGCAGCAGCAGCGCGCGGCTGCACATCCACTTGATGGCCGCCATGTTGTGGCTGACCAGAAGGACTGTCCGTCCCTGCTGCGCGACGCTGCTCATCTGACCGAGACATTTCTTCTGGAACGCGACATCGCCGACGGCCAGCACCTCGTCAACGATCAGGATTTCCGGTTCCAGATGCGCGGCGACGGCGAAGGCGAGGCGCACGTACATGCCCGAAGAGTAGCGCTTGACGGGCGTGTCTATGAACTTCTCGATCTCGGCGAAGGCGACTATCTCGTCGAACTTGCGCGCGATCTCGGCCCTCTTCATTCCGAGTATCGCGCCGTTGAGGAAAATGTTTTCGCGGCCCGTCAGTTCCGGGTGGAAACCCGTGCCGACTTCCAGCAGGCTGGCGATCCGCCCGTAGAGTTCGATGCGCCCCTCAGTCGGCTCGGTGATGCGCGAGAGGATTTTCAGTAGTGTTGATTTCCCCGCTCCGTTACGGCCAATGATGCCGATAGCTTCCCCCGGCTGTATCTCGAACCCGACATCCTTCAGTGCCCAGAACGCTCCGGCGCTGTCTCCTTCGCCCCGGCGTCGCGCCCAGCGCAAAGGCGCGCGGACAGCCCCTGCGAGCGCCTCGCGCAGGCTGCCCTGCGACGTGGAGCGCACTCCAATCCGGTACTCCTTCCCGATGGCGCTGGCTTTGATGATCGGTCTCATGCGTCCTTCAGATGATGTCGGCGAAGCCCTTCTCCATCCGCCTGAACGTGACGAGAGCGTAGGCCAGCAGCGCCAGCGTGGTGACGGCAGAGGTCGCGATCAGTACCCAGTCAAACTCTTTGTGCCCGAAGAGTGCGACGCGGAAACCTTCGATGATCCCCGTCATCGGGTTCAGCCCCAGCAGCCAGCGCCAGCGCCAGCGCTCCGGCATCATGCTCGCCGGGTAGATGATCGGCGAAGCGAAAAACCAGACTTGAATCAGGAATGGCAGCGCGTGTCTGATGTCGCGATACTTGATGTTCAACGCCGAGGTCAGCACGCCGACTCCCAACGCCAGCGTCGCCTGTAAGAGCACGAGCAGGGGCAGTAGCAGGATACCCCACGTCAAATGCACGCGGTAATAAACCATCAGCCCGCCGAGCACAGCGAAGCTGATGGCGAAATCAATGAGGCCCGCCCCGATGGAGGCGATTGGCACGATCAAGCGCGGGAAATAGACTTTTGTAATCAGGTTCGCATTGTTGACCAGGCTGTTCCCGCTCGTGTTGACCGCAGTGGAGAAGAAAGTCCAGGGCAACAGTCCGGCAAAGGCGAACAACGGGTACGGGATGCCGTCCGAGGGTACGCCGACGAGTTTGCCAAAGAAGAGCGCGAAGATCAGCATCATCATCAGAGGCTGCAGGATCGCCCACAGAACCCCCAGCAAAGTTTGCTTGTAGCGCACCTTCACGTCGCGCCACGTCAGGAAGTAGAACAATTCGTGGTACGACCACAAATCGCGCAGATTGATATCAAACTGCGCGGCGCGGGGTTCGATCACGACCAACGGCTTGGCAGACAGATTGGTATTTGTCTGGGGCGTGATGGCTTCGGTGGCGTCAGAGAGCTGCGCCGGGGCTGCGGGTCGCGATGCGTCGGCCCTTTCGGTAGGAGTTAAGTGCATTCAATTGTCGGCGACAGAATCAACGTCGTATTAAAACACTCATCCGGTTAGATGATAGACGAACCTATTAAAATGTTTTCCTATTTAATTTTTCGGGCGGCACAAGTCTAAACACTCGACGGAATGCCCGTCAAGCAGCGCCGCCCGCGCGCCGGCCACAGACGGCGGTCAGACCTCAAAATGGTCAACACAAATTTTGTCACCAAACACATACGGCTCCTCCCGCCCGGCCACAGGTTAAAGTGCCGGGCGGGAGGAGCCGTAAACGAGGTGTCGGTTTGTCGTCCTTACAACTGTTGAATAACGGCACCGCTGAAGACTTGACCGGCGGTGTTACCCGCGACTCTGTTGTCACCGAATGAGAGGACACTGCCCCCGCTCAGGGAGATGCCCGTGCCATTGCCGGTGATGTAGCTGTTGCTGGAGCGGATGGTCGCGCCCGCCTGTGCTTGCAGGCCGAGGCTATTGAACGTCACCTGACAAGAGTCCACGTCCACCTGCACATCACTAGACGACGAGGACGCGACGACCCCGCCGCTGCTGCCGAGGACGTTGCTCGTAGACAGGATGGAGTTCCTAATTATGACGCGGGCATGGTTGATCACTCTCACGCCGGTGCCGTTCTTCACCAACTGCACGTGATCAATGGCGATGGCCGACGCGGCGGCGGCGGTGGCAGCGACGTTGATGCCGTTGCCGGCGCAGTTGGTGATGGTCGTGTCTTTGACGAATAACTGGGAGGCTGCCGCCGTGGTAATGGCTATGCCGTCAGTGGTGAAGCCATCAATCATGCAGTTGTCCACGAAGAGCGCGGTACCCTGGATGAACCTGATGCCGTTTTGGCCGGTGCTCGTGCCGACGGCACCGCTCGCTCCCGTACCGTTAATGGAGAGCCTCTTCAGGCGAACGGTTGCGAGCGGATCGTTGACGTTGGGGGCGATGTTGATCGTGAAGCCGGCGACAGCACCGCTGGCGAGTGCCGAAGCAAAGGTAGCTCCACCGTCAACCGTGATGGATTTGGTGATCGTCAGCGTGCCGAAGCCGCCCGGATCAAGACAGTCAATTTCCCCGTTGATAAACGTCTTCGAGATAGCGCCCGCAAAAGACGGACGCCATAACGAGGAAGGACGCCGCAGGAATCCAATTACTAATGCGGGATACCTTTTACGCCAAAATTTTCGACAAGTCAACTCTTTTCCTCCGAGCCGGAACTGTCTAAATCAGGGACGACAGCGCCAATCAAGTTTGCCGGATAGCGTGGACGTTGCTGCTCGCGTACCTGTCGCCAGCTACAGACACTGGTGAACAATTCGACCAACTCAACGGCACACCGAAGCGCCTCGTTTCATTTTGAAAAACAGCGCGCCTGACGAACCAAGCGTGCCAGATAGTGACGCAATTTCAACAGCATCAGCTTTGATTTAGCCGATCCCCGCTTTGTGAAATTGTCTGAAAATTAAATCGCATAATGTCTTTGATTGAGAAAGCAGACGAGAGGTAACGGAGTCCGTGGATAGAGAGGACGAGAAGGCATCGTCGCGGAGTCATTGATGCAGGGCTGCCGGAGTGGAGAACTGGTTGAAAAGAGAAGTGGGGGATGAAGCGTGTTCATCCCCCACTTTTGAGCGAAAGGGTGGCTTTTGCTTTTGACTTGCCTAGGCAGACGCTAGACTTGCGGAATGGTCGAAGTCGGTGAGCCGTTAGCAGTGTTGCCCAGAATCGTGTTGTTCTGGGACGACACGATGCCGCCGCCAGTAGACTGAACACCAGTCCCGTTACCCGTGATGTTGCAGTTGCTAATGCGGACCACGGTGGCCGCTCCCGTGCCGGCTTGGACGCCGACTGTGTTATAGGCGATGAAGCAGCTCTCGACGGTGACAAATACGTCGCCGAGGCTGGAATCGGCAATAATGCCGCCGCTGTTTGCGAGGGTGTTATTGGTCGCAACCGAGGAGTGGCTAATCAGCACTTCGGCGTGTTGCTGTGCGCGCAGTCCGATGCCATTTCTCTCCAGCCGACTGTCAACCACAGAAATGGCTGAACGAGATGCGCCCGTCGTCGTGGAGTTGATGCCGGCTTGCGTACACTCCGTGATAGTCGTGTTATTGACGAAGAGTTGGACGGCCACCGTTGTACTGAGACTGATGCCGTGGTTGGTGACGCCCAGAATCCGGCAGTTCTCAACGTGCAGGGCCTTCCCGGAAGTGAAACTAACACCGTTAACTCCTGTGCCTGCGCCGTTGATGGTCAGGCCACGGAGCACCACCACAATGGTATTCGGGGTACCAGTGGCACTGTCGTTGACGTTGACGCCGTTGGTGCCGGCGGAAAGGATACCGGCTGTCCCCGTCGGGCTGCCGTCAATCGTGATGTTCTTGGTGATCGTGACCGTGCCGAAGCCACCCGGATCGAGTGCATCACTAAGCGTAGTGTTGAATCTTTTCATGGGAACTTCTCCTTAACTGGGTGATTGTCTGAGCGGGAGCAACGGTTGACCGGCGTCGTGAAATTTTATGGAAGTCAGTGTGCCGGAAATACTAGCGGTTTGTGTTGACTAGGACGGACGCCATAACGAGGCGGGACGCCAAAGGAACTTCGTACACTGCGAATGCGGGATACCTTTTACGCTAAAATTTTCGACAAGTCAACTCTTCTCCAGGAGCCTCGCCGGGCGCGGGTTTTGACCCCCAATTTGTGAGCCTTTCTTGACACTCTTTGAAGCCCGTCCCTATACTCCGTGACCGTCAACGGCTGAATCAACGTTCTCCGTTAACGACCACTAAAACGTGGCCAGGCCGCTATGGAGACGATGTCCCCGGCTCGTGAGGCCGGTGGTCGTGCGGGTTTAAATTTAATCGCCCCGCTTTCAATCCTGAATAATTCCATGGTCAAACTTTTCATCACCGGCGGGGCCGGATTCATCGGCTCGGCCTTTATCCGTCTCGCGCTCGCGGAAATTCCCGGCTGCCACGTCGTCAACTTCGACGCGCTGACCTACGCGGGCAATCTCGACAACCTGTCCGGCATAGACCAGAGCCGCCACCGATTCGTGCGCGGCGACATCTGCGACCGCGAGGCCGTCGGCGCGGTGCTCGCAGAGGGCGCGGACGCGATTATTAATTTCGCCGCCGAGTCGCACGTTGACCGCAGCATCGCGTCGGCGGACGAATTCCTCCGCACGAACATTCTCGGCACGCAGGTTCTGCTCGACGCGGCGCGTGCGGCTGGTGTGCGTCGCTTCGTGCAGGTCTCGACTGACGAAGTGATGGGGAGCCTGCCCGAAGACGACAACACCTTCTTCACTGAAGCATCGCCGTTCGAGCCGAACAGTCCCTACTCGGCCTCGAAGGCGGCGGCGGAGCATCTCGTCAGAGCGGCGCATCATACCTTCGGACTCGACACGGTCGTCACGCGCTGCGGCAACAACTACGGGCCGCGCCAGTTTCCCGAAAAATTTCTGCCGCTGATGCTCTCGAACGCGATGCGCGACGAATCCATCCCGCTCTACGGCGACGGGCGAAACGTGCGCGACTGGATTTACGTCGAAGACCACTGCCGCGCCATCCTGATGGTGTTGCAAAAAGGACGCACGGGCGAGGCGTATAACGTCGGCGCGCGTAACGAGCGGCGCAACATCGAGGTCGCGCAGTCTGTCCTGACGGCTTTAGGAAAACCGCACACGCTCATCCGCCACGTCAAGGATCGCCCCGGGCACGACCGACGCTACGCCATTGACCCGACGAAGATCGAGACAGAGTTGGGCTGGCGTCCGCACGAGACGTGGGAGACGGGTCTGCAAAAGACGATTCAGTGGTATGCCGACAACGACGAGTGGGTTGCACGCGCGCGGAGCGGCGACTATCGCGAGTATTACGCGAAGCAGTACGGCACGGAGGCCGGAGCAAATTGAGAGTGCTGGTGACGGGCGCGGGCGGCATGGTAGGCCGCGCCGTGGTCGAACATTGCCACGCGCGGGGCGACGAAGTTTTCGCGCACGGCCATCAGAGTCTCGACATCACGGACGAGCGCGCCGTGCATGCGACGGTCGAACGCGAGCGGCCAGAGTCGGTCATCAACTGCGCGGCGTGGACGGACGTTGACGGCTGCGAACTCGACCCGCAGAA
>JAIVJG010000111.1 GCA_020200155.1 Acidobacteriota bacterium | reverse complement strand
GATCACGCCCGACCTGCTCACATTCTTTACGCCCTACCTCCAACGCGAACTCCTCGTCGTGCGCCCGCGCGTCGTCATCTCCTTCGGCAACACTCCGACGCGCGCCCTCCTGCGCACGAAGAAGCCCATCTCGCAACTGCGCGGCGAGTTTCACGACTACCACGGCATCCAACTGATGCCGACCTTCAACCCCGCTTATCTCCTCCGCGACCCGACCAGAAAGCGCGAGGTCTGGGAAGACATGAAGCAGGTGCGCGCACTTCTGGCTTCGACCTGAAACACTGCCTTTTCCGGTCGCGCGCACACAGTCGCCCCCGGTTGGCCCGGCAATCCCTGAACCACCACGGTAAATTTAAAAAGTCGCATATCCGTGCGGTTTTTTGTCCTCCTTGATTATGCACGGGGAGTCGGCGTAACCCGTTGAAACGTTTTCACCCCGTTTGCCATATACGTGTAGAGATGCTCGAAACGGTTGGTTGCAGCACGTGGCGGTCGGAATTTGAAAATCCTTGACTAAGAAACGAAAAGGAGATAAATTGCGCGCGTTTTCAAAAGATGCTCGACGGGCAATGAGAGCTTTATCCTCATCGTCTTCCCCGTAATCCCGCGGAGCCGGAGTCCCACGCCGTTTTCACACGTGCCTCCTTGCGCCAGCAAAACTCAACTTCAACCCTTCAAATTAGGAGCAACCCATGACTTCTATAATTACCCTCAGCACCCGTCCCTATCGCCTCCGTAGGCTCGTGACCTTCGCCTTACTTTTCAGTTTACTCGCGACGTTAAGCCCTTCGCTCGCCGCGTCGTCTACAGCCCCCGGTCTCAGGAAGGCTCGCTACTCAGCCGCGCCCGCAAGCCCGCAGGCGTCTCCCACGCCAATCCCTTCGCCGTATACCATCTCCCCGTCGAGCGGAGTTCAGGGCCGGGAATATGAGGTCATCGTAATCAGCAGCGCATGCCTTCAAGACACGGCCAAGACCCCGCCCAAGACTCCACCCACGAACCCGCTTAAAGACTTTGTACTTTATGCGCCTGACGGCAGTGGCATCCGGGGCACTACAAGCAGCACGAGTGATTGTCGGATCACCGCCAAACTCTCCATCGCTTCGGACGCGCCCCTCGGCGATGTCAAGTTGTGGCTGCAAGACAAGGACAAGCAGGTCAAGGACACGGTTAATTTCACGGTCACTGGGATTACCGCCGGCCCCATTCCACCAGGACTCAATAACAAAGGCCAGGTTGACGTGATGTGGTCAGTCTTGCCCGACAACGTCGTGCACGACAACTTCGGGAAAAAGATTTCCAAGGAGTACTTCTGCATTGACGCGCTCATCGGTAACGATTCCGGCTTCGACCTGCAAGTCTCGAACGTCGGCTTCACGGTTCCAGAGTTGAATTCCAGCACCTCCGAGGGGGGCGCTTATTTCGTGCCGAGCATCGGCTACCGGATGGCGCGCGGTACGCTGGAACGCGCGCAGCAGGTCGGTGTGCGCAACAGGTTGCTGGCGTTCATCACCAGCATGGGGCCGTTGCTGACCGGCTTCACCCCGTTCTTTCACGCCGTCAATCACCGCGCCAACTTCTCCGAGGGCGTCAATATTTTCAGCAACCCTTTCGAGAAGGGTTACGAGCAAGTCTACCCCGACACCACGATTCGTCAACTCGACCGCCTCGCCGACCAGATTTGGCGCGACGACACGGGGGCCAAGACGGTCATCCCGAACAACACTCAGTTGAGGCTGATGACCTTCTTCCCCAAAAAATTCCTCTTCCCACCAGCAGCGCGGACGAAAGGCTCTGATTACCAACGTTATCTCAACAAAAGCGATGTGGACAAAGTCACGTTCGAGTATTTCCAACGTAACAACCCGCAGTTCGTGATGCAGAAGTTAGGCCAAATTGTCCTCATCGGCGATGTCATCCAGCACACGAACAGGATCAGGGTAATCAGTAACCAGCTTTTGCCGAACATCACGGATGCCCCGATTAGCGGCAGGATAACTGACGACTGCAACCTCGGCGTGGCTAACGTCAAGGTCACGCTCAGCAGTGATTCCGGCTTCGCGCAGAGGACAGAGACGACCGACAGCGCAGGCGACTATACCTTCGCCAACGTGCCCAAGGATCGCCGCTACGACATCAAGGCGAAACTGGACAACGCAACGGTCACAATCCGCGGCGGCGATGAGAACTTCGTTCTGCGAGACCCCAGAACGGTCAACTTTAGAGCAGTTCTCAATTCGTTCCCGATCACGGGGAAAATTACTAAGGATAGTGACACTGGTCAGATGAGTGATATCTCAGTACAACTTAAGACGGCGAGCGGCGCGGCAATTGGGGAAGCCGTTAAACCAAGCAATGACGGGACGTACAAGTTCGACGTAAAAAATGTTGCCATCAAGGACAGCATTCGTATTGTTCCTACTTCTACCAAGTTCACCTTCGACCCGGCGGAACGCCAGCAGACGGGCTGTACGCGTGGAGACGTGAACTTCAAAGCCACCCCGAACACGACGCCGACGCCCAAGCCGACTCCCGTCCCGTAATCCAGCCTGCTTCACAAAGGCCGGATTTGATTCACGTGCCCCGCTCTCGACGACTTGTCAGAGGGCGGGGCACGCGCATGATGCCGTCGAGGTCACGCGCGCGACAGCCTTCTTGGTCCCCGCTTCGCAGAATGGAGAATCGTGCGCGGCGCGCCTTTTCAAGTCTCCACGCTTCACCTTTTCCCCACTTCACGCTAACGTACATTGCTGTGCAAAGTACGCTTGCCGTCCAAACTTCCGCCCCTGATTCCTGTGCCCGTCGGCGCGCGGCGCTCTACGCCGAGGTCGCGCTGCCGCTCCGTCTGGCGCAGACTTTTACTTATCGCCTGCCGCTCGCCTTGCAGCGGGACGCGCAGGTCGGCGCGCGCCTGCTGGTGCCGTTCGGGAGAAAGCTTTCGACCGGCTATATCGTCGCGCTGCACGACGCGCTCGACCCGGCGGCGGGACTGGGCGAGACGGAAATCAAGGATGCCGAAGAACTGCTCGACGCCGAGCCGATGCTGACGCCGGAAGTGCTCGAAGTGACGCGCTGGATCAGCGACTACTACGCCGCGCCTTGGGGCGAGGTGTTGAAGGCCGCGCTGCCCGCCGGACTCAACTCCACCATCGAGCAGTTCATCACAATCACGCCGGAAGGCCGCGACGAACTGGCGCGACTGCCCGCGAAGCGTCTGACCACTGCGAAAGCGCGGCTGCTGCAATTTCTGGCCGTCGAGGGCAGGGCGACGATGCGAGAGGTGGCGCGCGAACTCGGACAGGCACGCGCGTCGAAGGCCGTGCGTGAACTCGAAAGCGCAGGCTGGGTGACGGTCGCGCACCGCGCGAAGAGCGCGCAGGCCAGAGCGAAGCGGCGCAAGGC
>JAIVJG010000282.1 GCA_020200155.1 Acidobacteriota bacterium | reverse complement strand
CGCAGGGTGAAGTGCGGCGGGCGCGCGTAGATTTTGTCCGTCAATGGCTCGGAGTTCTTCATCAGCCATGACCTTGAGGCCGCCGTGCGTCGAGCGCCGCGAGCAACAGCGCGGGCCGGTTGGTGATGACGGCGCGCAGGCCGAGTGCGTGCGCGTGTCTGAGCCGGGACGAATCGTCAACTGTCCACACCACCGTCTTCATGCCGCGCGCACGCGCTGCCTCGACGACCGCGCGGCGCAGGAGTGTGCGATGCAGAGAGATTTCGTCTGCGCCGCACGTGACGGCTTGCGCGATCAGCTCGTGCGTCGGAATGAAGGGCCGCGAGAGCTTCCGCTTGAAGAGCGCCGCCGTGCGGATTTCCGGCGCGAGGCGTTTCACTTCGGCGATGGCCGCGTGCGTGAAGCACTTGACGACCGCGCGATCTTCCAGCCCGTGCTCGCGTATGAGCCTGACGACCGCCGCCGCCAGCGGCGCGTAGCCTTCGGCACGCTCGCGCTTCATCTCGATGTAGACGACACGCGAGCGTGTCCCTGCGAGTTCGAGCGCCTGCGCGAGCGTGGGCACGCGCTCGCGCGTGTAGATGTCGCGCGCCGAGACGGGGAAACGCAGGTTGTACCAAGTCCCCGTATCCACCTCGCGCAAGTCGGTGGATGAAAGCGCGGCTACTCTGTTTTCACGCAGTCCCGTGCGTTGAAGCGTCGCGTCGTGAATCACGACGGGCACGCCGTCGCGCGCGAGCCGCACGTCAAACTCGACGCCGTCCGCGCCGGCGTTGAGGGCGAGTTCAAAAGCGGCGAGCGTGTTTTCCGGCGCGTCGGCGGAAGCGCCACGGTGTCCTATGATGAGCGGGCGCGGCGCGGCTGTCGCATTGATGAATTGTTTGTCGCTCATGTTTGCGTGAATGGGAAAGCGTCAAACTTGTAAGGGATTGGCGGCATGGTGTCAACGCATGCCACGGCGCGAGAGGATGCGTGGGCGGACGGATGAAGTGGCAGCCGCGCGGATGGAAGAAACACGCGCCGTCATGCGTCTAAAAGGGCGTGTGTCTTGGGATGGTGCATGCCCGTTATGATAAGGATGGACGAGATGAGCCTGCGACTTCGTTTGATAATCGCGCTTCTGACTTTCCTCGCCGGTGTCTCGGTGGTCGCCGTCTGGACTGTTCGACGAAGACACGTTAATCCACGGCCTGTCGTCGAGCCTGCGCTGCAAAAGACGGAGCCGTCCGCGCTTGTCTACGTGCTGGATTCCAACAACGGCGAGACGGAGGCGCAAATCCTGCTGGTGGACGCCGAGCGTGGGAGCATCGTCCGGCGTTTCCCCGTCGGCTACAATCCCGCGATGGCGCTCGCGCCGGATGGCCGGCGGCTGTACGTCGAAGAGACGACCGGAGGCGCGCATCGCCTGTCGGTGCTCGACGCGGCCACGGGTGAAAACTTGCGGAGCGTCAACGATCCCCTCCGCATGATGTACAAGGTGATTCCGCAAGCGCCCTCTGCGGCTGTCTCGGCGGACGGGCGCTGGCTCTACGTCCAGAAGTACACGTACACGAAGGGGGCCGAAGATGCCGTCTACTGGCTGGAAACTTTCGACATGGAGCGCGGCGTCTTTCTGCCTGAGACGGTGCCGCTGCCGAAGGGCGGAGTGGGCTTAATCGTTCCTTCCGGGCGGAGCCGCGAACTGCTCGCCATCCCGGCGTCGAGCCGGGAAGTCCGTTTGCTGAAACTGGCGGAGAGCGGCGCGTTGGAAAGCAGCGCCGTCTTCAAACTGCCGCCGGATTTGGCGATGTCCGCGCCCGCCCGCTTCCGGCCCGACGGCGTTGTGGACGCCTGTTATTTGCGAGACGGGCAGATGCTCTTTGTGACGCGCTTCGGCAGGCTCTTCAAAATTGATTCCGGCGGTCGCGTGCTGGCGGAGTCCGCGCTCTGGGACTCAGAGGGCGGCGACTGGATTAACGTGGACGGCGCTACCGTCTCACCGGACGGCGGCAGGCTGTTCGTCGCGATTGACGGGCCTGCTCTCGTCAATCATCAAACTCGCGAGGTGCTTGAGCGCGCGAGAGGTGAGGTCGCGGTGGTCGAGACAGGGACGCTGAAGCGTCTGGGCACTATCGAGACGAGCCGCCCCGTCAGGGCTTTGGAGATGAGCAGGGACGGAAGCCGTCTCTATGCTCTCGATTGGAAGGCGGGAAAGCTGTCTGTGATAGACGCGGCGACGGCGCGTGAGTTACGCAGCATCGGTGGCCTTGGCAGGACGCCTTCGCTTTTGATCGCCGCGCCCATGCGTCCTTGACGTGGCTTTAACCTGCGCGGGCCGGGATTGTTCCCGCGCGGGAGCCTCGAACCACTGCGTTGAGAGCGGCGGCAGGTCAACGAGTGCGGAGCAGGGACGGCTGTGCCACGGCTGCGTCTCGGCCTCGATGAACTCCGCGTCCGTCGCGCCGCTTCCACCGTATTGCGCCCGTAGAGGGCGCGACGCGCATGAAGGCGAGGACGTTTTCGGTCGCGTCGTCGGCGTCAATCCACTCGAAGCCCGCCGGCTCGATGTCCGCTTCGTAGAGCGCAGGCTCTTCGCGGTAGATGCGGTTGAGATCGCGGACGAGAGTCTGCACGCCTTTGTGATCCGCTTCGTCGAGCAGATGCCAGTCGAGGCTGCGGTCGTCGCCCCACTCGCGCCACTGTCCGAGTTCGCCGCCCATGAAGAGCAGTTTCTTGCCGGGGTGCGCCCACATGTAGCCGTAGAGGGCGCGCAGGTTGGCAAACTTCTTTTCGCGGTCGCCGAACATCTTGTTCAGCAGCGACCCTTTCATGTGCACCACTTCGTCGTGCGAGAAGGGGAGGATGAAATTCTCGCTCCACGCATAGACCAGCCCGAACGTCAGGTTGTGGTGAGATTGGCCGCGATAGAGCGTGTCTTGCTTGAAGTACTCCAGCGTGTCGTGCATCCAGCCCATGTTCCACTTGAAGTCGAAGCCGAGGCCGCCGTCTTCGACTGCCCGGCTCACCGACGGCCATGCCGTTGACTCTTCGGCGATCATCAGCGCGCCGGGATGATGCCTGTGGACGACGGTGTTGAGTTCGCGTATGAAGTCGAGGGCTTCGAGATTCTCGCGCCCGCCGTACTTGTTCGGCAGCCAGTCTCCTTCCTTGCGGCTGTAGTCGAGATAGAGCATCGAGGCGACGGCGTCCACCCTCAACCCGTCAACGTGGCACTCGTTAATCCAGAAGAGCGCGTTGGCGACGAGGAAGTTGCGCACCTCGTTGCGCCCGTAGTTGAAGATGTACGTACCCCAGTCTGGATGCTCGCCGAGGCGCGGGTCGAGATGTTCATACAGAGCCGAGCCGTCGAAGCGTCCGAGCGCCCATGTGTCTTTCGGGAAGTGCGCGGGAACCCAATCCATAATCACGCCGACGCCCTGCCCGTGAAGATAATCAATCAGGTAACGAAAATCGTCGGGCGTGCCGAAGCGTGCCGTCGGCGCGTAGTAGTTGGCGACCTGATAGCCCCACGAGCCGCCGTATGGATGCCCCTTGAGCGGCAGAAACTCGACGTGCGTAAAGCCCATCTCAAGGCAGTAAGCGGCGAGCGCGGGCGCGGTCTCGCGATAAGTCAGCGAGCGGTTGCCCTCTTCCAGTATGCGACGCCAGGAGCCTGGATGAACCTCGTAAATCGAGAGCGGAGCGCGCAGGTGATCCTGCCTGTCCCTTGCGTTTATCCAGTCGTCGTCCGTGAATTTATATTGCGACTCATAGACTATGGAAGATGTCGCGGGCGGGACTTCGGTGTAGAGCGCGTAAGGGTCTGTCTTGAGGAACGGCGGACTGCCGCGCCTGCGTATCTCGTACTTGTAGAGCGCGCCGGGTTCGAGATCGGGAACGAACAGTTCCCAGATGCCGGACGTGCCGAGCAGTCTCATTGTGTGAAGCCTGCCGTCCCAATTGTTGAAGCTGCCGACGACGCTCACGCCGTCCGCGCCCGGTGCCCACACGGCGAACGACACGCCCCGCACGCCGCCGACTTCGCCGACGTGCGCGCCGAGCCTGTCGTAGACCCGCTCGTGCCGGCCCTCGTTGAAGAAATGCTCGTCGAAGTTGCCGAGCGTCGGGAGAAAGGCGTAAGCGTCGCGCTGCGTGAAGCTGTTGCCGTCCGGGTACGTCACTCTCAAACGGTAGGGAAACAGGTAGATGTCCGCGCCGTTGCCGAGGCGTCGAATGTTGCTGTGGGCTTCGGCGAGAACTTCGAGAAACTTCGTGCGCGGAGGCTCAAGGCCGAGCGACTCCATCAACTCGACGGCGCGCCCGGCGTACTTCAACACCAGCACGCTTTCGATGCCGGAGATGTCGTTGAAGAACCAGCCGCAACTCGTATACATCGCCATCGCGCAACGTTGAATTTCAAGCAGCGTGAGCGCACGCGCCTGCTCCGGCTCGCTCAGTGTGCGCGCGGCGTGGCGGCTCAGGAACTCTCCGGGCGAAGCTTCGCGGTCAACCAGTAGCTCGACGTAAGCGTCGCGCGCAGCCCAGGGGTCGCGCAGCAGTTCGCCGCCTGCGGACTCGAACTTGAGCGCCGCGTCGTCGCGCAGGTAATCGAGCGCGGCGCGCAGGGGCGTGCGCCAACGCTGATTCCATCCTTCGGGCGCTCCGGCCTGACAGCCGCAATCGCGACTCCAACGACCGAGGCCGTGCGCGCAGCTCCACGCAGTCCCCCCTCCGTCGAAGCCCCGCTTGATTTCCACTTCAAACTCCGGCGGGTGGCTTTCCAGAAATTCGCCGTAGTTCGTCACTTGAAAGCCGCGCGCGACGGCTTCGACTTCGAGCGCGTAAGCGAGACAGAGTTCGCCGAAGCGATAATGATGGCCGTAAGACTCTCCGTCGGTCGCTACGCTGACGATTGAATCTTTTTTCCCGGCGGCACGCTCGAAGCGGTCAATCATTTGACGACTTGAGGAAAGCAATCCGTCGAAGGCGATCTCTTTGGAGATGTGGCCTTCGTAGAAAAAAACCGCCAGAGCGCGACCGGAATTGTCCGGGTGCAGAAACTTGTAAGGCACGCTCGTGTCAATGCCCACGTCCCCGACACTTCGCCACTCGCCGCCGCCGACGCGCACGCGACCGGCTTGAAATGGCGAGAGAATGACGTACTTGAGGCCTTCATCAATCAGCGTCGAGAGCGTCGCGTCGTCGCAGGCGGTTTCCGGCAGCCACAGAGATTCCGGCTCGCGACCGAAACGCAGGCGAAAGTCCGCGATGCCCCAGCGCACCTGCGTGCGGCGGTCGCGCTCGTTGCAGAGCGGGAGAATCGCGTGATGAAACCCCTGCGCGATGGCATTTCCGTGTCCGCTTCGTCGCGCGACGCTCTCGCGGTCGGCCTCGATAATGCGTGCGTAAGTGTCCGGGTGATGCCTCTCAAGCCAATGCAGAAGTGTGGGGCCGAAGTTGAAATTGATCTGAGCATAGTTGTTGACGATGCGCTCGACGCGCCCTGCGGAATCGTAGATGCGCGCGTAGGCGTTTGGGCGGTAACACTCAGAATGTATGCGCTCATTCCAGTCGTGGAAGGGCGAAGCAGACGGCTCGCGCTCGACGTTGTCCGTCCACGGATTCTCGCGCGGGGGTTGGTAGAAATGGCCGTGGACGACCAGCGCCGTCGTCATCAATCAACGCTCCGTCAAATGAATTTGAATGCGCGTAGTAGAGTAATGCGAGATGCTTTGATTGTCACCTGAAGAACAGCCGCGCATCGTAGTGAGAGTGATATGCTATTTATCCAGCGCCTTTATTCCGCTCTTTTGAATTGTTGACAGCCCAGAATCCACGTGCGTATGATCTCATTTATCGCAAGCTCGTTGACGAAATCCTCATAAGGTTTCGTCAATTCGATGCTCTCAAACAGTTGTAGCGGCGAGATGCCCTGCGGCTATCCATAAGGAGACATCAAAATGCCGATCTTTAAGAGGGTGTCATTATTTCTAATGTTACTCGCCATAGTAGTTGTAACTGCACTAGCGGCGTTGAATAAACAAGATAAAAATAATATCTCACTTGGTACAAAGGATAAGCTTGAACAGAGGCTAAGTAAGCTACCTATCACAGATTATGAAACGATAGAGTCTCCCAACATAGATGAGCGTGCGAAGCGTCGAGCTAAAAGTAAAAAATACGACAATGCTCCGGGGCGTAAAATAGACCCGACATATAATTTCATACACTTAGCCACTCATAACGATTGGGAACTTGGCTTGGACTCCCCCCTTCCGGTACTGCAAAGTAGCGCGGTTTTAATAGGGAACGTCATTGGTGCCCAAGCGTTCATGTCTAATGACAAAAACAATACCTACTCAGAGTTCACAATACGGGTAGAGAAAATACTCAAAAACGATAAAGGAACGCCGATACCTCCAAGCGGTTTGATTGTTATTGAACGTTTAGGTGGGCGCGTGCGTACCCCAACGGGACATATTCAAAGCTACAGTATTTCAGGACAAGGTACTCCCGAAGTCGGGCTGCGATATGTTTTTTTTCTCGGTTATAATCCACGTGAAACTGGTTTCAGTAAATCAATCGAACCACATGAAATGAGTCGGAATATCCTTACGGCCTACGAATTAAAATTGGGCAAAGTCTTTCCCTTGGATTATGCAGGTGGAAGAAATTTTAAAGTACACGCGGGTGCCGATGAAGCCACGTTTTTAAATGAGATACAGCATTCTATCGCGGAATCCTTACGGTAAATGTTATGAAAACTCTTCTCACCAGTGCCGTCATGATAGTCGCTCTCTTACTACTGCCTTCCATAAAGATGCGGTTAATGACAACAGTGAATGCAGTACCTCAATCAGTCTGCAATGGCCCCTTTCCATTCAACCCACCAGACGCGCACTGGCCGAAGAATATTGAAGTAACTGTTAAGTTTCAGAGCGGCGATTTTACTGCTACTCAGCGGAACGTAATGCAACAGGCATTTGAAACATGGAATGCAAAACGGATTGCTAACTGCTCTGGCGTCACTTTTGCAGGTTTTGTATTGGTTGCAACCCAGCCACCCATCGGGCCGGGCGCTGGTAATACGTGTTACGTTCACAAAATTCCGGGTAGCTCCTTTGCGGATACATCTAATAATGGGGATGGGACAGTTTACGGAACAATCAATTTCGGGGATGAAAACTTCTCAACATTGAAGGAAACAACTACTCATGAAATAGGTCATACATTTAATCTCAGTAATTGCGGGACGTGCGGTGCGCGAACTTCCATTATGGGGCCGTTAATATATCCCGGATTTTCTGAGGTAACATCATGTGATGATACTGGAGTTAGTTCAATTTATTGCCCACCACCACCCACCCCACCGCAGACGCAATCCGAGTGTCAAGACGCAGGCATGTACTGGAACTTCTCGACCAACTCCTGCCAAGCGGACGACCCAACCTCCGGCGGCGGCGGAGCGTGCGACGGCGGCTGGGACTGCACCTACGGCAATCCATTATTAGAAAACAACTCCTGCTGCGACGCTTCACCCATTCTGATAGATGTCACCGGCAACGGCTTCACGCTGACGGACAAGGCGGGCGGCGTCATCTTC
>JAIVJG010000110.1 GCA_020200155.1 Acidobacteriota bacterium | reverse complement strand
ATCGGTGTTGCCCGGAATGAAGCCGCGCGCCCCGACATGTTGAGGGCAAGCGACCGACCGTCTCAAAAATTGAAAGTTTCTTCCTCGGCGACCATCACAACCGGAGGGCCGCCGCTGGAAATTGAATTGGCGTGCGCTAAAGTCTCCTGCCCTCCGGCGGAAGCGGCGCAGGCTTCGAGGGCTTGCATTGATGGAAAGTGAATCTCCGCAATCCGGTGAAACGCCGGCTCACCCTGTGGAGAACCGACGACCTTCGTCGCTATGAATTTGGTCTTGCCCGCCAACTTTTCAACAGCCATCGGCACGTGCTCATCTTGATAAGCTTTCTCGAAAGCTTCGACATCTTTCGGGCGCGGGTACATCACGATCAGTTTCACTCCTGCCATATTTTCTCCTGTAGCTTACCTCAAGCTCTCTTCTCTGCTGCCTTCGCACGCTCTTCGGGCAGCACCTGATAATCACTGTCGCCGTAGACGCGAACGGGGAGGCTCCGGTGTCCCGGCGGAAACTTCGTCTGCGGGTCTCTGTCGGGACGCTTCGCGCCTTTGAACTGCATCGCCTCGTAGAAGACTTCGAGAATCTTATGCGTGATTGACGTGTCGCCTTTCTCCATCGCCCACCCGCTCGGCACTGTGTTGTGCCAGCGTATCTCGCGGTTGCGCTCGCGCTGGCTGATGCGGCGCAAAGGGCGAATGATTGAACCGAGCAGGCGCGAGGCATTGCTTGAGACGAGCGATCCGGGCGGCGACTTGTAGAACGGCGAGAACTTGTCGGGGAAGCCGGGCATCGTGCAGCCAATGCATGGCGCGCCCGAATTCATGCACCCGCCCATGTGGGAGATAGCGCCCTTCTCCGTGATGTTGCACTGGACGACCGGCCCCCAGCAGCCGATCTCCACCAGACATTCTTTATCGCCGTACTCTTTCGCGAAAGTTCCTTCCTCGTAGAAACCGGCGCGCACGCAGTGCGTGTGAACCGTCTCGGAGAATTGCCACGCCGGACGACCAAGCTCGTCGAATTCCGGCAGCGGCCCCAAGCCTTGCAGGAAAAGTAGAATCGCCTGCACGGCATCGGTGAAGTTGTCGCCCACAGGCGCGCAGCCCGGAATGTTGATGACGGGCAAACCGAGCGCGCTCCGGTAATCCCCGCCGAGAAAATCCATCACACTCATCGAGCCGGTGACGTTGCCGTAAGCAGCCGGGATGCCGCCCCACGTCGCGCATGTCCCGACGGCGATCACCGCCGCCGCGCCCGGCGCGAGCCTCTTCACCCACTCTGCGGTAGATACTCTCTGACGCTCTTCGCTTCCCGCCCAGAGCGGCAGCGAACCGCTTGCCGAAAACGGCTCGCAGCCGGCGGTCAGTCTCTCGTCGGCAATCGAGCCTTCATAGGCGACGACATACGGAGCGTCGAGTTCGCCCTGCACCGCTTTCTGTAGCGAGGCAGTGAAGTGGTCGCCCGATTCCAGTGTCAGAACAGTATGGTGCAGGACGACGAGCGGGACGCCCGGAATGGAGCCGGTCAACAAATCTTCGAGCGCGGGTTCTGTCGCGCCGCTGACGGAGACGGTGCAACCATCGCAACTCATCCCGGCGAGCCAGAAGACATAGACACGCTCAAGCGGGCCGAGACTAATCATGCTCTTGCCCTGCGACTCGCAGATGTCTTCAGCCAGCTCTTCCATCGTGCGTCGCGCGACGTTGCCGACTTGATCCGGCATTCCCACCGTCGAGGACACATGCTGTTTATGACTTCCTGCTTCGCCGACGTTTTTCTCAGGCATCTCGCCCATAAAATTATCTCCCCCTACCGCCCCGCGTTAATCATCCTCTGAGCAACGCTTCGCCTACCCCGCCCACGTTTGCGTCTACATTGGTGAAGTGCGCCGCGACTGATTCCAAGCCGCCCGCGAGCGCCGTCAACCCGCCGTTTAAGGTCTCAACCCCGCCGAGCATCTCCGTCTCTTTCTCAATCGCGCGCACGCCCCAATTGATTTTTTCGATGTACTTCCGCACCGACTGGAGCGTTCGCAAAATCAGAAAGAGAGAGACGACGAGCGCGATTAGCAAACTCGCGGCGAGCAGCGCCGTCAGGATTGTCAGTAGCAACGTCATCTTACGACCTCCTCCCGGCGGTGAGCGCGGCCCCGACCGAGCGCAGCTTTTCTTCAATCGAAGCTGACCCCGCGTCTATCGCGCCGGCGACGGACAGAATCTTTCCGGCCACGCCCTTTGTCGTTTCCAACTGTTCAATCAAGGCGGTGTTCCGCACGATACCCTGCGCCGCCGTGAGCGTCGTTGAAGCGAGTTGCAGGATGTCTCTCTCCGTCCGCACAATCAGGAACACGAGTTTCAGAATAAACAGCGTCAGGATGAGCGCGACGATTAACGTGGCCGACCAGACGACGATGATTGCAGTGTCCATAATTCACTCGCCCTTCACTAGACGAAGCGGCTCTCTGGTCGAGAGTAGTCACACAACTTCTTCTCCGATACCGAGATGCGCCGCGACCGCGTTGAGGCTGTCGTTCACTCCGGCGAGATGCGCGTCAACTGACTGCAACCCGTCGCCGACGCCGCTCAAGCCGCCGTTGATGAATTCCAGATGTCCCTCTAAAGGCGCGGTGTTCTCGCGCGCCTGAATCAGCCCGCGCTTAACTTCGGCAAGTGCGCTGCCGATGCGCCAGAGATAGTAGAAGATTGTAATCAGGCTCACGGCCAGCGCCAGCACCAGCACGACGGCGTAGATGACGGTCAGCCACGTCAGTAGTCGCATCACGTCACCTCTTCGGCGTGAGCGCATTGCCGAGCGCCGCGATGGTGTTGTCAATGGATTCCGCGCGAGCGTTGATTGACTGTGCGGTTTCAAGAATCTGCCCCGCGACCCGGTTCGAGCATCTTATTTCCCTCCCGCTTCAACGGTCTTGACTGCGAATTCATGTTGGAGAAAATCCGCCACGCGCGACAACTCCGCGACGATGGGCGAGGCCGCGTCGTAATCAATCACCGCGCGTCCCGTCCGGTCGGCCTCGGTCACGTTCTCGTCGAATGGAACGGCGGCGATCATTTGTAAATCGTGATTGCGGCAGTAAGCGCGGACGGCTTCTTCGTCCTGCGGGCTGCGGAGTTTGTTGCCGATGCCGTAGATGTGCTTGAGTCCCAACTCGCGCGCGAGCGGCACGGTGCGCCCGGCGGTCTCCATCGAACGATAGTAAGGCTCAAGGACGACGAGCAGTGCGTCAACGTATCTGAGCGTGCCCCGGCTCAGGTGCTCGATAGAAGCCTCCATGTCCATCACGGTCACGCTCTCTGTACTGTTGACGATCTCACCGACGAGGCTACGCACGGCAGCATGTGCGCCGCACAGTCAACCCGCGCCCGCGTGATCCACGCGCGTGCCGACCAGCACCGTCACGCCGTCGGGAGCTTTCAACCCGTACTGGCCGATGATCTCGGCCACCGGCCTCGTCAGTACGTGCCGTGTCGCGCCCGTCTCGTCCTCGCGCCGCTCGACGATGCTGCGCGGGATGGACTCGATCTCCACGCCGGGGCCGACGCCCAGAGCCTGTAAGAGATTAGGATTCGGGTCGCCGTCAATCGCGAGCACGGGCAAGCCCCGCCGTGCCAGCAGGCGCGTGAGCGTCGCCGAGATGGTCGTCTTGCCGGAACCGCCTTTGCCACTGACTGCGATCTTCATGGATTGACTCCTGGCCTCAAGGGACACCGTTCAATGAAAAGCTGTGTGGGTCGCAGTCATCATACTCCTGATATGGAGATGTGAAAAGAATTGATGTTCGTTTCGATTTATCGAAGCGAGCGCAAACCGGAATTGTGAATCCGCATGGCGCAATCTACAATCCGCAGTCGTGATGAGAATCTTAATCGCCGGTGTCGGAAACGTGCTGCGAGGCGATGACGGCTTCGGCGTCGAGGTGGCGCAGGCGCTCGCCCGCAGTCGCAACCTTCCTGCTACCGTCACACTATTCGAGGCGGGCATCGCCGGCATCCCTCTCGTGCAGGAGTTGATGGACGGCTACGACGCGCTCGTCGTCGCAGACGCCGTCGAGCGGGACGGCGCGCCGGGCACGATTTATGTCATCGAGCCTGACATTGCCGACCCCGCCACTCTCGACCCTTCCGCGCTCCACGCTTCGTTGGCCGACGCTCATTACACGGAGCCGTCGAAAGTCTTAGTGCTGGCGAAAGCGTTGGGAGTGTTGCCGCCGCAAGTATTCATCGTCGGATGCCAGCCGGCGGGCTACGATGAGTTGGGCGCTGAACTGAGCGCGCCGGTGCGGGACGCGGTTGGGTTGGCTGTCCAACGGATAGAGTCGCTGGTCGAGAGCCTGAGCCGGCAAGAGACGATATGAGATTGCGGCAACGGTTAATCTCACGCTTACCGGGCCGCCTGCTCTTCAAGCGCGCAGTGCAGTCGGCGCTCGTCATCCTCGTGCTCATCGTCATCAACTTTCTGCTGATTCACCTCGCGCCGGGCGACCCCGTGCATATCCTCGCCGGTCAGAGCGGCGACGAAAAATACTTCGAGTTCATCCGCGCGCAATTCGGCCTCGACCGCCCGCTCTCGACGCAACTCTGGATTTATTTGACGCGCGTGCTGCGCGGCGACTTCGGTTACTCGCTCGGCTACCAGCAGCCGGTCAGCGCCGTCATCGCGGCGCGCGTCCCGGCGACGCTCCTGTTGACGATGAGCGCCGTGTCCCTCTCGTCGGTCGCCGGTGTGGCGCTCGGCGTCGAGGCCGCGCGCAGAGAGAACTCGCTGACAGACGGCGCGATCAATACGTTCGCGCTGGTGGGCTACTCCGTCCCTTCCTTTTCCATCGGCCATCTGCTGCTCATCGTCTTCGCGCTTCGCCTCGGCCTCTTCCCCGTGCAAAATATGTTTTCCGCGCAACAGGAGTTGACGGGCGCGGCTTACGCCCTCGACGTGCTGGCGCATCTCGTCCTGCCGGTCTTGACGCTCGCCGTTGTCTATCTCGCGCAGATCATGCGCCTGACGCGCACGGCGATGCTCGGCGTGTTGGGCGAGAACTTCATCACCGCCGCCCGCGCCAAAGGCGTGCCGGAGCGGCGTGTGCTGTACGGGCACGCGCTGCGGAACGCGCTGCTGCCGGTCGTGACGGTCATCGGCCACGACTTCGGGATGCTGTTGAGCGGCGCGGTGCTAGTCGAGACGGTGTTCGCGTGGCCGGGTCTCGGACGGCTGATGATTGACGCCCTCGCCATGCGCGATTACCCGGTCTTGATGGGACTGTTCCTGATGATCTCGATCAGCGTCGTCGTGTTGAACTTCATCGTTGACCTGATCTATGCCGCGCTCGATCCGCGCATCAGTTATGGACGAAGAAGCAGATGAATCGCGAGGCGATTAACTTACGCGCGCCGGAGAGCGGAGTTATCCGGCATAGCTTGACGCGCAGTTGGACGGCGATGACCGGCGGCGTCCTGCTGCTGCTCTTTCTCTGCGCTGCCCTGTTTGCCGGACAACTCGCGCCGCGCAATCCGCAGCAGACTTCCGACGCAAGTCTCCGCCCGCCCTCCGCGCAATTCCTGTTCGGCACGGACGATCTGGGGCGCGACGTGTTCAGTAGAGTCATACACGGCGCGCGCATCTCAATCTCGATAGGCGTCATCGTGGCGCTGTTGAGCGGGCTGATCGGCGTGCTGGTCGGCGCGACTGCCGGGTACGCTGGCGGACACGTTGACGACCTGTTGATGCGGCTCACGGAGTTGTTCATGATCCCGCCCAGATTCTTTCTGGCTCTCATCATCGCCGCGCTCTTCGGCTCGACAATGTTCGCGCTCGTCGCCGTGTTGAGCGTCACCTACTGGCCGCACACGGCGCGACTCGTCCGCGCGGAAGTCATGTCAATCAGGGAGAGAAGTTTTGTCGAAGCCGCACGCGCGATGGGCGCGAGTCCCGCGCGCATACTGTTTCACGACATCATGCCGAACGCCTTGCCGCTCATCGTGACCAACATCGTGTTGATGATGGGCGGGGTGATACTTGTCGAAGCCGGTTTGGAATTCATCGGCCTCGGCGACAGCAACTACATCACCTGGGGCTACATGCTCCACAACGGCGAGCATTTCATGCGCGACGCCTGGTGGGTCATCTTCTTCCCGGCGCTGGCCGTCTCACTGCTCGTCCTCGCGCTCAATGCCGTCGGCGACGCCCTCAACCGCACGCTCGATCCCAAAACTCGCGCCGCACACCTCGATAAGTCCGCCTGACGTTTCAGCCTCTCCGTCTTCTGCGCTGCCACAGGAAGGCAGCCGAGATGAGAGACACAAGCACGAC
>JAIVJG010000158.1 GCA_020200155.1 Acidobacteriota bacterium | reverse complement strand
GAAGGCTTCCGGCGCGATTCGCTTCGAGACCGAAGGCCGCACCGCAGGCTGCTGGGTGATGCCGATGGACACGCATTCGAGTACGGACGAGCACGAGGCGGATAAAGTCATCGTCCGCTCGAATGGCACGATCACTTACACGGGTAAGGACATCGCCTATCAACTCTGGAAGCTCGGCCAGTTCAACCTGGATTTTTACTACCGGCCTTTCCGTACACACGCGGACGGGCACAAAGCCTGGATGACCAACAACACGCCCGTCGCCGAATCGCCGGACGCGCCACACTTCGGCGACGGCGCGACCGTCTACAACGTCATTGACTCGCGCCAGTCTTACCCGCAGGAAGTTGTAGGGCGCGGCGTCGCGTCGGTCGCGCCGGAAGTGGGCGAGGCGGCGAGCGTACATCTCTCTTACGAGATGGTGGCGCTCTCGCCCGCCGCGTGCGAAGAGTTGGGACTTGAACTGACAGAGGAAGACCGCGCGCGTCCCTTTATCGAGATGAGCGGGCGGCGCGGCCTCGGCGTCAAGGCCGACGATTTGATTGACCGGCTTGAGACGAACGCGCTACGCGAGGTTGAAACGCGGCATCCAGAGCTTTCAGATGTCGAGCGGCGCGCGACGGCGCATGCGATTGCCGTCGGGGCGCTGCGCTATTTCCTGTTGAAGTGGACGCGCAATTCCGTCATCGTTTTCGATTTTCAGGAAGCTCTCTCTTTCGAGGGCGAGACAGGGCCGTACTGCCAGTATGCCGCCGTGCGCGCCAACTCCATCTTCCGCAAGCTGACTCAGGCGGAGACGGCACAGGCGCTTGAATTCCTCAAGTCGTCGTCGCGTGATGGTAGTCTTGATGCACAGCAGGTCGAGAAGGTGTTTGAGGGCGAGAGCGGGGACGAACTCTGGTCTTTGCTGACTCTGGCCGCGCGCCTTGACGAAGCAATCGCGCAGGCGACCGCGCAGACCGAACCGGCGCACCTCGCCAAGTATGCCTTCCAACTGGCGCGCGGCTTCAACCTCTTCTATCATCGGCACAGAATTATTGCCGAAGAGGATCAGACGCGCCGCGCCGTCCTCATCGCCATCGCGGATTTCGTGCGGAAACAATTGACGGCGGCGCTCGACACGCTCGGCATCGAAGTCCCTGAGAGGATGTAAGAAGAGAGGCTAATCAGCCGGAGAAGTTTTATTCCAGTACCTTTGTCGCTCGGCGAACGTATATTCGACATGAGAGCTTGCCGCCGGTTCGTCTGAACTCAAGCGGGCGCGAGAATTGAAACGGAGACGAGGAAATCTAAATGCTTATCGTTATGAAAGCCGACGCCACCGAACGCGAAATCGCGGACGTAGTGCGCGTCATCACGGAAATGGGCCTGCGCCCGCACCCTCTGCCGGGCGCGCAGCGCACCGCCATCGGAATCACGGGCAATCCAGGCTCCGTGGACACGTCTCATTTCGAGAACCTGCCCGGCGTCGCCGAGGCCATCCGCGTCAGCAAGCCTTACAAGCTCGTCACGCTCGACTTGAAGCCGGAGAAGACGGTCATCAAAATCGGCGACGCGACCATCGGCGGCGACGAACTGGCGATCATCGGCGGGCCGTGCGCCATCGAGAGCCGTGAACAGGCGTTCGCAGTGGCCGAGGCCGTGCGTCGCAGCGGCGCGCGATTCTTTCGCGGCGGCGCATTCAAGCCGCGCACTTCGCCCTACGCCTTTCAGGGTCTCGGCGAAGAAGGTCTTAAGATTCTCGCCGAGGTGCGCGAGGCTTTCGGGCTGAAGATTGTGACCGAGGCGGTGGATGAGGAGAGCGTTGATCTCGTCGAACGCTACGGCGACGTGCTGCAAATCGGCGCACGCAACATGCAAAACTTTTCCCTGCTGCGACGCGCGGGGCGCTCGCCCCTGCCCGTGCTGCTCAAGCGCGGCCTCTCCGCGATGCTCGACGAATGGCTGCTCGCCGCCGAGTACATCATGTCCGAAGGCAACTACAACGTCATCCTCTGCGAGCGCGGCGTCCGCACCTTCGCGCAGCACACGCGCAACACGCTCGACCTCGCGGCCATCCCGGCTGTGCGACGCATCTCGCACCTGCCCGTCGTCGTTGACCCTTCGCACGGCACGGGCAAGAACTACATGGTCACGCCGCTGGCCCGCGCCGGAGTCGCCGCCGGCGCGGACGGACTCATCATCGAAGTTCACAACCAGCCGGAGCGTGCGCTTTCCGACGGCGCGCAGTCTCTGACGCTCGAACAATACGATCATCTCGTCGCGGAGGTGCGCGCGATTCACGAAGTGATCGCCCCGGCCCCGGTCGGTTAAGAAGCGACTGCGGAATTATTTTCGAGGACGAGAAAGGAGGAGGCGTGCGTGTCATCCTCCTTTTTTAATTTACAAACGACCGAGCAGTATGTCCGGCAGGCGCTTGGTGAAAGCCGAGCGCGGCATGACGTGTTCAATCCCGGACTGCCGGGCGCGTTGTTGAAGCTCGGTCTGGACGTGCGAGAAAAAAGCGACGACAGGCACATGCCGCAACTGATCGTCGGCCTTGAAGCGTTCGGCGAGGGCGAAAGAATCTGTGCGTTGAGAATGAAGATCGAGGATGATGAGCGAGGGGACATCCGACTTCGCGGCGTCGAAAGCCGCGTCCAGCGAATTCGCGAAATAGACCGTGACGTTCAGTTGCTCCGCAGTCCCACGGATTTTTGAGGCGAAGATCATGTCGTCAACGGCGGCGAGTATGCGGCGATTCATTTATAATCCCTCTCGTTCGATCAACGCGCGGCTGTGCATTATTCTGCACTGCCCGCGCGACTCTCGTAAAGGTTGCGATGCGCTTGCCTGCCACGGCCACAACAGACATCGAAACGTCGAGGCTACCGGGGCCTGTGCTTGAGCGCGACAGTTTCGCCGCGATAGATGAAGCCGGGACAAGGGCGTCGAAGCTCGTCGTCGCGACGTACAACATACGTTACGCCGTCGGCTCACATCTCATAGCGGGCAGTCTCTTTCGTCGCGCCGGCCTCGGTCGCCCGTCCCGCCGCCCTGCGCTCGTCGAGCAGAACATCCTCAAAGCGGCGCGAGCGTTGACGGACGGCGCGAGGATGCCGCCCGCCGATGTCATCGCGTTGCAGGAAGCCGACCGCGGCACGATACGCGCGGGCGGGCGTCACGTGGCTCGCGAGTTGGCGCGTGCGCTCAGGATGCATTACGTGCGCGCGGGAATGACGACGCCGCGCGATGAAGCTCCCAAAGACAGGCAGTGGTATCTGAATTTTGAAGAGCCTCTGCGGGTCGGCGAAGCCGGCGATACGGGCGTGGCGACGCTCAGCCGCCTGCCGCTGGACGACGTTGCGCGCGTCGAGTTGCCGTGGTCGGAGTGCGCGTGGCGTCCGCGCCTTGCGATCAGAGCCTGCGTGCCATTCGGACTAGGCCGGCTGCACGTCTTCAACTCACATATTGACCCGCACGCAGGAGTGGAAGAGCAGTTGGAACAGCACCGCGCCGTGCTCGCTCAGGCGGACGCAGTCAGCGCAGAGCCGACCGTGCTGCTTGGCGATTTCAACACTCTCTCGCGCGAGTCTCGCCCGGCCATGCGCGCACTGCTTGAGTCGCGCGGTTATACGACTCCGATTCCGATGGGCACTGGAACATGGCGCTCCGGCTTCCTGCGTCTGCACGCCGACTGGATTTTCGTGCGCGGCGTGCGCGTTTGTCGCTGGGGCGTGGCGCGACGCCTGAGCGTGTCCGACCATTGGCCTGTGTGGGCCGAGATCGAAGCGGGAGACGGGTAAGCCGACGTGTACCAGCCGACCATCACGAGCCGTAAGAATCCACTCGTCCAGCGTGCGCGTGCCGTGCGCGACGGCAAGCACTGTGAACTCATCTTCGTCGAGGGCGTGCGGCTCTGCGAAGAGGCTGCGCGGGCGGAGGTTGAAATCGAAACGATATTTTGCGCGGAGGCGCGAATCAAAGATGAGCGCGTCTCTCAACTTCTTCGCAGCCTTCACGGGCACGCCGAAGGAATCATTCCCGTCAGCGCGCACGTCCTCGAAGCCATCTCGGACACGAAAACCACTCAGGGCATCGTGGCTCTCGCGCGTCGGCCCGCGACCGGGCGGGACGTAATCGAGCAAAGTGTCGCCAATCCTCTTCTCGTCATCATGCATGGGGTCAATAATCCTTCTAACGCGGGCGCGATGCTGCGCGCGGCGGAGGCTGCGGGCGCGACAGCCGCAGTCGCCACACGCGGCTCCGCCGATCTCTTTTCACCCGGAGCATTGCGCGGCTCGATGGGTTCGGCCTTTCGCCTGCCGCTCTGGACAGGGACGGATTTCGGCGAGGCTATCAGTTGGTGCGCCGTGCGCGGCATCAAAACGGTCGCCACGGCTACGCACGCTCCGTACGTACACACAGGGATTGACTGGACACTGCCGCGCGCCGTCATCGTCGGCCCGGAAGCGGGCGGATTGACTGTGGATGAGATTGCCGCCGCCGGAGAGTGTGTGAGAATTCCGATGCGCGAGCCGGTCGAAAGCCTCAACGCCGCCGTCGCGCTGGCGGTCGTACTGTATGAGGCGGCGCGACAGCGAGGCATGTCCTGACTCCACACGCGCGCTCGATTTTTCCCCAGCGCATCCCGCGCCGATTCCTCCTCGTCCTGCTCGACGCTTCTCTCCGGCGACTGGTTTCGGCTAGAATGCCGGCAGCGATTTTACCGAGCAATTTAGATTCTCCCCTTTTTCTAATTCCCCCGCCGCCGCCCGAATCCGGCGCGGGAGGGTTTGGACGAGAAAGCCCCCGACTGCGTATGAGTAAGGATAAAGAAAAGAAGCGTGACGAGGCGCTCGTCGAGCGTTTGATGCGGCGCGTGCTTGAAGGCATGGGGTCGGTCGTGGATCGCAAGCTCGGACGCGAGGCCGACACGCAGAGCGGCTTCACCACCTCAAAGCTCATCGAGCGGATGAAGCGCCTGATTGAAGAGCGCACGCGCGAAGATGAAAAGGGCCAGCGCCTCGCGCCGCACCTGTTGAAGCTTAAGGTCGAGTGGGGCACACACTCCGAGGCCCCGCCTGAATACATCAAGGAACTTGAGACGGAAGTGCTCGCGGCGGCCATTGACTACATCAACGACCAACGCCTGCGCACGCTCGCGCCCGTCAAGGTCGAAACGACCGTTGACATTTTCACCACCGGCATCGCCGTTGACCCTTCATACGGCGAGTTCGAGGAGAAATTACGCGAAGAGGACGAAGCACGCCGTCGCGCCGAGGAGGGCGGCCCGCCGCCGCCAAAGCCGCAGGCTTCGCCGGAAGTGCGCGTCGCCGCGCGCGTCACTTTGCCGAAAGGGACGGACGAGAAAATTCTAGTGTTCCGGCCCGGCGGCAAACGCCTCAATGCCGGTCGCGTTTCGGACAACGACCTGCAACTCGACCATCCGAGCGTTTCAAAGATTCACGCATCGCTCGTGATGAACCGTGAGGGCACGCTGCTCGTCGCGGACACAGGCTCGACCAATGGCACTTTCGTCAACGGTCGGCGCATCGCCTACGGCGAGGCCCGCCACATCGAAGACGGCGACGTGATCGGCTTCGGCGACGTTGAAGTAAGGTTTAAAAAGAACGTGAGTCAAAAATCGTAAATCGTGAACTGACAAAGCTCTCTCCTTGTCTGTTCACGGTTTCCGATTCGCGAATCACGAGGTATTTATGATTCTTCTCGAAGCGATTCCCGAAAGACAGCCGGCGCTGTTGAGTCTGATTTACATGATCGGCCTGACGCTGACGGCGTTGCTGCTCGCCGTCTCTCTGGTGCGGAGCGCGCGACGGAGGCGTTCGGCGCTGGACGCGGTCGCGCCTGCGGACTTGCCGCCCGAAGTGCGTCAACGTCTGGGCGCGACTTCGACCAATCGTGGGCTTCAGGCGTTGCGCTTCGTCTTCATGCTGCTGGCGCTCGCCGTCTTCGGCTTTCACGTCTACTGGGCGCGCTACGCGGAGGACACCAACGACCGCTTTCAGGAACTCAGCTACAAGGATTTGCGTAACCGCAGGCTTTCCGAGTCAACCCTGCGTGGTTGGATTTTAGACCGTTCGGGCAGTCTCGACCGCGCGCTCGCGCTCTACAAGCGTGCGCCGAACGGGCAGATCGTTCGCGACTACCCGCTCGACATGGAGATGGCGCAGTTGCTCGGATCGGATCGGGGCGACCCCGGCCTTGAACGCGCGCTCTTCGGCATCCAGAGCGGGGCCGCGCCCGAAGCGTTCGATGTTCTGATGGAGCGCGACATCAAGCAGCCGGCGAACCTCGACGTGCGCCTGACGATTGACAGCGATTTGCAGAAAACGGCGGTCGAGCAGTTACGTGGACGCCACGGCGCTGCCGTCGTCCTCAATCCGCAGACCGGCGAGGTGCTGGCGATGTACAGCAATCCTTCGTACAGTCTCAAGGAAGCGCAGGACGAGGAGAGTTGGATCAAACTGGAGGCCAACAAGCGCGACAACCCGCTCGTCAATCGCGCACTCGGCGCATACTACATTCCCGGCTCGACCTTCAAGACCGTCGTTATGCTGGCAGCTTTTCGCGCGGGGATGCAGAACTCGCAATTCAACTGCACCGCCGCCGGCTACGTCGCGCAGCCCGGCGCGAAAGTGATACTTGATTCCGGCGGCACGGGCGAAGTCCACGGGCACATCGGAATTGACACGGCCTACGAAGTTTCATGCAACCAGTATTTCGCGCAGATGGCCGTCAAGCTCGGCCCGGAGCGTCTGGGTGAAGAGGCGCGTCTGCTCGGCATCGGCACGTATGACAGTCCGGAGGAAGCCGTGCGCGGGCGCAAGGAACCGCAACTCTGGAACGTCAGCCGCCCGGCGGTGGGGCGCGCGCTCGCCCCGCGTGAGGCGACCATCGTGACGAGCGCGAAAATACGTCCTTACGATCTCGCGCTCGAAGGCTTCGGGCAAGGGTACGCCGGACAGATGACGCCCTTTCAAATGGCGCTCGCCGCTTCGGCCATCGCGAACATGGAAGGCAAGCTGATGAAGCCGAAGATCGAATACGACGTGCCGCCCGCCGTCTTCTCGCAGGCGACGACGCCTGAGTACGCCGCGCAGATGCGCCGCATCATGGGTCGCGTCACGGCTGGGTCTTCGGGCACGGCGACGAGCGTCTTCGCCCCTATCACTGCGCAGGGCATCATCACCGGCGGCAAGACCGGGACGGCTGAAAAGGACGTGCCCGTCTATGACCAGAAGACCGGCGAGCCGAAGACCGTCAAGAAGATCGAGCGCGACCGCAGGGGCAACCCGATACGCGAGTATGAACAGATAGTGATCTCGCCGGAGAAGCGGATTGACAGTTGGTTCCTCTGCATCGCTCCGCTGGATCGTCCGCAACTGGCGATTGCCGTCATCATCGAAGGCGGAGGCTACGGCGCAAAGGCGGCGGCCCCGGTCGCAGCCGCGCTCGTGCTGAAGGCGAGAGAGTTGGGACTGCTCGGCGTCGCTCCCGCGCCGTCTCCCGCGCCTAATCAGCGGCAGACAGGGCAACAAATCGCGCCGAGGCAGGCGACGACGCAGGCGAACCGCCGCGCGAACACGCCGACGCCGCAGAGGTGAGAGCGTCAAGATTGATGCAACGGGTGCGTGGGCAAACGATGCGCGTGCTCAGAATTAAAATGTTTTTGCTTGCTTCCTGATTATGAAAAACCGTGCGTCATCGCATCTACTGGCACTGCTTTTAATCATCGGCCTTGAGGTCGTCGGCTACTTGGCCGTGTTCCGCTCCGCCCTGCTGCGCGGCTACGAGCCGCCCGTGGCCGGGGCCGTGCGCGACATGCTGATGTACGTGCCCATTCTCGCGCTTGTCATCTGGCTCACGCGCACGATGCGCTTCAAGGGCAACTGGACGCTCTACACGACGGCCATTCTTTTGTTCTCCGTCGGGATGCTAGTGCAGTATCGCCTCTACAGCGATCCCGAATACGGCTTCGGCAACAAGGCCGCCGCTCGCGCAGAGAAGGCGCAGGTGCAGCGTCTGCGCTACATTAACCAGTTCTATGACGCCGACAAGAAAAAGATGCTGGGACTCGACCCGACAGCGCCGCAGCCGGATGCGACGCCGCAGATCACGCAACGCGTCAACGCCTCAGTCGGACAGTTGCTGACTTCGAGCTTCACGTTGATTCCGCTCTTCTCTTTCCTCGCGCTCGCACTGGCCTACTGGGTGTGCGTCAAAGAGAAATACCTGTCGTGGATGCAGCGACACAGCTTCATTATCGTGCTGGGGACGCTCGTGCCTCTGGGCTTCGCTGTCGCCACGTCGCGCGCGGGCAAGGCGCTCGGCAACATGACGCCTTGGGAGCCGTCGAAGATTCCCTTCCTGATCGGCTTCGCGGGCATCCTGACGGCGCACTACCGTGAGCTGGCGCAGACCTACTGGGGAATGCCGCGCGCGAAAAACGTCGTGCCGCTTTTGATGATGGGGCTGATTCCCTTCATCCCCTTCTTCGCGCTCAAGGATTTCGGGCAGATGCTCGTCTTCAGCAGCGCCTACGTCACGCTCTACCTCGTCGCGGTTCGACGCTGGCCGCAACTTCTCCTCTTCGTCGGCTCAATCGTACTCGTCGCCGCCGTCCTCATCGTCGGCGCGCTCCCCACGGACGTGCAGGAAAAAGTGCCGACGCTCGCCACCCTTGCCGCGCCCGTTCAGAAGGTGCTGCCTTCGCGCATCAAGCAGCGCTTCCATCTCTGGCTCGACGGCTTCGACCCGCCGTCGGCGGACGTTGACTGGTGGAAGAAGGATTACGACGAGGAACTGGCGAAGAACCAGCGCATGCGCGAGATGGCCGAAGAGAGTCCGGCCATGCAAAAGAGCGTCAACGTTGACGTGTGGTTCGACCGCCTCGCCTTCCAACCCGCGCAGGCCACCTTCGGGTTGGCTGCGGGCGGGACGAGCGGCAGGGGCATGGGACTCGGCTTCGCGGAGGTGATCCCGGTCGCGGACTCCGACTACATCTACGCCGCCATCGGCGAGGAGTTGGGTTTGTTCGGCGGCGGCATCGTCATCCTCGCCCTCATCATTTTAGTCAACGCCGGCGTCCGCACGTCGCTCGAAGCGCGCGATATGTTCACCAAGCTCTGCTCGGCTGGACTGACGGCCTTCATAGGCTTTCAAGCCATCGTCAACATCGGCGGCACGACGCGCGCACTGCCGATGACGGGCATCACTCTGCCCTTCGTCAGTCACGGCGGCTTCAGCTTGGTGACGAGTTTCGCGATGCTCGGCATGCTGCTCGCCTTCTCGCACAGGAACGCGCAGGACGCCGAGGCTCTACCGCGTCCTGCCGCGACCAGCACCAAGAAGACCGCAGAAGAAATCAGAATTCCGGAGGCTGTTCAATGACGGAATCTTCCACGGAAATCCGCATCGAGTCGGCGGCTGTCACCGACCGCGGGCTTAACGAGCGACGACCGCTCAACGAGGACTCGCTTTTGAACGATGTCGAGCGCCACATCTTCGCCGTCGCAGACGGAGTGGGCGGCGCGGAGGCAGGCGAAGTCGCGTCGAAGACTGCCATCGAAGTTCTCGAAAGAGCTTTTCATCAGCACAACGAAGGCGACGACCCCGAAGACCTGATGGAGATCGCCATCCAGCGCGCCAACGCCTCCATCTACAAGCAGTCGCGCGAGCAGCCCAAGTATTCGATGATGGCGACGACAATTGTGGCGCTCCATCTCGACGGCCTGCGCGCCACCATCGGCCACGTCGGAGATTCAAGACTCTATCGCTTCACGCCCGACGGTAGGCTCCAACGCGAGACGGACGATCATTCGGTGGTCGAAGAAGAAGTCCGGGCCGGGCGGATGACGGCGGAGCAGGCCGTCAATCATCCGAGCCGCAACGTCATCAGCCGCGCCATCGGGGCAGAGTCCGCCGTCGAGGTGGACTTGAAGACCATCGAGATCGAACCGGGCACAATCTTTCTCCTCTGCTCCGACGGCATCACGCGGCACATCCCCGACGAAGAACTCGCATTCGTCCTGCGGCAAGCCTCTTCGCTCGACGACGCCTGCGCGGAGATGAAAAAATTGTGTTTCGAGCGCGGGGCGGAAGACAACCTGACAGCGGTCGTCATCCGTTCCGGCCAGAGCGCCGCTCAAACCGCCGGCGACACAGGGACATTCGACGATGACGCCACGCTCCTGAGTGCCCGCTCCCCCGCCGACGACGCGCAGACGATTGCTGCGAGCAACGCGGTCGCACAGCCGGCTTTGCGTAGACCTTTTGGCGATGGCGGCACGTCTCCCGAAAACGCCCCAACAGCTACCTCTCAAACAGTGTACGGCAGCCAAAGCGTCGAGACTAAGAGCGCATCGCCCTTGAGTCCTGTCGTCAAAAAGCGCGGCGGCGGCGCTGGACGCGGTCTCGCCACGCTGCTCCTCATCGCGGCTGCTTCCGCTCTGGCGTTCTACGGCGGCATGCTCTACCAGCAGAAGCAAAACCCGCCAGATGCGACCGCTTCGACCGCGTCTCCCACGAATGCCCCCGTGCCCTCGACCAGCCCGGCGACCGAGAACGCCGAACTGTCTTATGAGAGAAAACGCCGCGCCGTTGACCTATCGCCCGCCGCCGAGGTCTCGCGCATGGCTGCCGATACCAATAATCAGCCCTTAAATTCGAGCGACCCGGAATTCCTTTATCTTTACGGGCGGGCGCTGCTCCTGACGGGCAAGAATCAGGAAGCGGTCGGCGCATTCGAGAAGTCTATCCAGCTTATTAACGAGAACACTACGGCGCGGAACGGCCAGTTAAAAATTGACGCGCGACTCGCGACGGTCGCCGCGCATCTAAGATCAGACGACGCGCCGCGAGCGCGCGAGGCCGCGAAGGCGCTCGACGAGGTGATCCACGCCGGCGACGGGGCAGCGCAACCGAACGCGCTGCCCTCCCCAGCGGTATCACCGCTTTGAAGGGTGAGCCGGACGTAAACACGAACGGGTTTTCTTAAAGCACGACGGGATGAGTGAACTCAAGATTCAACAATGCAGGCTCGACGGGCGCTACGACATCCTTGAGTGCCTCGGTCGCGGCAGCTACTCCGAGGTCTACGTCGCGCGCGACCTCTCGGCCAGCGACGGCATGCCGCACACCGTCGTCATCAAGGCGCTCAACTCTTTTCTACAGGACTCGCCCGACCAGGAACTCGAACGCACACTGATTGAGAATTTTCGCAACGAGGCCGTCGCGCTCGACCGCGTGCGCCATCCCAACGTCATCAACCGGCTCGGCCACGGCACGGCGATTGACATGGAGGGTCGCACTTTTCACTATCTCGTGCTCGAATACCTCTCCGGCGGCGACCTACAGAAATATTGCCGCCATCACCCGATGCCGCTCGAAGGCGCTCTCTTCTATCTCGAACAGGTCTGCGCGGGACTCTCGCACGCGCACAAGCACGGCGTCATACATCGCGACATCAAGCCGCAGAATCTACTGCTGACAGCCGACCAGCGCACGGTCAAGATCGCTGATTTCGGCGTCGCCAAAATCGAAGCCGGCGAGGGCTTAATCACACGCGTCGGCACGGATGTTTACGCCGCGCCGGAGCATCATCCGATGGGGCGGACGGGGCCGCTCGACACCGCATCGCTGAGTCTTCCGGTCGCACAGCTCACGCCCGCCGCAGACATCTACTCGCTCGCCAAAACGGCCTACATGCTGCTGGCGGGCGAAGCGCCGCGCCGGTTTTCGCAGAGGCCGATCACGGAACTGCCGGAAGAGTTGGCCCGCCAACCCTGGTCAGCATACGTGTTGAGGGTGCTTGAGCGCGCCACGCGCACGAACCCTGAAAAGCGTTATCAAACCGTCGAGGAGTTCTGGAGCTATTTGAAGGACGCGATGCTTCCGCACACGCGCCCGCTGAAGAACGCTGGCGACTTCGCGGAGGCGCAGGCGCAAGCGGGTGCGAATAACAGGCTGGCCGCCGCGAACCCTCCGCCCGCCCCCGTCTTCGAGAGGGCCGTCGAGCCGTCGGCGAATTCTAAACGGCAGCGTATCGTCGTCCCCGTCAAACAGGGCAGCCAGATTGAGACTACCGCCGCCGTACAGAGTAATGGCAACCGTGCCGTCGCAGTCTCCGGCGGAGAGAGAATTTCGGAGCAGCAAGCGTCTCCACGCCGACCGCGCCTCTCGCCGCGCGCACGCAACTGGCTCGTCGCGCTCTTACTGCTCGCCGCTTTCGCAGGGATGCTCTACGCCACGCACAGCTACGTCAGCAGCCTCCGCACAGGCGCGAACGGTTCGCGTTCGGCGGATAATTCTTCCTCGCCGGTGGGCCATGATTTCGTGACGACGAGCAATGTAAACTTGCGCGAGGGGCCTTCCGCAAGTTATGCAATTGTTGGACTGGCGGAGATCAATTCGACCGTGCGCGTGCTGAAGGTCAGCGGCAACTGGTATCAGGTGAATATCATCGAGCACGGGCAACCCAAAAGGGACGGCGGCTCCTCAGAGCAGGGCTGGTTGAATAGCTCTCTTTTAAAGGCGAAGTAAATTTCGATATCCAATCAGATGAGGTGAGTATAACAGTGGGTTTACTTGATTCGATTCGCAAGTGGATTGACGGCGAGGCCGCTAACGACCCGCTCGCGGAAGTGGACGAGCAATCGCGTCCGCGCCGCGTCTGGGAAGAGTTTCTGGTGAAGGTGGCGCGCGAGGTCGAGGCCGTGATGCAGCGCGAGATGTTCACGCCGCCGGGCGGGCCGACCTACATTCCGCCGGAATATATCGTCTACCTCTCGAACGACGACGACAAAGAGTGGCAGGGCGAGAAGCGTCGCGGACTCGAACAGGGACTCTTCTACGTGCTCTCGGAGCGTGCGCGCGAGTTGAGCGGCACGACACAGCTTGCCACCAAATCCTTCGCCGTCGAACTTCGCGTTGACGGCACGCTTAACAGGGGAGAGTTTCGCGTGCAACCCGTCTGGGATTCGGGCGAGGGCGGGCACACGATGGTCACGACGCGCCCATCCACCGAGGAATGTTCCGGGGCGGAACAATCGCAGTCGCAGAACGACACCGGGGCGCTCGAAAGCGAAGTGACGATGGTCAGCTCGCGCCCGCCGGTTGAACTCTACAGCGTAGAGGTGTGGCGCAACGGCGTGCGACAGAATGTCCTCCCCGTCTCGAAGCCCGACATTTCCGTGGGACGCGGCTCGAAATCAGTCGCGGTTGATCTGCCGATCAAGGGCGACCCGGAAGTCAGTCGCCTGCATGCAACGCTTGCGTGCGACGAGGAAGGCCGCTTCTGGCTGACGCCGAAAGGCAGGAATCCGACGCTCGTGGGCGGGCGCGAGCTTCCACGCGAAGAGCGCGTCGAGGTTCACCCGGACGAAAAGATCGAGATGGCGAGCTATTCCCTACGCATACAACCGAAGTGAACTATGCCCGCGCTCGCAGGGTCGGGTGAAATGTTCATAAAGCAAAGGCGGCTCGTCAGAATCGGCGAGCCGCCTTTATTGTTTACCCCGAAGAGTCTCGCAAATCTGACGCAACCTCTCAACCATGTCGTGCAGCGAGAGTGTCCCCGGCTTCCAGTTCGACGATCAGCTCTTCCAGCATCGCGGGGACGCGCTCCGATTCCAGATAACCCTTGCCGAGCAGCTTGACAATCTGCCTGGGTCTGACTTGACCGTTGACTTCCTTCAAAATCGCGCGGCACAGAGCGATGACGACTTCGGGCGCGAACTGCTTGCCGGAGTTGAAACGGAAATCTTCGATGACTTCCGCGAAGGCGCGGCGTCGCTTGTATGGGCGGTCTGTAGTCATCGCGTCGAAAGAGTCTGCGAGCGTCACGATCTTTGCGCCGAGCGGGATTTGATCTCCTTTCAATCCATCCGGGTAGCCTCGACCGTCTATGCGCTCGTGATGATAGCGCGCCATCAGGGGGATGTCCGCGTAAGGATGATTGATGGGCCGTAGGATTTCGTAGCCGGCTGCCGGGTGGCGATTGAGTTCGGAAGATTGTTTGGCGTCAATTTTGTACGGCGCGTTGATGATGTCGCGGTCAACGACGAGTTTGCCGATGTCGTGAAGATAGCCGGCGACGGCGATGCCCTCGACCTCCTGATCGCCCCAGCCCAACTCGCGCGCGATAATCTCGCTGTACTTGCCGACGCGCTCTGAATGGCCCTGCGTGTATTTGTCCTTGCAGTCAATCGCGGCGGCGAAGGCGCGAACGGTGTCCTGGTAAATCGCGCGCAGGTCGTCGTAGAGCCGTCGGTTCTCTTCGGCGCGGTGCTCAAGCTCGCGGAGCAAGCGATGATTGTGCAGGCCGACCCCGATGTGGCGACCGAGCGTGCGGACGAGTTCGTGATCCTCCGCGTTGAAAGCCTCATCGCTGGCCTTCGCGCCCAGAAGGATGACGCCGACGAGTTCTCCGCGCACGACGAGCGGCATCACGCTCTCGGCGGGCAAGTCCGGGAGCGCGGCCCTGATTTCTTTTTCGAGAGCGGAAGCATCGAGCCTCAACTGCCCGTCGCCGCTTCTGTGTGTGGCTGCTTCGTCGCAGGTGAACGCTACGTCCGGGGGATGGGCTTCGCCGAGTCCACGCGAGGCGACGAATCTGAACAAAGACAAACGCGCGTCGTACTCGGCCACTGCGCCGCGACGAATGCCGAGCGCGCCGAGGACGACGTGGAGAGCCGAACTGACCATCTCCTCGAAGTCGCTCGTCTCCGCGATCTCCTCGCCCAGATCGGCGAGCGCCGCGAAGGCGTGCAGCACTTTTGTCATCCTGCTGTCGGGCATAGCCTAGTGACCTTGCGGGGGGGACGGGGCGGCAAACTCCGAGAGCGTGGCGAGCGCAGCATCGTCGCTCTCGGCCATCGCGACGTGGCGCGTCAGGCCGAGCAACTCGAACAACTCCACAGTGTGGCGGTTGACGTTGGTAAAGACGACGCGCGCTTCCTTCTGTTCGGCTATGTCAATCACGCCGAGCAAGATCGAAACGCCGATGCTGTTGACCAACTCCGTCCCCTTAAAGTTGATGACGAGCGCGCGGTAGCCGCTCTCAAGTTTGAGCCTGCATTCACGCTCGATGCGCTGGCCGCTCAACTTGTTCACGTAGTCTCCCGCGAAGACGACCGCGACCTCACCGTCGCTCAAAGGGTTGAGCGCGGTGTGCGCGTGGTTGGGTTGTGTCATGTGGCAGGTTCCCTTCTCACTTACGCAGATACTTCGTCATGCGTAGCCGCGTGCCGTCGTCAACCCGCTCGAACTCAACCTCGTCCATCAGTGTGCGGATGAGCTTGAGACCCCAACCGCGTCGGCCTTTAGCGCCCTCGCCCGCCTCATTGTCGTTGCTGTGATTTGCGGGCGAATTGCCGTTTTCCGACGCAATGGGGTTGACGACCAGCCCCCGACTCGAAACCGTGACCACCAATTTATCATTTTCGAGCCGGAAGCGCTGATAAATTTTACGGTCGGGGCTGAAACTGTGCTCGGCGGCATTGATGCATGCTTCGACGAGCGCGGTCTTGATCTGGTTGATCGCTTCGGGCTGGAAGTCCATGCGGCGCGCGATCTGCTCGACCGTATGCGCGGCGATCAATTCGGTATCGTCGCCCATCGGGATTTCCATGACAAACTCGTTGCCGCCCGTGCTCTCCGCAGCCGCGCCGGGGCTGAGCCGCGCCGTCAGAAATTCGAGCTGTTGGCGGCTCGCGCCGAAAGCCTCTCGCTCGTTGAGCAACTCGACTGCCTCCGCCGAAAACCCTTCGGACGCGACCAGGCACAGGCGCACGCGATGGAAACCGCAAGCCTGTGCGACCTGCGCCAGACGGTCGAGCCAGACTTCGGTCAGAGCGCGCCCGGCTTCGAGCTTTGATTCAATCTCGACTGCAATCCAAACCACCTCGTTCGCGTCCGCGTAGGAACTGGAGTCGAAGCCGTGCGCGACCGCGCAACGCTCTTCGTCGCAGGCCTGAAGTATCGGCGGGTGGAAGGACGCGCAGCTTGCCGTGTGCACGACCTGCGGCAGACGAATCAGGTCTGTCTCGGCGTCGAGGCCGGCGGACACTTCTTCGACTGGGACGCCGCGATACATGCGGCTGAAGCGGTCGTAGTGAAGCAGGCTCGCAGGCACGCGCTGAAAGTCGAAACGTTCCAACAGGTCGCCGAGCTTCAGCGCCGCCTCGCGACGATAGTGCCGCGCCATCGTCTGCGGCGCACGCTTCAACGTCTCGACCAGGGTGTCTGCGACGACGAGGGCGCGAGGTTCGACCGCGACTTGAAGGCGATAACTCACGCGCAGGAAATCGCGCCACACTGCGCCGGGGCTTGTCTCGACGAAGGTCGTGTGAAAGCTCGCCAACTCGCGCATGTGCAGCCCGCCCATGATGCGTTCGAGTTCGAGCGGTTCGACGACGAGCCTGCGGAGCCACGCCTCGACCGGAGATTTGCCGCCGACGTTCGACGCCGATTCGTGCAGCACTCGAAGCAGGTTGCGACGCAGCGCGACAGAGGGGACGATTTCTTCGAGCACAGAGTTGAAGCGGCGATTGATGCGCCCGCCCATCAACTCGTCAACGTAGAGCTTCTGAAATTCACGGAAGCTCGTCAGCGCAGTGCCGCTCAGGAGCGCCGATTGAACCAGCGCCGTGATGAAGTAGGGACTGCCCTCGAACTGCTGCACGATGAGGTCGCGCGTCTCGTCGTTGAGCGCCACGCCCGCGCGCTGCGCTATCTGCTCGACGAGAGAGCGTGCCTCGACGCTTTTCAGTTGTTCGAGATGCAGCGCCCGCATACCGTCGAGTCGCGGACGCTCGGCAGTGCCGTTGAGCACGTCCGCCAGACGGCGGCGCAAACCCGCGAGCACGAAAGGCACGTCCGCCTGCGCTGCGGCCTGCGCGATCTCTGCGCCGAGTTCCACTTCCCCGCTCATGTTCGCGGCGAGATGCACGTCGTCGAGCATGACGACCGTGCGCGCGCCGCGCGCGTTCGCCTGCTGCGGTGCGCCGAAGCACGCGCGCACCAGCGCACGCTCGTCGCCGTCTTCCCGCGCGCGTTCGTAGGTCTGTACGAGCCGCTCGACCCATTCATAGTCGGACGGCGCGGCCAGTTCCAACAAATCACGCAGCGTCGGCGAAGTTGCGATCAGCGTCGGGTCTTCGCGACGGTGCGCGACGAGTTGCGTCAGGAACGTGTGGAGGAAGCGCCGCGCAGCCGCTTGGGTCGAATCGCCGCGCGACAGGGAGAAGTAGATTGGCGATGCGCCGCCGCGTTGCGCGAAGAGTTTGTCGTATGACTGGCGCAGCAGTTCCGAGACGCCTGCGAAAGGCGCGGAGAGCAGGAGCAGGCTGCGCGGCCCCGCCGTGTGCGCCGCCAGAGAAGTGATTTCGCGCAACTCCGCCTCGCGCCCGGCGAACAATTCCGGCGCGATGTGTCCGAGGATGCGTCGCGTTTTGCTCTTCTTATCCGGCATTTCGCTCCGCGCCGGGCAATTGTTCGCCCTCCGGCGTGTTAGTCGGCTCAAACGCTTCCACACAATTTTTGCCGCGACTCTTGGCGATATATAAAGCCTGGTCGGCGGCGTAGATGACGCTGGCGGGCGTGTCCGTCTGCGGCCCGAAGGCGGAGATACCGATGCTGACGGTGACGGCTCCGAGCGGCTGCTCTTTCCCCTGCGGGTAGTGCGTCCGCTCGACGCGACGGCGGATGCGCTCGGCAATCACGCGCGCCTCGGAGAGAGAGGTCTGCGGCAGGAGGATGCTGAACTCTTCGCCGCCATAACGCGCCGCCACGTCCGCCGAGCGCAGCGCGGTTTTCAGGCACTGTGCGGTCATCTCCAACGCGAGGTCGCCCGCCTGATGCCCGTGCTGGTCGTTGTAATTCTTGAAGTCGTCAATGTCCATCATCAGAAAGCTCATCGGGAAACGCTGGCGCTTCGACCTCTCAAGCTCTTCCGAGAGGCGCTCTTCGAGGTAGCGGCGGTTGAGCAATCCGGTCAGAGGGTCTGTGATGGAGAGCAACTGGAATTGCGTCGCCTTCTGATGCCACTCCGCGCGGTCAATCGCCAGCGCCATCTGCGGCGCGATTATCTCCAACAGGCCGAGGTCGTATTCGTCATAAGCTCCGCCGCCGACCTTGTCCGTCATGTTGAGCACGCCGACCTTGCGACCGCCGATGATGATCGGATAGCTGATGAACGAGCTTGTTTTGTAGCTCCGCTCCGCCGGGGCGGGATGCCAGGAGTTGCCCGCGCCGACCTCGTGCACGACTACGGGCCGGCCTTCGCGCAGAACGCTTCCCGCCACGCCTTCGCCCAGACGCATGCGAGTCTCGCGCGTCACGTCGGCGCGCGGGCCGACGGCAGCCTTCACCGACAACTCGTTGGCGCGCTCGTCGTAGAGCAGGAGCGAACTGCGCTCTGCGCGCAGAAGGTCAGTGGAGTGCCGAAGAATGCTGGCGTAAGCATCGTCGGGCTGCGCCGTGTTGACGATCTCGTTGAAGGCTTGCAGGTGCGTAGCCGCGCGCATGCGCCGTTCGAGTTCCTCGCGCAGGCGCAGCATCTCAAGCGGCATGGCGATCTCGCGGCAGAAGGCCGAGAGCGCCTGTCGCTGCTCGTCGCTCAAATTTTTATCGCCGACGAGCAGCGCGCCCTTGATCTCTTCGTTAATGACGAGGGGAAACAGTTCCGCAGCGTCTTCGTGCTTCGACGATGTGCGTCCGCCTGCGGGCACGGCAATCGAGTCGCGGTGTGTCGCGGCCTGAAGCAATTTAATCTCATTCGCCCTGAGAGTGATGCGCGGCGGCTTCGTCTTAAAATTCCCGGTCACGCAGAGCGGGTGAAACTGATCGTCTGAGCGAAACATCAGCGCGAGACTTTTCAATCCATGTGCGGACTGTAGAGAATTGACGGCAGCCGCGCAGGCCTCGCTGAACGTCGAGCCTGAAGTAAAATTTCTGACTCGCGGCGCAGCCTGTACCTCTCCCTGCGGCTCGGCGGCATCGGCGTGCGTCTCCGCGCTTTCCACGGATGTCTTGTCTGGCGCGCTCTTTGATGAATCAGTCTTCACCTTCTCATCCGACTTCGGCTTAGACTTAACTTTCTCGACAAGCTCCGGCGCAAACTTCAACTGCACGCTCGCGGCCTCGGCAACGCGGGAGGCGAGCTCGTCCAAATCCTGTTGCGATGCGAAAACGACGTTACGGAAGAGTTCCGCAGAGAGAAGGTCTGTCAGGTCGCCCGTGCGGATGCGTTCGGCCAGAGCGCGATAATCCGCGCTCCGCAGAAAAGCTCGCCCGCCGATGACCGCCAGCGGCTTTTCGTCCTCGCGGCTCGCGGGCGCGGCGAAGCATTGAAGTCCGGCGTGACAGCGGTAATCCGTTTTCCCCTTCGCGGACATTGCGCGGTCGAATGCTTCTCCGCAGAAGGGGTCGCAGCGATGCGCGTGTGTGGGCGAAGTCTGAAAGGCGCGGCAGATGGAGTTGTTGTTCGAGATGTGGAGAGACGGCGGCTGATGCCCCTCGACCAGCAGCAGGGCCAGCCCGGAATCGGCGGCCAATGCATCCTGTGCAGCGGCCCATTCGGGGGACACTTCAATGGGGGGTGCTTGTTGGGCAGCACGCTCTGGGGCACGGGCGGCTTTGTCCATTAGCTACTCAGGCACTCTTGTCGGGTTTTCTATACGCGGTTGGAGGTTAAGTCCAGATGTCCGACGAAACGTCGGCGCAGCCGCGAGGTGAATCATGTCCAGAGAACGTGCGAAACACGGCTCTTATTTGCCTGAACTGATTATTTCAGTTCCGCACCATCTTTTAAATGTCTAATTCAGGCGGTATTTCACTGCGCGATGATCCGACCGGGATTCCTGAGGCCGGGAGCATCGCCGGGCGCGACCTGTTCAATATCCGGTTGATCGGGGCTGATGCGGATGCAGGCCGCGAAATGGTTCGGTCTAATCTCCGTGAGCGGCGGAACGACATCCTTGCAGGCCTGTATGGCCCAAGGGCAGCGCGTGTGAAAACGGCAGCCCGAAGGGGGGTTGATGGGCGAAGGCACGTCACCCTGTAGGACGATTCGCTGGCGCGTCGCCTCAAGCTCCGGGTCGGGCAGTGGGACGGCGGAAATCAACGCCTTCGTATAAGGCATCAGAGGGTCGTCGTAGACGACTCTCGCGTCCGCAATCTCAACCAGTTTTCCGAGGTACATCACCGCCACGCGGTCTGAGACGTGACGGATGGCGCGCAGGTCGTGCGAGATGAACAGGTATGTCAGGTTGCGCTCGCGCTGGAGCCGCGCCATCAGGTTCATAATCTGCGCCTGTATGGACACGTCGAGCGCGGAGATCGGTTCGTCGGCGACGATAAAGTCAGGGTCAACGGCCAGTGCGCGTGCGATGCCGATGCGCTGGCGCTGGCCCCCGGAAAATTCGTGCGGGTAGCGTTTGATGAAACGCGGGCTGAGTCCCACCGTCTCCATCAACTCGCGTATGCGCGCCTCTCCTTCCCTGCCGCGCGCGAGGCCGAAGGTGTCCAGCGGCTCGCCGATGATCTGGCTGACCGTCATACGCGGGTTGAGCGACGCATACGGGTCTTGAAAAATCATCTGAAGGTTGCGGCGATACTGGCGCATCCGCCGCTCGGAGAGTAGGGCGAGGTTCTCCCCTCGAAAAAGTACCTGCCCGCTTGTCGGTTCGGTCAGGCGTAGAATGGCGCGGCCCAGTGTGGATTTGCCGCAGCCGGATTCGCCGACGAGTCCGAGCGTCTCGCCGGGGAAGATGTCTATCGAGACTCCGTCCACAGCCTTGACCACGCGCTTGACGGGCGAGCCGCCGACGAGTTTGTCCCACGCCGTACCGCCGCCCAGATCGAAGTGCACCTTCAACTCGCGGATCGCGATCAAAGGCTCCGCACCTGCTTCCGGCATCAGAGTCGGCGGCATGTTCCCCGTCCCGCCGGCTTCAATTCCCTGTGTGCTCATCGCTGTGTGCCTCCCCCGGTCGAAGCCTCTGTGCCGGCTACCCGGCGGTTAGCGCCCGCCGTTTTCGCATCACTCTCGACGCGGGACTGCGCGTAGACCTCTCCGGCGAAATGGCAGAGCGAAAAGTGTTCGTCGTTCAGTTTGACGAAGGGCGGGAACTCGCGCCGGCAGATGTCTTCGACGCGGTAGCAACGCTCTGCGAACGGGCATTGATTCGGCGGCAGGTGCGCGACATCGGGCGGCAGGCCGGGTATCTGATAAAGTTCCCTGCCGTGTTCGTGCGCGGGATCGGGGACGGATTTGAGCAGGCCCTTCGTGTACGGGTTGCCGGGTTGCGCGAATAATTCACGCGTCGGCGACTGCTCGAAGACCTTGCCCGCGTACATCACGATAATGTGGTCGCTCATCCCGGCCACGACGCCGAGGTCGTGCGTGATGAGGATGACGGACGTGCCCGTGTCGCGTTTCAGATTCTTGATGAGTTCGAGAATCTGCGCCTGAATCGTCACGTCGAGCGCCGTCGTCGGCTCGTCCGCAATCAGCAGTTCCGGCTCGCAAGAGAGCGCCATCGCGATCATCACGCGCTGGCGCATGCCGCCGGAAAACTCGTGCGGGTAGCTGTCCACGCGCGCTTCGGCGTCGGGGATGCCGACCGTGTCGAGCATTTTGATGGCGTGCCGGTAAGCCTGATCTTTGTCGTAGCCGAGGTGCAGTTGCGTGATTTCCATCAACTGTTTCGAGATACGCATGAAAGGGTTGAGCGAGGTCATCGGGTCCTGAAAGATCATGCCGATCTGCTTGCCGCGAATCTGACGCATCTCTTCCGGCGAAAGCGTCAGGATGTCCTGCCCGTGAAAGATGATCTCGCCCGACACGATGCGTCCGGGCGGCTCCGGGATCAAACGCATGACGGAGAGATTCGTGACCGACTTGCCCGAACCCGACTCGCCGACGATGCCGAGCGTCTCGCCACGTTCGAGGTCGAAGCTGATTCCGTCAACGGCCCGGACGGTTCCGTCCTCGGTCTCGAAATAGGTTCGCAGGTCTTTGACTGAAAGAAGATTGCCGTTCTGGCTGCTCATAGTTTTTCGTCAATCCTCAATCGTGAATCGAAAGTCGTCGTTGAGAGTCTTTTCACGGCTTTTAAAACTTCCGCATCTGCGGGTCGAGCGCGTCGCGCAGGCCGTCGCCGAGGAAGTTCAGAGAGAAGAGCGTCAGGGCCATCGTCACGCCGGGGAAAATCAATTGCCACGGGAAAATCGCGATGTTCTGGATGCCCTCCGAAGCGAGGCTGCCCCACGAAGCGAGCGGGGCCTGCACGCCGAGGCCGAGGAAAGAAAGAAACGCTTCCTGCAACATCACGGACGGAACGGTCAGGGTCGCGTACACGATGACGGGGCCGAGCGCGTTCGGCACGAGGTGTCGGAAAATAATCTTCGGCGTCGTAACGCCGGTCGCCCTCGCGGCCTGCACGAACTCCTGATTCTTGAGCGACATGACCTGCCCGCGCACGATGCGCGCCATCGTCAGCCACGAGACGGCTCCGAGCGCCGCGAAGAGCAGGAAGAGTTGTCCGAGCGGCGAGCGATTGCCGAAGAAGGCCAGCAGCACAATCACGATCATCATGTACGGCAGCGAGTAGAGCACGTCCACGATACGCATCATCACGTCGTCAACCTTGCCGCCGAGGTAGCCGGACGTTGCGCCGTAGGAGATGCCGATGAGGAGCGAGACGATGGTCGAGATGATGCCGACCATCAGGGAGATGCGCCCGCCGAGCAGGACGCGCGCGAGAATGTCGCGCCCCGCATTGTCCGTTCCCATCGGGTGCGCCCCGGAGAACGAGCCGTCGGGAGCTTGAAACGGCGGGAAGGATTTGACCAGCTTTGAGTCCGGCGGGATGAAGTCGTAGGTGTAGCCCGTGGTGGCCTTGATGATGTACGGCCCGACGAGCGAGACGACGATAATAATCGCGACGACGACAAGGCCGAAGACCGCCAGCTTGTTCTTCAACAGGCGACGCCACGCGTCTTTCCACAGAGACGTGCCGACAATCGTATCGTCGCGCATCTCTGCGGAACGCACGTCGCCTTCGCCGACGGCGAGTTCGGGCGAGGTGTGAATGATGTCCGGGTCGCGCGGGGCTTCGGGCGGCGTGCCCAGTGGAGTCAGCGCAGGCTGCCCCGTCGTTTGTGCGCGGTCAGTCGCGGATCGTTCTTCATTCATGGCGTCAGTACCGGATGCGCGGGTCAATGTAGGCGTAGGCCACGTCTACCAGTAAGTTGAAAAGCAGAATCGCAATCGAGATGAACGCGACGATGCCGATGATGAGCGGCTCGTCGCGGTTCAGGTTCGCGTTGATGAAGTAGTTGCCGAGGCCGGGCAGCGCGAAGATGCGCTCGACGACGACCGTGCCCGAAATCAGAAACGCCAGCGCAGGGCCTGTGAACGACACGACCGGCAGCAGGCCTCCGCGCAACGCGTGTCTGAAAACCACGGCACGCTCCGACAAACCCTTGGCGCGTGCCGTGCGAATATAGTCGGCGCGCAAAACTTCGAGCATCCCTGAGCGCGTCAGGCGCGCGATGTAAGCCATGTAGACGCCCGAAAGCGTGAGCACGGGGAGGACGAGATTCCAACTGGGGAAACCGCCCCAGCGCGCGGGCGGCAGCCAGTAGAGCGAGAGCGACAGGACGAGCACGAGCAGCGGCCCCAGCACGAAGTTCGGTATCGAGAGGCCGAGCATCGCCAGCGCCATCGAGGCGTAGTCGAGCCGCGAGTTCTGCTTGAGAGCCGCGAGCGTGCCCGCGAGGATGCCGACAAGGAGCGCGATCAGGTAAGAGAACAGCCCCAGCGTCGCGGAGACGGGCAGCGTCATCAGAAGTATCTGGTTGACGGACTGCCCCTGATACCTCAGCGAATTCCCGAAGTCGCCGCGCAGCACAGACCCCATCATCCTGCCGTACTGCACGTACCAGGGCTTATCAAGCCCGTACTTCTCGCGGATGTTCTTCTCGATGGCCGCCGGAATCTTTTTCTCGCCTGAGTAGAAGTTGCCGGGCGCGAGCCGGATCAGCCCCCACGTCAGCGAGACGACGATGACGACCATCGGCAGCGTAATGATTAAGCGTCGAAGGACGAACTTGAACATAAGTGTGCTACCTCGCTATTCGGCTGTCGTCGGCTTATCCGATGTCAGCTTCGGCACGCCGTAATCCCACTTGGCTCGGTCGTCCTCTATGTAGACGAACTTCCACGCGTGGAGCGTTCCGGGGTTCGGATACATGCCTTTGACGTAAGGCTTCTTCACCCAGTTCGTGGCGTTCGTCATCAAGGGAATCACGGGCTGTGCGTCGAGCATATAAGCCTCGGCCTTTGCCAGCAACTCGTAGCGCTTCTGCGGGTCTGACTGGCGGTTGGCTTCTTTCAGCATGTTTGCGTACTTCGGATCGTACCACCCTGTGCCGTTGTCGCCGCCGACGGTCGAGAAGAGCGCGAGGAAGGTGTAGGGGTCCATGTAGTCGCCGACCCAACCGGCGCGGCCCAGTCCTTTGTATTCGAGTTTCGCACGCGATTGGAGGAAGGTCTTGAACTCCATGTTCTTGAGCGAAACCGTCAGGCCCAGATTTTGTTTCCACTGCGCCTGGACGAACTCCGCGACCTGCCGGTTAGACTCGGCTGTGTTGTAGGTCAGCTCGACCTCATTGATCGGGAATTTCTTCGGGTCGAACTTGCCGGACGCGTCTTTGAATCCAGCTTCCGCGAGAAGCTGCTTGGCCTTCTCCGGGTTAAAGTCGTCGCCCTTCGGCTGCGGGTAGCCGGGGAAAATGCCTTCGGGCGTGAAGGCCGTCAGAGGCTTGACGATCTTGCGGTATTCGGCCAGCGCCTTCTTGTCCACGGCCATGTTGAAGGCCTTACGCACGCGTTTGTCTGTGAAGGGCGGCCTCGTCGTGTTGAACTGGTAATACTCGATGGCGACTTCCGGCGCGTCCATGTAGTCTTTGAGCGGCCTGATCTGGTCGAGCCAGCCGACGGGGACGTTGTGATTAAAGACCGCGTCCACCTCGCCCGCCTTGTAGAGATTCATCATCGTCGTCGTCTCTTCAAGCGGGTAGAAAGAGATTTGGTTGAGACGGACGTTGGCGGCGTCCCAGTACATGGGGTCTTTGACGGCGACGATCTCGTTGTAAGGCTTCCACGCTTTGAGCTTGAAAGGGCCGCTCGTGACGATGTGTTCGGGCAGCGTCCAGGCCGTGTCGCCCCACTGTTCAATCGCCTTGCGCGGGACGGCGCGGAAAAATTGATGCGGCATGAGGCCGATGAAATACGGCGCGGGCTGTGTGAGCGAAAGGCGGAAGGTGTAGTCGTCAATCGCCTCGACGCCGATGTCCTCGGCCTTCACAGGCACGAGTTCCTTATTCTCCAGCGCGGCGCGCAGTTTCGGGTTCGCCTTAAATTCCTTCTCGCGCCCTTTCTCATCGCCCGCGACGACGAGACGCACCGGCTCGTGCATGAAGTGGTGGAAGTCCGTGTCGTATGAAGGATTTTCTTTATCAACAGCAAGCTCGGCGGCGTGCGGCGAAGCATTGGCGGGCATGGCAGGCTCAACTGATTGTCCCTTCGATTCCGCTTCCGGCTCGACCTCTGCGGCGGTCACGAACTTGCCGGTCTTAGTGTCGCGCACGAACGAGCCGCCCTCGTTATAACCCTGTGCGTATTTGATTTCGTAAGCGAGATACCCGTTGCGCGCGGCGAGCGCGGGTGCGAGTCCACGGCGGAAGGTGTAGACGAAGTCCTGTGCGGTGATCGGGTCGCCGTTTGAGAAGCGCGCGTTCTTGCGCAGGTGGAAGATGAATTCCGAGGAGTCTTTGTTCGTGTCCCAGGTCTCTGCGATGGCGGGTATTGGCTCCATCGTCTTCGGGTCGTACTCGACGAGGCCCTCGAAGAACGCCATGTAGATGCGCGCCTCCGGCTGGCCGGTGCCGACCTGCGGGTCGAGCGATTCCGGCTCCGAACCGGAAATGTAGCGCAAAACCTGCCCCGGCGGCGGCTCAACCTTGCCGAAGAACTCCGCCTTCTTGCTCGCTTGCGTGGCACAGCCCGCGCTATAGACGGCGAGCGCGAGAAGAATCGCGCAGAGACAAACAGACTTGGCACGAAGACTAAACATGGCCTTTTAACTCCTCTGGTGTTTCCTTAAGAACTCGCGCGGCATCTAGTCTGTGCCGCGCCCGGTGGCGACGACCAACTGTCCTTCTGACGCGAAGCACAGACGGGCGCTAATTTCTTTTATCAAGAAAAGCTTGGCGGACGGGAGACTCGACGGGGAACGATTTATGAAAAACGAAGTATCTCGCCGTTCAAATTATCACGCGACCGCTTCGTCAATCAAGAAATACATCGCCAACACTCAACGCTTTAACGATGCTCACAGCCGCGCAGCTCGTTGCACGCCCGGCTCAAATTATACAACTAATGCATAGCGCCCCAGACAATCCTGATGCCGGTCTTCTGCGGAGGCGGCTTCCACCCTGTGTCTATGCTGACCTGTTTGAGTGAGGGCGCGTCCAGCAAATTGGAATCAAATCCATTAACGTAGGGCTTAACCATCGCATACGAAGAGGCAAAGTAGATGGGGATGGCCGGCAATTCGCGCAGGGCCTGCGCCTCGGTCATAATCTGCGACTGGGGCGACCTCTCGACGGACTGCTCCGGCGCGACGTTTCCCCGCCAATGCGGAGGCGGTGGCAGGAACTGTTCTGCTGGCGGCGTCTGGGCAACTTCGCCGCCCTGAGCCGGGACGGCTGCGTCGTCGCCAAACATCGCACGCATGTTCGTCTCTTCGTCGGTCGTTTGCAGAACGATGCTGCGGCGCGCCACGTCATAGTCGCTCGTCTTCAACATCGCCTCGTAGTCTTCCCAATTGCGTATGACCAGCTCGGTTTGCACGCCGAGCGTGTCGCGCCACATGCGCGCGACGGCCTGCGCCAGCAGGCGCTGCGGTTCGTTGCGGTTGACGAGCAGGCGCACGCGCGGAAAGTTTTCGCCGTCGGGGAAGCCGGCCTCCGCGAGCAGACGGCGCGCACGCTCGGCGTTGTGCCGGAGAGGCGCGGCCTGCTCAAGCTCCTCTCGCTTCTCCACGTCCGAGGCCTCCGGTTGCCCCGCGCCTGCTTTCTCGTTCGCGTCCTGCGGCACGGCTTTTTGTACTGGCAGAAACTTTCTGGCCGGCTCGGTCGAGCCTTCCAGCGTGTCGGCGCTCAGGCGTTCGAGGTCGAGCGCCAGCGTCAGAGCTTCACGGACACGCACGTCGTTGAAAGGTGGCCGGACGGTGTTGAAGCCGTAGTAGGTTAACGCGCCGAAGGTATCGCGCCGGAAATCCTTGAATTGCGTCAGGAGTTTGACGCCCAGCGGCTCGAAGGCCGCATTGCTGACGGCGTCAATCTCACCCGCCTTATAAGCTGCGAGTGCTTCCTCTGAGCTTTTGCCGGCGACGAAGCGAACGCGCTCAAGTTTCACAGAGGACGCGTCCCAGTAGTTTTTCGCGCGCTCAAGCACCACGCCGTCGCTGCCGAATCCGTTTAGTTGAAAGGCCCCGTTGGTAACGATGGGCGAAGACGTGTCCGCGCCGCCTCCGTTCGTTTGCTCGTCCCGAAGCGCGGAGAGGTCTTCGCCCAAACTCAGTTCGTGTGTCGGTCGGTAGACGGGATGGGTCGCGAGCGAAGGGAAATTAAGGTCGGGCCGTTGCAGCGTGACCTTGAGCGTGTGCGCGTCAATGGCCTCTGCGCCGAAGTGCGGCGGCGCGGTGGGCATCTCCGGCTTCGGCTCGACCGGCGCGTCGGATTTGGCCTCGGCGGACGGCTGCGTTGTGGCCGGTGAGGGGGTCGCTTCCACATCTCGACCCTGTCGGTTAACGATCAGGTTGGCGGCAAACTCTCGCGCGCCCTCGATGTTGGAGAGAAGTTTCGCGTGCGGCGCGCGGTCGCCGAGGCGTAACGTGCGTTGCCAGGAACGAACAAAGTCGTTCGCCGTCACCGGGTCGCCGTTCGACCAGACAGCATCTTTTCGCAGATAGAAAATCCACTTGCGCCCGTCCTCCGAAGACTCCCAGCGACTCGCGACCGCCGGGAGCGGCTTGAGCGTTCCCGGCTCGTAATCCGTTAGCCCCTCGAAGAGAGCGCGCACGGCGTCGGTATCGGGCGGCGCGGCGGCGCGAGCGGGGTCAAACACCTGCGGCAATCCGCCGTCGCTCCAACGAAACTCCTGCGTGCGCGGTACACGAACCTGCCCGTAAAACTGTTCGCCCTCTTCGCCCTCAAAACACCCGCCGCTGAAAATGAGGGAGCCTGTGATGAGTAAGACCAGCGAGAGCTTGAGATTGAATCCGTGCATGAAGCGAAGGTTGGATGTATTCGCGCGGAGCAAACGCGGCAAGTGCGTTGAGCGGGCGTTCGTCGTCCGGGCGTCGTCGTGCCCATGCTCGTCAGCAACCGTCTTTGAGTGTGCGCGACCTTTCTTCATCACCCTCGCTGCCGGACTAACGCGTCAACGCGTTCCGGCTTCCGCGCCTTCGCTGGCAGCCAGCGGGCGGAGAGCATTATAAACTTCACTCACCTGTCTGCGCGTGTCGTCGAATCCATCGGAAGTGTCTATCGTGAAATCAGCGTAGCTCATTTTTTGTTCCTGCGGCATCTGTGCGACGATTCGCTGTTCCGCCTCGTCGCGCGCCAGATCATTACGCCGCATCAACCTTTCGAGTTGGAGTTCCGGGCGACAGTGGACGACGATCAGTTTGTCAAAACGCTTGTACCCGCCAGACTCTATCAACAGGGCTGCGTCCACGACCGCGATTCCAAGCGGGTCAATCTCCTCCCAGCGTCGCAACTGCTCGTCCTGCGCCTCCATGATGCGCGGATGAAGCAGTGCGTTCAAGCGTATACGCTTCAAGGCGTCGGCGAAGACGAGCGCCCCCAGCCTTGCGCGATCAAGCGTACCGTCCGCCTGAAGAATGTCATTCCCGAACGCTTCAACCAGCGCGCGCAGGCCCGGCGTTCCCTGCGCGACCACGCCCCGCGCCACCGCGTCGGCGTCCAGCACATGACAGCCAAGCTCACTCAGCACGCCCGTAACGAATGACTTGCCGACCGCGATTGAGCCTGTTAATCCGACGCGCAGCATATTCCAGTCAATCGCCAATAGGCGAGAACCGTTTTTCTCGATTTATGATTCACTAACTCACAGTCCGCGCCTTCGCAGCGCCGCCGTGACGGTGTTCTGCATCAGCATCACGACAGTCAGCGGGCCGACTCCGCCGGGCACAGGCGTTAGCCAGCCCGCCACTTTCGCTACCTCTGCCGGGTGCACGTCGCCGACGAGCGTGTAGCCGCGCTCCCTGATCGTCTTCAGACGTTTCTCCGCGCTCTCGCCAAAGAAATCAAGCGCCTGCGCTTCGTCCGTTACGCGATTGATACCGACATCAATCACCACCGCGCCGGGCTTGACGTGCTCTTTGCGTATGAACGCCGCGCGCCCCACGGCGGCGATGAGGATGTCCGCCTCGCGCGTGGCCGACGGGAGGTCTTGCGTGCGCGAGTGGCAAATGGTGACGGTCGCGTCGCGCTGTAACAGCAACTCCGCGACGGGCCGACCCACGATCTGGCTACGCCCCACGACGCACACGCGCCGGCCCGAAATCTCAACACCCTCCCTCGTCAACAATTCCAGGATGCCGAGGGGCGTGCACGGCACCATCGCGGGCCGGCGGAGGACGAGTAGCCCGATATTTACCGGGTGAAATCCGTCAACGTCCTTCGACGGGTCAATCGCCTCGACGACGCGGCGCTCGTCCACCGCGCGCGGCAGCGGCAACTGCACAAGTATCCCATCAACGTCTTCGCGTGCGTTGAACGAGGCGATTAACCTCAACACTTGCTCCGTATCCGTGTCTGCCGGGAGCGCGTGATGCTCTGAACGAATTCCCAGCTCCTCACACATTCGCACCTTATTACGCACATAGACAGCCGAGGCCGGGTCGTCGCCAACGCGAACGACAACCAGGCAAGGCGTGACCGCCCGGTCGCGTCGAAGCCGCTCAACCACCTCGGCCACTTCGCGCTTGATCTCACCTGCGACGCGCGCGCCCTCCAGCACTCTCGCCCGCGCAGTCTCGCTCTCTTTAACCACTGTGTTCATCGGAAGATGGTAGAATCCTAGCACAGTTTCATCTATGCTGGACATATTCGACCGGCAAATCTGTTGATGCGCTGATAGGTGTGGGCGGATGTGTGTCTACAGGTATTTTCTTGAGGCAGGTGCGTGCGAAGCGTTCAGTTGCTCGCCGTGCTTGTAGAGCAGATTCTCAATGGTTTGAACCAAGTCTCTGATACCGGCTGGCTTATTGAGATAGGCGTCTGCCCCGGCGCTTCGCGACTCGGACTCCCGCTCTCCAGAGGAAAAGATAATGACAGGTGTGCTTGTCCTGTGATCGAGCGTGCGCGAGCGGCGTAGTAATTCAAGGCCGCAGACTTCAGGCAGTTCGGTATCAAGGACAATCACGTCGAAGTGTTCTCTGCTTTCGAGCTTTTTCAAACATGCCGCGCCATCGCGACATATTTCAACCGACCAGCCTTCGAGTTCGAGTAATTGTTTGACTGTGAAAAGAACAAGATCGTAGTCTTCGGCGTATAGGATTTTGATCTGTTGCAAGATTTTTGCTGCCTCTTGGGGTCGCGAGTTAAATTCCGAGAAGATAGAAACGTAGCACGCGTGCGTGCACTTAATCTCATCACACGCGCAGCAACAACTGTTCTGATCAAACAACTCTCTGTTGTCTGAAGTAGATGCTGGCATTCAATTCGAGGGTTGCGTGCGCGACGAGGAATGTGTCGGGCTTATTTTGCATCGTGCATCTCATCAATTTCCTTTCCAGCTCAACGCCAAGCCGCTGAAAGTTGCACGGCGCAAATATCTATCGGACAATTCGACTCTATGAATGAGTCAACCCACACTGTAGCTACACATCGGCCCGGATTCGCTTTCTTACTTCTGATCCCGCTACTTGTTGGCGCGACCTTCCTTTCCTGTGCTCAGTCGAAAGCCCATGGACAACGCTATCAACTTAAAGGGAAGGTCGTCTCAGTTGATCGAGCACACGCACAGGTCTTGATTGACCACGAAGAGGTGGTCGGACTCATGCCGGCGATGGCGATGCCCTTCACACTGAAGGACGACGCGCTCCGCACCGTCGCGAGCGGAGATCAAATTCAGGCCACGCTCGTAGTGGCTGACGCCGGTGTCTGGCTCGAAGACCCGATCATCACGAAGAACGCGCCAGCTGGCGACAATACAACCATCAGCGTCAACCCTGTTGAGCCACGCGAAGGAGCGACGGTTCCTGATTTCCCGCTGGTCAATCAGGACAACAAGCCTATCCGCCTTTCACAGTACCGTGGTCGCGCGTTGCTCATCACTTTCATCTACACTCGCTGTCCCCTGCCGGATTACTGCACGCTCATGAGCACCAACTTTGCAGAGATTAACCGAGAGTTACAGAAAGACCCCACCCTCGTCCCGAAGGCGCATCTTCTGAGCGTCACACTCGACCCGGCCTACGACACAGCTAAAGTTTTACGCAGCTACGGGGCGGCGCACACGGAGAAGTATGGCGAGGAGAAGTTCGACACATGGGAATTTGCGACCGGAGATGCGGAAGAGATCAAGCGTTTGGCACAATTCTTCGGCTTAGCTTATTTCACGGAGAAAGGTCAGATCGTCCACTCCTTGCGCACGGCAATCATCGCACCTGACGGAAAACTCTTTAAGCTCTATCACGGTAACGAGTGGAAGCCCATCGAGTTGCTGCGAGACCTGAAAGAGTTAATGTCGAAGGACGCAGACGTTCATACGCAACATTCCTGAGACCTCACCCAACTTATTCACCACTCATTAACAAAAAGGGCGGCCTTCAGACGAAGCGCCGCCCTGCGGATATGAAACAGCGTTAGAGTTAACCCTTTAGCCTCTTGATTTCTTCGGTCAACACAGGCACGACTTCAAAGAGGTCGCCCACGATGCCGTAATCGGCGATATCAAAAATCGGGGCCTCCGGGTCTTTGTTGACGGCGACGATAGTGCCCGCGTTCTTCATGCCGACGAGGTGCTGGATCGCGCCGGAGATGCCGAGCGCGACGTAGAGCTTTGGAGCGACCGTCTGCCCGGACGAGCCGATCTGCCTGTCAATCGGCAACCATCCCGCATCGCAAATCGGGCGCGATGCGGCCAGGTCGCCGCCGAGAGCATCGGCCAGACCTTGCGCGAGCGCGATATTCTCCTGGCTCTTGATGCCGCGACCGATGGCGACGATCACGTCCGTCTTCGTCAGGTCAACTGCCTGCTTAACCTCCTGGAATGCCGGCTCCGGCTGCATCCGCACCTCGCCCACCTCGACCGGCATAGACTCGATTTGCGCGCCCGACCCCTTCTCCGCCTGCTCTGCGCGGTACGCGCCGGACTGGAAAGTCGCGAAGACCGGCGGCTCGCCATCCGACACCACGTCGGCGTCAATTTTTCCGAGGAAGATACGACGCGAAAACGTCACTCTATCGCCGGAAGCGTTGGCGCGTATGCAATCGCTGATGACGCCTTTGCCGAAACGCGCGGAGAGTTTTGGCGCGTAGTCGCGCACGAGATAAGTGTGCGGCATGATGACGTACTGCGGGTCGGTCGCGCGCACGACTTGCTCCATCGCGTCCGTGTAAGCGTCCGGAGTGTACTCGGCCAGGCTTGGGTTCTCAGCCGAGATGACTTTGGCGACGTTGTAGGCGGCGACCTCGCGCGCGAGGCTGTCGTCGGTAAAGAGGACGACTGCCGTCACGGGTTGCTGGAGCGACGTACCCAACTGTTGCGCCGCCGCGATTGCCTCAAACGAAGTTTTGTTAAAAGCGCCCGCGCGATGCTCTGCAAAAACTAAAATTCCGTTACTCATATTTTCGTCAATCTTCAATCGCAGACCGTGAAGCGGAGGAATCGAATTTCGCTACTCACGACAAACGATTAAATCTTTATGTCTATATTACCCTTGCTTCGGTGCGCAGCTTTTCCGCGAGTTGGGCGGCCCCTGCTTTGGCGTCGCCGTTGCCGAGGAATTGTGTCTGCTTGGTCTTGAGCGGGAAATAGATTTTCGTGACGCGCTGGTGTTGAGCCGCGCCGCTCAGGGCTTCGGCTGAGGGCGTCACCTCCCTGATCTCTTTCTTTTTCGCCGCCATGATTCCTTTGAGCGTGGCATAGCGTATCTGGCTGATGCCGGACTGTATCGTCAGCAAGGCAGGCGTCGGCATCGAATACCACTGATACCAGCCGCTCTCCAACTCTCGTTTGACGCGTAGGCGCTCGCCCGATGCGTCAACTTCGATGACGATGGTGGCGTGCGGAAATTTCAGGAGTTCGGCGAGGATGACGCCTGTTTGCGCGAAGCCGTAGTCGTCTGACTGGAGGCCGGTCAACACGAGGTCTGGCTGTTCGCCGTGGATGGCCTCTGCGAGAATGGTCGCCGAGGCGAAAGGCCCGACGTGCGCGAGATCATCGCCGGCAATGTGGATGGCACGGTCGGCCCCGCGCGCGAGCGCGTCCTTGATAACACTCTTGACCCGCTGCGGCCCCATCGAGCAGACGACGACCTCGCCGCCGTGCTTCTCCCTGAGCCTCAAAGCTTCTTCGAGCGCGTAACCGTCCGACTCGTTGACCTCGAAAGAGAGATCACCCTCTTCAATCCACGTTTCGTCCCTGTTGATACGCAGGATCGCGTCCTTGTTCCCGACCTGCTTCATTAAAACGATGATTTTCATAGACAGTAGATAGGAACCAGTAGTCGGGAGCCAGTAGAAAGAGCTTTGATGCTGCCCACTGACTACAGGCTACCGCTTTCATTCCTCGTAGCGTTTGAAAAGGAGCGACACGTTCGTCCCCCCGAAGCCGAAACTGTTGGAGAGTGCGTAGGAGATTCGCGCCTCGCGCGGCTCATTCGGCACGTAGTCGAGGTCGCAGTCCGGGTCGGGATTGACGTAGTTGATCGTCGGCGGCAGTTTCCCCTCCGTGATGGCGAGCACGGAGAAAACAGCCTCGATGCCGCCGGACGCGCCGAGCAGGTGGCCCGTCATGGACTTCGTGGAACTGACGGCCATCTTGTAGGCTCGCTCGCCGAATGTCTTCTTGATTGCCAGCGTCTCGAACTTGTCGTTGTACGGAGTGGACGTGCCGTGCGCGTTGATGTAATCAACCACGTCGGGCGAGACGCCCGCGTCTCGAATCGCCATCTGCATCACGCGCGCGGGGCCGGAAGCGGTCTCATCCGGCATCGTGATGTGAAAGGCGTCGGCGGTGTTGCCGTATCCGACCAGTTCGGCGTAGATGCGTGCGCCGCGTTTTCTGGCAAACTCCAACTCTTCGAGGATCATAATCCCCGCGCCCTCGCCAATGACGAAGCCGTCGCGGTCGCGCTCGAAAGGGCGCGACGCGTGTGCGGGGTCGTCGTTGCGCGTGGACATTGCGCGCATCGCCGCGAAACCCGCGACGCTCATCGGCGTGATGGCGGATTCCGCGCCGCCGCAGATCATCACGTCGGCGTCGTCGCGCTGGATTATTTTGAAGCTATCGCCGATGGCGTGCCCGCCGGCGGAGCAGGCCGTCGCCGTGGCGGAGATCGGCCCCTTCGCACGGTTGCGTATCGAGACCTGCCCGGCGGCGAGATTGACGATGGCGGACGGGATGAAAAAAGGCGAGACGCGATGCGGCCCTTCGTTGAGCATCTTTAAGTGCTCGCGCTCAATGGCCCAGAAGTCGCCGATGCCGCTGCTGATATAAGTGCCGACGCGCTCGCCGATTTCTTCAGTCACCTTGAGATTGCTGTCGGCGAGCGCCTCGTCCGAAGCGGCGATGGCGTAGTGAATGAAAGAACCCATCTTGCGGGCTTCTTTTTTCTCGATGAACTTGAGGGGATCAAAGTCTCGCACCTCGGCGGCAATTTTCACGGAGAATTTTTCCGTGTCGAACTTCTGGATGTAGCCCACGCCACTGCGCCCGTGCATGAGGGCGTCCCAGGTGTCCCCGACCGTGTTTCCGCAGGGGGTGACGAGGCCGATGCCCGTAACCACGACGCGACGTTTCAAAATAGTTGCTCCTTCCAGGGGGAGTAGCTTCGGGCGGCGACACGCACGCCCCTCCTGCGCGCCCGGAGACACACGACAGACGAGTCGCAACGGCGGCCAACGGAAGAGGCCTGTGCGAGTCTCAGGGAGGGCAAATTGCACCATCCCTGTTGACGGCCCCGGACGAACGCGCGGATGCTATTTCTTCTGGTGCTGGTCAATGTAGTTGTAAGCGTCGCGGACGCTCTGAATCTTTTCGGCGTCCTCGTCCGGAATCTCGATGCCGAACTCTTCCTCGAAACGCATCACGAGTTCGACGGTGTCGAGCGAGTCGGCCCCGAGGTCGTCAATGAAGCGCGCGTTGGGCGTCACCTCGTTCTCGTCCACGCCCAGCTCGTCAATGATGATCTGCTTAACTTTATTTTCGATCTCTTGATCGGCCATTATTCCTGCTCCTCTGATAGACAAAAAGTGGGAAAGCTTGAAAGCCGGCGTCCAAAATTCACGCGCCAGCCGCGATGAGCGGACGAGCATTGCGTTAGCCGCCTGCCGCCGTTTGCTCGCTCGATTTCGTCGTTCCAGCGAGAGCCGTGCGCGCGGCTTCGAGGCTCGCCACGTCCTCCACATTCAGGCCGCGCGCCTCGGACGCTGTCTGCCTGACCAAACCACAAAGTACCTTACCGGGGCCGACTTCGACGAACGTCGTCACGCCTTCATGCGTCAGAAGTTCAACCGATTCGCGCCAGCGCACCGGCGACGAAACCTGACG
>JAIVJG010000281.1 GCA_020200155.1 Acidobacteriota bacterium | reverse complement strand
TTGCCTGCTGTATCGTGTTCTAACAAAGAAGTAGATATGATACGCAGCAGAAAGTGAGATGGGTATGAGCATCAACATCAAGACATCAGGAGCGCACCACATTGCGCTGCGCTCCACTAACTTAGAACGCTCGAAGCAATTCTATATTGAGACGCTCGGCTTCTCGATCATTAAGGAGACGCCTGCATTGTTCCTCTTCAGTGCGGGCGGCACGGCATTCGGTGTCCGCGCTCCTGAAGCTGATACCCCTGGCGGAGATAAGTTTAACCCGCACCGAGTCGGGTTGGATCACATAGCGTTAGCCTGCGAAGACGAGACTGAACTGGAGAGGGTGGCTGCCGCGCTCACAGAGGCGGGTGTGGAGAATACAGGCATCAAGCTCGACGAGACGCTTGGTAAGCAGTATGTCGCCTTCAAAGACCCTGACCATATCTCGTGGGAGTTCTATATGATCTAAAGCGTGTCTTGAACTTTGTGTGTAGTGTCAGTGTCACCATGTGACAGCAATTCGCGGACTATTTAGCCTGATCAGCCCCCAAGGGAACCGCGCAAACAGGTTGACTTCAAATACCGGAGACAGTATGAACGAAGACATAGACGCTAAATCAACTAAGCCAACTTCTGTGATGCGGCGCTTCATCACTTATGCCGGCGTGCTGCTCGTCGTCTTCCTGCTCGGATTAGTTCCGATGTGGCTTCAGTATCGTGCATCCGCCGGCAGGCTTGCCGATGCGGAGCAACGATTAACACTTATCACGATGCAGAGGAACCTGGCCTCAGCAGCAGTTGACGCACGGCGAGGCGATTATGAGCCAGCCCGACAGTCCGCCAGCCAGTTCTTCACATCCTTACGCGCAGAAATTGATAAGGGTGAAACTTCTGCCTTTACACAGACACAAAGAGGGGGGATGCAGCCGTTGTTTGATGGGCGCGATGAGATTATCACCCTGCTTGCCCGGAGCGATCCTGCTTCCGCTGATCGGCTGTCTGATTTGTATGTGGCATACCGGAAGGTCGTGGGTGGTTGAAGCGGCGTTCGAGATAAACAATGCCCCTTTGCGCACCATCATCGTCTTTCATCAGGTGAGATAGCTTCCCTGAGCGCGTTCCTGGCTTCACCAGACCTTTCTATGAAAACCAAACCGCTTTTAATTAAAAAGTGCACCCGGCATGACTCGAACATGCGACCCCCTGATTCGTAGTCAGGTACTCTATCCAACTGAGCTACGGGTGCGTTTGCCGTGTAATGAGGCAGTAAGGCGAATATACGGACGGCTGCATGGAGTGTCAAGCGTGGGCAAAGACTGGAAAATCCATCCCTTGAAACGTGAAAAAGTCAGCGTGCGTAGTAGCCGGGACGCGTGTGCGCGATGAGGTCTGCGCGGGAGACTTCGATGTTGATGGCGCGCCAACTGCCGTCGCGTGGACGTGTGCCGGGCGGTTGGTAGGCGATGGTGTAGAGTGTGCGCAGGTCGGCTGCAACCTCTGCGTAGAGGCGGCCCATGTCTTCGAGCCGGTTGATCTCGTGCAGCCGCCCGCCGGTGCGGTTGGCGAGCGTTTGGAGACGCACGCGCGCCGAAGTGTAGATGGCGACTTGCTGAGGGAGCGGCTGCGCGATTCGCGCGATGTCGCCGGACGGCAGCGCGAGCGGGTAGATGGTCACACCCTGCCGGTCTGCGGCGTCGAGCACACCGCGCAGGGTCTGGTTGTCGTCGGGCTTGACGGAAGCGCGCGCCTCTTCGGCGGTCTGTGCGTTCGCCGATGCGCCGCGATCCAGTTTCTCCAGCCCCGTGTCCTTGCCGTCCGTCATCACGACGATAGCCTTCCGGCGCTTGTCCTCCCTTGAGAGTTGCGCGATGGCGACGCGTAGTGCTTTGTAGAGGTTGGTCTCGCCGGTGCCGTCGGCGCTCGCAATGCCGTCGCCGATTTTCCTGCGGTCGGTGGTGAAAGCCGTCAGCGTCTGGACGCGTTCTTCGCGTTTACCCTTCTTGATTTGCGTCCAGAAAGAAATCACGGCGACGCGGTCATCGGGCGCGAGGGCGTCAACGAAGCGCGCCGCGCTCTGCTTGAGCGTCTGGCGGAAGTTCAGGGTCGAGCCGGACATGTCGAGCAGCAGGACGAGACTGAAGGGCGACGACGCAGGCTCGAAACTCTGGATGGTCTGCCGCACGCCGTCTTCGTAGACGACGAAATCGCCGCGAGAGAGATTGGTGACGGCGTAACCCTTGCGGTCGGCCACGCCGATGTTGAGCTGGACGAGATTCGACTCAATGCGCTCGACCGTATCGTCCGGCTCCTGCTTCTGCGCCGTCGCCGTGCCGAAGGCGCAGAGGACGAAGGCGAGGGCCGCGCAGACATTTTTGAAGAGGGATTTGTTCGCCAGAAAGCTTGTTGAAGTCATTGCTACTTGGTCACTCGACGTGCGGATAGTATGCAGTGCACACAGGGTGTTTGCAAGCAGCATGCGACTGCCGTGTACCTCGTCGTAAACAGTAAAACACAGACACAAACGCGGGAAAATCGGCGGTGCGTGTCTCGCCCGCCGCGCCTTCGGCTGTGCCGTCAATCGGACTCTTTGGGTGCTTCGAGCGCGCGGGGAGTTGCTTTGAAGTAACGAAAGGAAAAAGGCGGAAGGCACACGGAGGGCGTGTCCATCCTCCGCGCTTTTGCCTTCTACCTTTGCTTTCCGCTTTATTTGGCGGCGCGTGTGCGTGCGCGTCGCGGGGCGTGCGCGGCGGCGTTCGACGGTTCGGGCGTAGGGACGGGGGACGGGAAAGGGACGGGCGCGGGCGCACCCTTCGAGGCGACGCTGCGGGAGCGCCGCGCCTGCGTGCGCTCGGCTTCGACGGCGGCGGTGCGCTTCGCCTTTTCGATTCGCTTGCGCGGCACAAGTTGGAAACGCAGTTCCATCTCCTGCGAGACTTTGTAAATGTGCTTGGCTTTGGAGCCGCGTTCGGCACGGCGGATGACCTCTTCGGTCTCAAGCAGTTCGGCGTGGTCTTCCTTGTCAATCCAGATGTAAAAGGCTGCGGCCATTTCTCTCTTCACCTCCAAACGAATCAGTGAGCGCAGGTCGTTCGGCCTGGCGATGGCCGGGATCGTGACCCGCGCGTTTGTTAAGTCCTGCCGCTCGCGTCGCGTCGCATAGTAATCCGCGACGCGAGCGTCCACGTCGCCACGATGTTCATCGTAAAAGAGCGCGAAGTCGTGACAGCGCGTGCGATAGACGCAGCTTACTGAGCAGACCAGTGCGTCTTTGAAGTGCGCGTAGCGGTTACAATAAAGTTTGAGACCCATCAGCTAAACCAGACGCGTGCGGGAGAACACTCAGACGTGACGGGACGTTCGGGAGAGACGGCCTGCCGCTCGATTCCGCGATGCCGGGAGCAGTCGGCACTATAGCACGTATGTCCCGCGTGTGCAACGAAGGCTTGCG
>JAIVJG010000109.1 GCA_020200155.1 Acidobacteriota bacterium | reverse complement strand
CAGTTTCGCGGCAAGTTCGCGAGCGGGCGCGATAACGAGAAAGTCAATCAGTATGAGCGCAAGTTCGCAGGGAGCCTCGGCGGCCCCGTCTATCTGCCGCGTTTTGGCGAGGGCGGCCCGGCATATTTTAGCGGCAAGAACAAACTCTTCTTCTTCTTCTCCTACGAAGGGCTGCGGCGGAGCAACACGACCTTCAACAACATCTTCATCGAGACGCCGGAGTTTCGCGACTACGTCCGTCGCGTGCGTCCGAACGGTCTGGCCGCGCGGCTTTTTGGATCGTCCGGCATCGCGCCGCGCGTCGTCGCCGCAGGACTGACGCCCAGCAATGCACCGAACGGCACGCGCATCAACGGCGCGGCGGGACTCAGTTTCGACATCGGCTCGATCAACCGCGCGGCGGGGCAGAAAATCTTCACACAGACGCTCGACGGCATCCCCGACGTGACGTTCGCGAGCGTGGCCGTCCCGACCAGCACCCGTGGCAACCAGTACAACACGCGCTTCGACTACAACCACGGGAACAACCAGTTTGCCCTGAGCACCTATTTCACGAAGCTGCAAAACTTCGCTGGCTCGTCAACCGGACGGCCTTTTGAGGACACGAACTTTCAGCCGTTCAACTCAGCCGCCACGCTGACCTATATCCGCACCATCTCGCCGACGCTGCTCAACGAAGCGCGCATCAACTTCACGCGCTTCAACGACGACGAGTTCTCCGTGCTGCAAAACGCGAACCTCTTCGTGCCACGGCTTGAGATCAACGGCTTCACCTTCGTCGGCGGCGGCACAAACTTCGGCGTCCCCGGCGGGCAGACCTTCGGCATTGACACCGCTCTGCCCAAGAAGCTGACGCAGAACACCTACGAGTTTCGCGACACGTTGACGAACGTGCGCGGCAATCACTCTTTCAAGGTCGGCCTCGAACTGCGCCGCGAGCAGGACAACAGCACGCGCACCGTCAACGCGCGCCCGCGTTTCAACTTCGACAATCTTCTCTCGTTCGGCAACGACGCGCCGTTCTTCGAGTTCACTTCCGACGTTGACCCGCGCACAGGCGCGCCGCCCGACAGCGCCTTCTACTTCCGCTCAAACACCTACGCCGGTTTCATACAGGACGACTGGAAGGTCAGGCCGAACCTGACGCTCAACCTCGGCGTGCGCTACGAATACCAGTCGCCGCTGACGGAGAAGAACAACCGTCTGACCAACTACATCTTCGGGCCGAACGGCATCGTTGACGGCAGGGTTGTGCCGGTCAAACGACTCTACGATCCCGACCGCAACAACTTCGCGCCGCGCGTCGGCTTCGCGTGGCAACCGAACTTCAAAGGCTTCGGCGAGCATTTCGCCAACGGTCGCTCGGTGATTCGCGGCGGCTTCGGCGTCGGCTACGACCGCATCTTCGAGAATCTCGTCAGCAACACGCGCTTCAACCCTCCGTTTTCGGCGGCGGCAGCCGGCCTCTGCTGCGGCACTGCGATTGACCCCGACGGCACGGACGGCATCGTCTATGGCTTCGCGCCGCCGGGCACGCTCGCCTTCCCCGTCAACCCCGCGCTGCGCTTCGGCATTGACCCGCAAACGGGCGGACTGCTCGCGGGCAGCCCGCAGACTCTGCCGGGCGGCTTCATCCGTCGCGACATTCCCATCGAGGTCAACGGCTCGCCGAAGAATCTGCCGAACGCTTACGTCTATAACTACTCGCTCGAACTTCAGTACCAGTTGACGCCTAAGACGGTCGCTTCAATCGGGTACGTCGGGAGCACAGGGCATAAGCTCATTCGCACGATTGATCTCAATCGCTACTTCCCCGGCGACTCGTTCAACTGCGTCGGCTGCGTCAACCAGAAGGACGAAGTGCAGGAGGCCGACGCGCGCGGCAACCGCGTCACGCCGCGACTCACGGGCAACCCGAACTTCGACCGCATCTTCTTCCCTCTGCCTGACGTGAACTCCAGCTACAATTCGATGGTCGCGCAGTTGACGCGCCACTACTCGCGCGACTTCCAACTCGACGCCACGTACCGTTGGAGTAAGAGTATAGACACTTCCTCGTTCGGGCGCGGCGCGCAGCAGTCCGATCCGAGCAACCAGAAACTCAATCGCGGCCCGTCGGACTTCGACGTGCGCCACAACCTGATTATCTCCGGGCTGCTCGATGTCCCGCTCTTCCGCAATCGCCACGGCTTGCTCGGCAGTCTGCTCGGCGGATTCCAGATCAACGGCATCTTCGATTTCCACACGGGCTTCCCTTGGACGCCGCAACAGGGTTGCTGCTTCTTCGACCGTCCCGGCGACGCCGCCAACGACGCCAACGGCGACGGCAAAGGTAACGACTTCCCGACGCAATACTTCGGCGGAGCCATCAGCAACCCGACCAATCAGGACTTCATCAACGGCCTCTTCCCGAACGGCGGGCGCGCGGCCTTCGGCGTCGTTGAAGACTGCAACAACTTCCCCGTCCGTTGCGTCACGACTCTGGTTCGCGGGCCGTCGGGCGTCGGGCGCAATTCGTTCCGAGGCCCGAAATATCGCTCGCTCGACCTGAGCCTCGTCAAGCAGACGAGACTTTCATTCCTGCACCTCGGCGAAGCGGCCAATCTGGAAATGCGCGCCAACTTCTTCAACGCTTTCAACCTGCTCAACCTGCCCCCGTTCCAGACCGGAGGCCAGAGCAACACAGACTTCACGAACAGGGGAGACTTCGGGCGCTCGCTCTTCGGTCTCGCCGGTCGCGTCGTCGAGCTACAGGCGCGGTTCAGTTTCTGATCCGCCCCGCGCGCGTCCCGTGGCGGCTGAGCAGCACTTTGCTTCAGCCGCCACGGTCTCCGTCTATCATCAGAAATCGTCCCCCTCTTTCATTCAGCGCCAGTCCGTCTTGATGTTTTTATCCTTCGACGCGCAAATCATCGCGCGCTTAACTGTCATCCTTTCGCACCGACTCAGGAGTTCTGGAATGAAATTCGCGAAGCGTGTGATCCTGCTGTTCGCGTTGGCCGCCCTCGTCTCCGCCTCGCCCCGCATCGCCGCACAACGACAAAACGCCGAGGTTGAAAAAAGGATCGGCGCACTGCTCGCCCGGATGACGCTCGAAGAAAAACTCGGCCAGCTTCAGCAACTCGACGGCGACTCCGCCGGCACTTTCAAGCCGGAGCACCCCGACCTTGTCCGCAAAGGCTTGCTTGGCTCGACCCTGAACGTGCGCGGCGCACGCAACACCAACGAACTTCAGCGCCTCGCCGTCGAGGGGTCGCGCTTGAAAATCCCGCTCATCTTCGGCTTCGACGTGATCCACGGCTATCGCACCATCTTTCCCATCCCGCTCGGCGAGGCGAGCAGTTGGGACGCGGCGGCGGTCGAGCGCGCCGAATCGGTCGCGGCTGCCGAAGCCCGCGCCGCCGGTGTCCACTGGACGTTCGCGCCGATGGTTGACATCGCACGCGACGCGCGCTGGGGCCGCATCGCCGAAGGCTCCGGC
>JAIVJG010000197.1 GCA_020200155.1 Acidobacteriota bacterium | reverse complement strand
GAGACGCCGATCTGTCTTGACGAGTCCGTCCGTTCGCCGGAGGACGCGGTGAAGGCGATTGAGATAGGCGCGTGCCGCATCGTCAACGTCAAGCTCGGTCGGGTGGGCGGACACGCGGAGGCGAAACGCGTGGAGGAAGTCTGCCGCGCGAAGGGCGTCCCGGTCTGGTGCGGCGGGATGCTCGAATCGGGCGTCGGTCGCGCGCACAACATCGCGATGGCGACGCTCGAAGGTTTTACTTTGCCCGGCGACGTGTCGGCCTCGGCTCGCTACTGGGAAGAGGACATCATCGAGCCGCCCGTCACGGTCACGCCGCGCGGCACGATTGTCGCGCCGGAAGGGCCGGGCATCGGATTTGAGGTCAAACGCGGGAGGATTGATTCGCTGACTGTGAGGTCTGAGAGTTTCTCGTCATAGCATGTCTCTTGAACTTATTCGAGCACGAGCGCAGGAATTGCTGAGATATTTCGTGGGCAGACAGGCCGAAGTGCTGGCCTTGACGCGTGAATTAGTTGAGCAGGAGTCGCCGTCGGGCGACGCGGAGGGCAGCCGCGCCGTCGTCTCCATCCTCGAACGTGCGGCGCGAGCCGTTAAGTCGGTTGACTCGTTTGAGCGCATTCCCGCGCCGAATGATTACGGCGAGCACCTGCGCTTACGAGCATTCGGCGGCGGCGCGAAGGTCGCGCGCTCAACTCTAATCGTAGGGCATACCGATACCGTCCACCCGCGCGGGACACTTCGCCAGAGGCCGTGGCGTGAAGACGGCGGGAGACTTTACGGCCCCGGCATCTACGACATGAAGGCCAGTTGCGCGTTGGCGCTCGAAACTCTGCGCGCGTGCGCGGAATTATCGCTCGCGCCACAGCGTCCCGTCGTGCTGCTCCTGACCTGTGACGAAGAGGAGGGCAGCATGAGCGGGCGCGCACTCGTGGAAGAAGAGTCGCGGCGCGCAGAGCAAGTGTTGGTGCTTGAGCCGCCCGCGCGCGACGGAAGCGTCAAGACGGAACGTAAGGGGACGGGGCATTTCGTCCTGTCGGTTGAAGGCCGCGCCGCGCACGCAGGACTTGAGCCGGAGAAGGGCGTCAGCGCTGTGCTCGAAATTGCTCGACAGATTGAGCGCCTGCATGCGTTGAACGATTATGCGAGCGGGACGACCGTCAACGTCGGGTTGTTGAGCGGCGGGACTGCCTCGAACGTGGTCGCGGCGCAGGCTTGCGCGGAGATTGACGTGCGCTTCAAAACAATGGAACAGGCGGAGCGAATCAACAGTGCGATTCTCAACCTGCGACCCTTCGACGAGCGCGCGAGGCTCTCCGTCGAAGGCGGGATTAATCGTCCCCCGATGGAGCGCACGGAGGCGGTCGTTAACCTTTACACGAAAGCGCGTGGAATCGCCGCCGCGCTCGACTTCGAGTTGGGCGAGGCAAGCGTCGGCGGCGCGTCGGACGGAAATTTCGCGGCTGCGTGCGGGGTAGCCGTGCTCGACGGGCTGGGCGTCGAAGGCGACGGCGCGCACGCTGCACACGAGCACATCATCGCCGGTTCAATCATCCGACGCGGCGCGCTGCTGGCAGCGTTGGTTGCGACGTTGTAGAGAATTTTTGACTGATGGTGAGACCGAGCCGTGGACGTGACGCAGGCAGAAACGCGTGAGCAACTTGAAATTGTAAAAGAGTTGTTCATGGAATACGCCGGCTCGACCGGCATTGACCTGTGTTTCCAAAACTTTGAGCAAGAGGTGTCCGAACTTCCGTGGGAATATGCGCCGCCTACCGGGCGCTTGCTCCTGTGTTCCTTGAAGGGCGAGGCCGCCGGTTGCGTCGCCCTGCGGAAGCTCGAAGATGGCATTTGTGAGATGAAGCGGCTGTACATCCGTCCCGCGTTTCGCGGTCTGGGTATCGGCAGAAAGCTGGCGCTTGCAGTTATCGGCGAGGCACGCCGAATCGGATACGAGCGCATGCGCCTCGACACGCTGCCTTCGATGAACGAAGCCATCTCGCTCTACCGCTCGCTCGGATTTCACAGTGTCGAGCCGTACCGTTACAATCCCGTGGAGGGAACTCACTTCATGGAATTATTGTTGAAGGCGAGCGATAGTTAGCCCGCCGCTCGCACACAGGATTTTATCAGGATGAAAAGGTTGCTGCCCATGCCTTCAAAACATCTCTTCGCCAGACTCTTTCTCATCTGCGTTTTCCTCGTCGCACCCGTCCTGCCGTTTGGGCCGCGAGAGGTGTCGCATGAAGCGATGGTCGTCGCCGCGTCGCGCGAGCCTGTGCGTGCCGCGCACGGCATGGTCGCTTCGACGAGTAAGATCGCCTCTACGGTCGGCGTCAGCGTGTTGAAGCGCGGCGGGAATGCTGTTGACGCGGCGGTGGCGGTAGCGCTGGCGCTGGCGGTGACGTATCCGGCGGCGGGGAACCTCGGCGGCGGCGGCTTTATGATGATCCGTTTGCGCGACGGGCGCGCGACGGCGATTGATTATCGCGAGATGGCCCCGGCGGCGTCACACAGGAATGTCTACCTCGACAGGGACGGCAATCTGGTCAAGGGCGAAGGCTCGTCCACAATCGGCTATCGCGCTTCGGGCGTGCCCGGCACGGTGGCGGGGTTGGAACTGGCGTTGAAGAAATACGGTTCGGGAAAATTCAACTGGGCGCAACTCGTCGAACCGGCGCGGCGGCTCGCGGCGGAAGGATTTCAACTGCCTTATAACCTCACGCGCAGCCTGCGCGCTCAGCGCGAAAACATGGAGCGTTACCCGGAGTCGAAAAAAGTTTACTTGAACAATGGAAAGTTTTTTAACGAGGGCGACGTGTGGCGACAGCCCGAACTGGCCGCGACTTTCGCGCGCTTGCAGCGTTTCGGGCCGCGCGAGTTTTACGAAGGGCAGACGGCTCGCCTGATCGCCGAAGACATGAAGCGCAACAATGGACTGTTGACGCTCGAAGATTTGAAGAACTACGTGGCGAAGGAGCGTGTGCCGCTGCGCTCGACATATCGCGGCTACGAAGTGGTTTCGATGCCGCCGCCTTCGTCCGGCGGCGCTGTGCTCATCGAGATGCTGAACATCCTCGAAGGCTTCGACCTGCTCCACATGGGCGTGGCTTCTTCCGAGCGTTACCACTTGATGACGGAAGCCATGCGCCGCGCCTTCGCCGACCGCGCCGAGTACATGGGCGACGCGGACTTCGTCAAAGTCCCGGTCGCGGGGATGATTGACAAGGCTTACGCCGAGCGTCAACGACGCGGCATTAAAATGGAGCGCGCCTCGACGAGCGCGGAAGTCCGTGCCGGTCGCCCGACCGGGTACGAGTCAGAAGAGACGACGCATTTCACCATCGTGGACGCCGCAGGGAACGCCGTTGCGAACACTTACACACTGAACGACAGTTACGGCTCGAAGGTCGTCATGCGCGGCACGGGCGTCTTGATGAACGACGAGATGGACGACTTCGCGGCCAAGCCGGGCACGCCCAACGCCTACGGGCTGATTCAGGGCGAACGCAATGCAGTCGCGCCGCGCAAGCGTCCGCTCTCGGCCATGACGCCGACTTTCGTGATGCGTAAAGACGGCACGCTCTGGTTCGCCGTCGGCTCTCCCGGAGGCCCGACGATCATCAACACCGTGCTGCAAGTCATCACCAACATCGTGGACTTCGACATGAACATTCAGCAGGCGATAGACGCGCCGCGCATACATCACCAGTGGCTGCCGGACGAGATCGTCTATGAGCCTTACGGAATGTCCGCCGACACGTCACGCGCTCTGACGGCACGCGGCCACCAACTCACGGAGAAGCCCCGCTACATGGGCGACGCGCAGGGCATTATGATCGAGGAGAAGACGGGCGTGCGGCTCGGCGCAAGCGACCCGCGAAACTTCGGCGAGCCGGTCGGATATTAACGTTGCGGAGTCCCGACCGTGAAATAAGAAACTGTTTGTGTAAAGGGAGTAGATAGACTTGAAAAACCCGAAAGCAATCAAACGCCTGTTGAGTGTTAGCCTGACTATCATTCTTATGGCTTCCCTATGGCCTGCTAGTCTCGCGTCTGCGACTGCTCCGGCGCGTGCAAACGAGCCGGCGGCCATTCGCGTCGCTCCGCCGGCTCCCGTCTTTGACGATGTCGCGAGATTGGCCGAGTTGGCGGCGCGGCGTGCGCGGGTTGCGGAGAAGATCGGGCCGAAGGCGATTCTCGTGATGTTCAGCGCCGAGCCGCGCGTCTACACCAACGACGTGGACTATGAATTTCGACAGGAGAACAATCTCTATTACCTGACGAATCTCAAGCAGCAGGGCGCGACGCTCGTACTCATGCCGGGCAACGCGTCCATGCGCGAAGTCCTCTTTCTTCCACGGCGCGACCCGTCGAAAGAAACATGGACGGGGCATATGTACGGCCCTGAAGAAGCTCGTCGCGTCTCCGGCGTCAGCGAAATCTGGGACGCCAAAGAGTTTGAGCCGTTCATGCTGGCGATACGCACGCGTCGCGCATATCGTCCGCAGGGTGATCGCGTGCTGGCGTCTGCTATGAATGCGAGCGCGCCGTCGTCGGGCACGACGCAGCCCGTCACGCCGCCCGTGCCGAAGTCCGACCAGACGACTGCCGCCGCCAGCGCCGCGACGCCCGCGCGTCCCGTCAACGGCAATGCGCCTGCCAACATGGTGACGCAAAACGCGCCGTCGCGCGATTCGACACCCGCAGCAGCAGCAGGCGCGACGCCGGTAAATGTGAACGCTCCCGCCGCCAGTGCGCCGGCGGGTTTCGAGTCATTGTTCGCGGCGATGATGCAAAGCGACGCTCAGCTTTACCTGTTGCTGCCGGGCGGGGAGGACAGCCGTGAGTACAGGCAGGAGCAGGATTTCGCCGCGAAGTGGGCGAGGTCGGCGATTGGCCTGAACGTGCGGACTGCCTGGCCGATCTTCGTCGAGATGAGAATGCGTAAGTCTCCTTCCGAGCTACAGCTTTTGCAGCACGCGATAGACATCAGCATCGAAGGACATGAACGCGCGCAGGCCTTCGCCGCGCGTGCGAAGTGGGAATATGAAGTCGAAGCGGAGATTGATTACACATTCAAGCGGCGCAATGCGGACAACTGGGGCTACCCGAACATCGTCGGCTGCGGCCCGAACGGGACGACGCTGCACTACGAAGAATCGCAGAGTCAGGTCAGGCCGAACGACTTGATCCTGATTGACTCAGGCGCGGAGTACGGCCATTACACGGCGGACGTGACGCGCACGTTTCCCGTCAGCGGCAAATTCAATCCCGCGCAGTCTGACATCTACAACGTCGTGCTGGCCGCGCAGGAGGCTTCGTTTAAGGCCATCCGCGTCGGCTCGTCGCTACCGGAAGTGCACAACGCCTCGGTCGAAGTCATCAAGGACAGCCTGCTCCGCCTCGGCCTGATTACAGACAGGAATTCGGATCAGTACCGCATCTGGTTCATGCACGGAACCTCGCACTGGCTTGGGATGAACGTCCACGACGTTGGCGTGCGCGCGGCGAAGCTCGACACGGGCATGGTCTTCACGGTCGAGCCGGGCGTCTACATCCGCGAGGACGCGCTCGACTATCTGCCCGACACGCCTGAGAACCGCAAGTTCATCGCCGCCGTGCGTCCTGCGTTCGAGAAGTACAAGGGCATCGGCGTGCGTATCGAGGACGACGTGGTGGTCACGACGGACGGCTACCGTAATCTCTCCGGCGCGTTGCCCCGCACGATTCAAGACATTGAAGCCTTCATGGCACGCGCGCGTAAAGAGTCGCGCGTCGCCGCATGGCGTGAGGATGGAGTCAGAACAACAGCATCCTTGAATGATGTCTTCGTCGAGAGAGTGTCCGCCCTCACTCCCGGCTCAAACAGCACGCGCTTCTTACGTCAACATTGAGCGTCGCGGATTTTACAGGACAAAGAAACGGTCAGGAGTCCAATTCTCCTGACCTTTTTTTGTTCGTAAATATCAAACGCTTCAGTTATTCGTAGCTCAGCGCCTCGACCGGGTCTTGCCGTGCGGCACGCAGCGCGGGGTAGAGAGCGCCGAGCGTGCCGCCGAGCAGGCCGATGAGAAGCGCGATGCCGAGCCAGCGCGGCTCGATGTCCACGGTCAGGGAAGTCATACGCATGACGAGGAAGCGCGCGGCCAGCGTCAGCGCGATGCCGAGCAGGACGCCGAGGACGCTGACGAGCAACGCCTCCTGCTCGATGATCCATGCGATAGTCGTGTTCGACATGCCGAGAGATTTGAGTACGCCGATCTGCCGCGTCCGCTCCGTCACCGTCGTGTACATCGCCAGCAGGATGACGAGCAGGCTGATCGCCGACGCGACGCCGACGATGACATCTATGAAGACGTTCAGAGCGGGGACGCCCGAAGCGTAAAGTTCCGGCAGGTCGCGCGTGAAGAGGAGTTGTTCGTCGGGAAATTTTTCGTGTATGCGCGCCGCCACTTCGTCCTGCTCTGCGGGATTGTTGCACGAGACCATTATTGTCGCGCAGCGGTCGGCGCTTCCCACCTGTTCCTGCATCGTCGAGAGCGGGATTTTAATGCGGCCCCCGCCCGGCGGCTCGTAGATGCCCACAATGAGGAAGTCCCTGCCGTAAAGCTTGACCGCGTCGCCGACCTGCGCCTTGTGATCCTCTTTCCAACGCGCGTCAACGATGGCCTCGTCGCCCGTCTCGATAGGACGACCTTCGATAATCTGTAGATGCGCCATCCGCGCGTATTGCTCGTAGGGTATTCCGTCAACGACGCGTATGCCGAAGCCCGTCTCGCTGGCGTCTGTGTTCTGGCCGACGGGGACGGCGATACGCACGCCCTCGACATTGTTGATTTCGTCGGCGAGCGAGACCGGGAGCGCGAAGCGTTGCGTGCCGGTAAGCCCGGTCGTGCCGGAGGCGCGAACCATGATTTCCGCGCCGACGCCGGCCTCGCGCCTGCCGCGTTCGCGCAGGATGCCGTGCGCCAGCCCGACGGTGAACACGATGAGCATGACGCCGACGCCGACGCCGAGCACGCTGACGAAGGTGCGCGCCGGGCGGTGTGCGAGATTCGAGAGAACCAGATTGTCCATGGCTTTTCGTAGACGCGGATGTCGTTCGAGGATTTTACCAAAGATGCCGGGAGCCGTGTGCCGGACGAGCGTGAGGACGCCGATGCCTGCCCACACGACCATCCCTGCCTTGCGCACGATACCGAGCGTGACGCCGGTCGCGGTCGTGTAACCGAGTCGCTTGAGGATAAAGCCCGTGCCGCCCTCGTACACGCCGATGGTCGCGGGCACGAAGCCGAAGACGAGGTTGATGACTTTCGTCAGCGACTCGATGATGAGAGCCACGCTGAGCGTCGGGCCGTAGCCGAGCATGCGAAGCGTGACGTAGACCTCAAGCACACTCGTCGCGTGCGCGGCCAAGTCGCATGCGGCCATCAGGAAAAAGGCGCGCGGGCGTTCGTGATAGAAGTTGTAAACGTCCTCTTCGGCCTCGCGCACATGCTCGCGCTTCGACGCCAGCCACTTCCGCTTCAGCCCCTTACGAATCAGCCAGTCAACGACGGAGGTGGCGGGCATGTGGCGGCTGATGACGAGCCAGACGACGGCGACGAGCGCGAACATCATACCGGCGGCGATGACGACGAGCGGATAGCGAGCCGCACGCGGTAGATTATAAGTGGCGAGCATGACGCACGCGCCGGATGAGATGAAGAGCGCGACCGAGAGGTTATAGAGAAGATTGTCCACGACGAGCGCGTGGACGCTCGAAGAAAGCGGGACGCGCTTGCGAAGCAGCGCGGCTTTCGTCGCTTCGCCGAGCACTGGGCCGGTGAAGGTCAGGAAGCTGATCGTCTCGCCGCTCAGTCGTGTGGTGAAGGCATGCCAGAAGCCGAAGCCGCGATGCTCGCGCGGAATGGCGGCGCGCATCGAGACGGTGCGGATGGCGTGGCGTGCGCCGATGATGCCGAGCAGCGTGAAGAAGCCGAAACCGATCTGCCGGAGAGCGACGAAAATCTCTCCCACGCCGACCTGTCGAACGACGAGCACGAACAGCAGCGCGCCGAGCACGAAAGCCGCGGCATGCAGGTAGAACATCACGCCGCGCGATTTCTTGCCCGCCTCCGGCTCACCCTGAGAGATGAGGGCGCTATCTTCCCGCAGTTCGTCCTGCTCCGCCCGTTTGTCTGCTGGCAGGCTTTGACCGGCTGAGATCAATGCTTGACCTCCAAGGCGTCGTTGGCGTCGTTGAGCGCGGGATTTTCCATCGGCGGAGCGAAAATATCATTGATGATGCGCCCGGGGAAGCGGCGAAAGCCCTGTCGCCAGAGCGCGGGAATGGGCGTGCGCCCGTCGTGCACCTGCCCCGTGAGAGCGAGGATGGTCGGCACGAGGCTCAGGCTATCGTAAGGCTCTTCGACGACGAAGCCCTGCGGAATCCGGGTCGCCGCGCCACCGGCGAACATCAGTGTCGAGTGCGTGGAGACGCGGAAGAAAGAGCCGTGATTGCCGCCGGGGTTGAAGCCGCGCACGTCGAAGTTCCAGTGGTTGTTGGCGAGGATGAGCAGGTCTGTTTCGACCAGACGGCGCTGGCGCTGGCGGTATCGGCGAATCAGACGCTCATCGGCGGAGAGTCCCGGCGCATCGGGGTTGATGCCTTCAACCGGATGAATCGCGAACTGCTCGTGCAGTCCGACGACGGCGTTGGAATATTGCGTGCGATGGACGGCGTTGAGCCATTCGAGGTCTGTGTGCCAGCCGCCCAACCAACTCACGCGCGATTGCCCTGTAGGCAGCGCCAGCCGCTCATCCTCAAAAATCTTCAGCGGCAGTCCCGCGCGCAACCCGGCATGCTCGAAGGACACGCGCCCGTCTGCGTCCTGCTTCAGCCCTGCGACGGGCAAGTAGCGCAGGTAAAGCTGCCCGCCTTCATCCACACGCGCGAGAATCAATGCCTGCCGGTCGCGCCCGCCGTAAAGCCAGATGACATCATCGAGGTTCGATTCATCGTCGAGCGCGCCCCGTAGATGCTCAGGGGCGATGCGCGTCGCGACGAAGTCAACCGGATGACTGTCCACGCCCTGCTGCACGTTGTTGCGGACGCTGAGGTCGCCGAGGAGCGCGAAGTTGTCAACGCGTGTGAAGCTTTTCCAAGTGTCGAGCGAGCCGTCGGGCGCGAGCGCGAGTCCGCCCGGCGCGGGGCCGGCGACGTAGTTCTGCAATTCGTGGATGCTGTTCGAGTCGCCCATCGCGCCCTTCGCGATGATCTCCTCGACGCGGATGGCCGAAGGGTTGAAGGCCTCGCGTCTGAGCGCCAGCAGGTTCGAGAGCGTGCGCGCGTATTCGTTGTACTGGCGCTCGTCTCCCATCCATGAATCAAGCCGCGCGAATTCGCGCCGCGCAGCCTTGTCGCGACCCGCGTCCTGATCCGCCTTCGTCCACTTCTTCGGCTGCGCTTCGACGAGTGTGCGCTGCTTCTCGATCAGACGATGGAGCGCGCCGAGTTCTTCTTCGAGAGCATTGAGAGTTGACTGCCAGCCCGCGCGCCGTCGGTCGAGCGTGAAGAAAAATGCATCCGTCGCCGCGCGTCGCAAAGGTTCGGAGAGGTCTTTGCGTTGGAGTTGTTGCAGGAGAATTTGGAGAAGGTTCAGGTCGCTGTCGCGTAGATGAATCGAGGCGCGCTCGTTGCCGTCGAAGTCCACGAGCGCCGTCGGGTATTCAGCGCTACGGCCTTTCAGGTAGAAGGAATCGGGCGTGCTCGTGTAAACCAGAGAGACGAGCGGGTAGATACCTTTGAGCGCGTAGCCCGTCAGGAGTCGCCGCTTGGTGACGACGTGATGGCCGCCGCCTGCGGCGCTCCCCAACAGCTTGACGAGGTTGTAGCCCTGACTATAGACGCGCTCGTCCGAGTTAGTGCCGTGGTCGGAGACGAGTACGAGCGCAGTGTCTGCGGCCTGCGGCGTCTTCTGAATCGCCGCCCACACACGACCAATGAGCGCGTCCAGTTCCTGTAGGGAGTTGAGGTGTGACGCGCGGTCGCGGTTGTGGTGCGCCGTGTGGTCAAAGTCGGTCGTGTAGAAATCGAGGTAGCGAATTTTCGGATCGTTGAGCTTCTCGATCAACTCGCGCTCCATTTGCTCCATGACGATGGAGCGAGCCTCGAAGCCGGTCGTCCATTCGTCGAAAAGGTCGCGCGGCTCGCGCGAAGTGAAACGGTTTTGGAGTCCGCGTTGGAGAGTCGTCCAACGTGTGCCGCGCTGGTAAAGCTGGAAGCTCAGATGACGTTCCTCATACGGGTAAGCGTCGGCAAGCAGAGGCAACCCGATTTCGTCGAGCAACTCCGGGCCGGGCATGTCCACGCGGTAGCCGCCGACGTTGGCGATCCAGAAGGGGATGAAGTTGAGATAGTCGTAGGTGTGCAGCGTGTAGCGGTCAAACTCGACGTTGCCTTTAATCTGTAGATGCTGGCCCGTGTCGAGGAGCGACCAGGAAGGCCCTGAGAGGCTCATTCCACGCACGTAGAAGTTAGCGAGGCGCGTGCCGCGTTCGTAGAAGACGTAATCAATCCAGGGCAGCAAGCTCTTGCCCGTGCGCGGGTCGCGCTCGCGCACGAAGCCTTCAACCATGTCTTGAGGCAGGCCGTCCACCTTGATGACGACCACGCGTTTTGCTCCGGCTGCGTGTGCGGAGGAGAAAGCAGAAAGCAAAAAGCAAAGAGCAAGAAGCGGAAGTAAAAGGCGCGTAGCTCTTCGTCTTCCACCTTTCGTCTTCCGCCTTTCGTCCGCTGCCTTCCACGTTTTGCCTTCCGCGTTTTGCCTTCTGGTCATCATTGTCCGATCACCAAGACGATGGCCTTCATGTCGGAAGGGGCGATGCGCTGATCCTCGTGAATCGCGCGGCGGAGGTACTGCGCCGTCAACAAACGCAGTTCAGGGTCAAGTTCGGTTAGTTTGTATATGCGCAGCAATTCGTTCTTCGCCGTCTCATTATTGATGCGATAGAGGCCGTTGATGCAGAGCCTTTTTGTTTCCGCATCCTGCGTGTGCGCGAAGACGCGTGCGGTGGCGCTGGCGGTTCCGGCGTCGGCGCTCGATCCGTGCTCGACAGCCGCCGCCGCGCGTCGAGCGCGAGCAATTGCTTTTCCTTCGTCGCGGCCTCGCGGTGCGTGTAAAGGCCGAGGCTCAGGAGATTGGCGAAGCGGAACAGGACGCGCCCGGCGCTCCCGTGCGCGAGCGGCACCATCTCTGAGCGGCGGTCGCGGTCGAGTTTTGCCGCCAGCCCGTCCGCGCGGCTCGCATAGGCGATCAACGCCGCGTACTGGTCGCGCGCCAGTTGCGCTTCGGCTTTCAGGTCGTTCTCAAGAGGGTTGAGCGAGACACTCTCCAACCGTTTACCGATCTCGTCGCGCAACGCAGGGTCGAGCGAGGCGTCGAGCGAGAGAAGCAGTTTTAGTTGCGAGTAGGCGCGGATGCGTGAGGGCTGGTTGATGTCCATGCCGCGTCGTCCCGTCACGAAATCGAAAACGGTGCGCCCCAGAAAATAGTGCAGGTCGCCGAAGCGCGAGAGCGCGAGCACGTTGCGCGCCACGTCCTCAATCACGCGGTGCGACATCTCGCGGCTCTTCGGGTTCCAGTTGCCGCGAAAGTCCACGAGCAGCGTCGGAATTTTCGGGTTGTCCAATCCGTAGAGCGCCAGCGGAATCATCTCGACTGCGCGCCCGCCGCCGTCTTCACCTTTGACGGGAAGATTGTTTGCGTCGAGACGGCGCGTCTCGACATGGCCGCTCCAACGCGCGAGTCGCCGGTCGTTCCAGGGGCTTGAGATGTTGAGGAATCGCCCGTCGAACCTGCGATTCCTGTTCAACTCCAGATCGGGGCGCGCAACCCACAGCAGGGCATGCGTGGCGCTCCCGTCGTGCATTTGCAGCGGCTCGAAGTAAAGTCCTTCAGCCTCTGCTCGCTGGCGCAGCAGTTCCCAGTTGTGCCCGCGCGCGTCGAGCCACCCGCTCGACTGCTTTTCATAGACGCGCTCAAGATACGAGTCGTCAACCAGCCCGCCGAATGTTTTGTCCGTGAGCATGAGACGCCCCTGAATCTCGGCCATCTCCGGCGGTGTGAAGGCAGTCTGCCCGCCGGTCTCTGCTTCGTAGAGCGAGAGTATCGCGAGCGCACGCAGGATGTGTGCCTGCCGGTAACTGTCGAGGTTATGCGTCAGCGTGTTGACCGAAGACTTGACGGCGACGCCATAGGG
>JAIVJG010000039.1 GCA_020200155.1 Acidobacteriota bacterium | reverse complement strand
TAGCGGAAGCGATTTGAATACGTGTAACGGACGAAGATGCTGTTCCTTGAAGTCGCCTGCCAATCCACGCGCCCGGTGTAGCTGTCTGTGTCGTCAGTGATGCCGGGGTTGCGGATGAAGTTGTTCAGGTTGAGCGGCCCTGAGCCGGGGTTAGCGTTAGGCCCCGGCAATAGACCGAGAATCCTTTGGGCCAGAGGGTCCAGGCACTGGGTGGGAATTTGATTATTGATGAATGAGCCATCCGAATTAAACGCACCCGGCACTTTGGCGCGACAGTCTCCGACCCGGTCGAATATTTTCGCATAGGCCCCGCCCGGAATGCGGTTGGCGATAGCCTGTGCGGTGGAGAAGTCCCCGCGAATCTCGTTGAGTAGTGGAACGTTGCCCAACCGCGTCACGCCTTTGCGGATGCGCGTCCCCTCGTAGTTGAAGAAGAAGAAGGCTTTGTTCTTGCCGCTGTAAGTAGCCGGGCCGCCTTCGCCAAAGCGCGGTAGCGTCAGGGGGCCACCGAGGTTTCCCCCAAACTGGTTCTGGATGTTCTGGGGCTTGCGGACTCCGGCCCGATTGTTGAAGAAATTATTGGCGTCGAAGATGCGATTGCGATGGAACTCGTAGAGCGTACCGTGAAATTCATTGCCGCCCCCCTTCGTGGTGACGCTGATGAGTGCGCCGGGACTGCGGCCATTCTCCGCCGAATAAGGGTTGGTGCTCACCTTGAATTCCTGAATCGAATCCACCGACGGGCGAGCCACCTGCGTGGTCAGTTCCTGCACGTTCTCCGAGATCGAGTTGTTGTCCACGCCGTCCAGCACATAATTGTTTTGGAGCGAGCGGACTCCGTGGATGTTGGCACCGCCCGTGCGCCCGTTGGCCGTGCCGCCTCCTTCTTCGGTGTAACGATCCGCCTGCACACCCGGAACGAGGCTAATCAAATCATCCCAATTGCGTCCGCTCAGGGGCAGTTGAGCGACCATCCGATTTTCTATCACCCCGCCGGTCGTGGCTTCCTGGGTAGTCAGCAGTGGAGCGCCTGAAGCCACCACGACCGACTCACTCACGGCACCCACTTCCAGAGTGGTATCTAAGCGAGCCTTCTGACCCACTTCCAGCTTGATATCCTCATGAACTGCTTTCTTGAATCCCTGAAGTTCTACGGTGACGGTATATGCACCGACGGGCAGGCTGGCGAAGGTATAGTAGCCTGAGCTGTCGGTCGTGGCGGAGGTTTCCGCGTCGGTCGCCTTATTCTTCACCGTCACCGACGCGTTGGGTATCACGGCATGAGCTGAATCGGTGACGAGTCCGGTCAGACTCGCGGTGTTAACTTGTTCCGCGTCGGTCGCCTTATTCTTCACCGTCACCGACGCGTTGGGTATCACGGCATGAGCTGAATCGGTGACGAGTCCGGTCAGACTCGCGGTGTTAACTTGAGCCGACACTTGCACGGTCAGACTCACACAAAGAAGCAGCAAACATGCAATGCTTCGGGGGATTCTTCGCAGCATAGTTCTCTCCTTATCAGGATCAGGGCCCTTCTAAATGTCCGTTAGGTCAGCAGGCATTCGGTATGCCTGAGATAACAGGGAAGTCTAAGGCAGGCCGGTGAATGGAACCCAAAACCAGAATCCAGAGTTCACCAACCATCGCGGATATTAACTTGATTATAACGCATATTTCCCAAAGCAAAAGAATTTTTTGAATGATGACGTGCCCGCGCCAGTCTCGCGGGCCATCCGCAATTGCTTTGCCCCCGCAAATCATCTGAAACTTGAAATCGCTGATAAATTGCCATAGGCTGAGAACCAAAAATTGCGTCTTATCCTCTGAGCCACGAGAGTCTTTGACTTCCGGTGTCGCCAGACCAGCGCCAGAGGAGATACGCTCGCGCGGCTGCACAACGATGGAGCAATGGTTTTTGACGTGACCCCCAGCACACACCTGATGATGAAAAACACTCTGGACTTTTTCCGCTTCTTTTCACTTTTACTTTCAATCTCCATCTCTGCGTGGCTGAACGCATCGGGAGCGCAGCCCGCAGCCGCGTCGCACATCTCTCAGCCTCCAAAAGTGCTTGCCGTCGAGACTTTCAATCTGACGCAAGGGATGGAGGTCGGCCTTGAGATCGAGGCTCAGTCGCCGGGCGCGTCCTGGGCACGCAAAGGCGCGGAGGCATCCGCGCTTCTGATTTCAGTTGACGGCGTCTACAACCAGGATTTGCTGCTCTGGGCCGGCGAAGAGGTGTTCCACTATCGCGTCATGCTCGGACACCTCCCTGGAGGGAAGCACGTCGTCTCTGTGGCGCTCAACACGGCGCGCTCGGCTGCCGGAGCGCAGCGCGCTGAAGTGAAGTCGCTGCGCCCGCTCCTCTTCGCAACCGGGCAGAGGACGAGCGCGGCTGACGAAGAGCAGTTGGCGCTCGCCCACTCGCCTGTTCTCTACGCACGCGCCAATACGATTGACCGTTTCACAGACATTCCGTTGCTGATGTATTACGAGATTTTGCGCGAAGCCGGCGCTGATCTGACGGTGCGCTACACCGTGATTTTTACGAACGAAGATGGTGGCACGCAAACTGCGGCGCTGATGGCGCGCTGGGGCCGCGCGACGGACATCGAGTGGGTCTATCAAATTCGTATGCGTAACCAAAAGATCATCGAGGAGACATATCAGGGCGTTGAGCACGAGACGAAATTTTTTACAGGCCCACGCACAGGCGGAAGTCATCCACTGCTCGCGGTGGCATCGGATAACAACAACTTCTCTGACCTCGCCTGCTCCGCCGTCCGTTTCGCTCCGTTGCCCGTTCGCGCCCGGCTTGAGACGGCCACGCGCGAGAGCGTGATGGACATGTACCCGCCAACCTATCGCGCGATGACCGAAGAGCTTCTTCGAGAAAAGCGCATCAGTGATGCGCCAGCCGACATCAACACCATCGCCGACCCGCGCGAATATCTCTACATCGAAGCCGTCTCGGAGCAGGAAGGGGCGGCTCTCGCCTTTGATGTGCGGCTTAAAGGCCAGTCAAAAGTTTTCGCTTCGGACATGGGTGAGCCTCGATTGCGTATAGATCGAAGCGGTTATTTCCGGACGGCTGTGCGCTTGCCACGCAATGTTTCACCCTCCGCAGTTGAGACCATCACGGCGCGCTGTCATGCCAGCCAAAAACCAGCCGGTGAGAGGCGTTGCACGCACCTCAAAGTGATCCGCGTCTTAGTGCTTGACCCAAACTACGTGCCGCGCCCGCTTCCACTGCACACACAACCGGAGTCCTCGCTTGCGCCGGGAGAGACAAAAATCTTCAGGCTTGACCAACCCACGCCCTGAGCTATCGGCCCGTCCCGATTTTGACGTAAATCGGGTTGGTCAAAGCGAGGACTGCTTTCGTCTTGTCACGAACTTCGAGGCGAAAGTAGGCGTCATGTGCGCATTCAATCTCAAACACTTGCGGCTGACCATCCGTCCTGGCCGGGAAGTTACGTATCACCTGGCCGTTCGAGATTAGCGAGACGGTCGCGTCGGGCGATACGGCTTCGGTGTTGATGAAAAAGCGTACCGTGCCGGGCGCATTCAATCGAATCTCATCGCCGATGAGCGAGCGCGGACGGCGTTTGCCTCTCGCCGCCTCGGCTTCAAAACTGACGACGGGCCGGGCCGCTTCGCCCGTCAAGTAAACGCGCCCCTGACGGATGGCGCCCAGCAATGCTGTTTGTGAGAGAGCGTTTGCCGCGACGTGCGTCGTCGGGTGGCCGATGGGATTGACGGGGCGATGCGAGTCGCTGGAAGCGATGGCGGTGATGCGTCGCCCACTCTGCAAAATCTTATCCCACATCGCAAGCGCCAGCTCGTCGGTCGGGTCCCACATGCCGTTCCACACTTCAATCCCGTCGAAGCCACTCGCCGCGGGGCCATAGCTCCAGTCACAACCGCCGCAGAGAGCGAACGGATGATTGATCGAGATGAGCGCGCCGGTGCGGTGCGCTTGCGCGGCGATGTCGGAGATGCGTGCGACATCCCCGGTGCGGACGCGGAAATCAATCCACATTCCTGACGGAAGTCCCCAGGAATTTGCATGACCGGCATAAGTAGTAATTTCTTCGCCGCGCAAGACCAGAGGTTGCTGCGCGCCGTCGTTTGCGCGGTCAATCTCCGCGTGGTGGCTCGCCGTATTGTGATCCGTGATGCAGATGAAGTCCAAACCACTTTCGCGCGCACTGGAAATTAACCCCGCGATAGTCCAGTTGCCGTCGCTGTGGACGGTGTGCATGTGCAGGTCGCCGCGCCACCAGCGCGCGTCGTGCCCGGCGACTTTTTGAGTTGACGAAGTTTGTCGCCTGCCGCTCTGCGCGACGGACGTTGCTGACGGTGCGCCAGTAGATACGAGGCCGGTATGGCGCGGCGTCGGGTGAGAACCCGTTCCCCCGTTCTCCTTCGTCTCAATGACAATTTTCAAGGAAACGTCAACGCCTGCCGGTGCGACCCTGTAAAGACCAAGAATGATGCGCCACGTTCCGGCGGGCAGCTTGCCGGGCAAATAACCGGGCGTCGCCTCGTCGCGGGAGATGAAGAACTCGGAGCGCCGCCCGCCGCTCCAACCGCGAAAGCCTCGCGGGTCGGTGTCGGAGCCGGTCGAGTGCGCGTCGAACAGCCCGATGTCTATGGTGTTAGCTCCGTCAGCGCGCTCATAGTCGTAGCTGATGCCGATCCGAACGGCAGAGGGGGGCACGTCGAAGGGGACGTATGCGTAGCGACTATCCTGCGCGCCGGGCGGATTAAGATGAACACGCCGCTCGAACGTCTGACCCTGCGCGTTCTGTGCAGCCGGAGCGCCGATCACGACGCGCGACGCTGTCGCTCCGAGAGCACAACAGATCAGAGCGAAGGTGATCGTGCGTATCGTCGTTAGCATAATCTCCTCATAGTTCACGGGAAGTCAGCACCGCCTGCTGCAAGCGGGCGGGTGCAAACGATAAGATAAGCCCGCCCGCTTGCAGCAGGCGGTGCTGACCTATCGCGCTTTTCTCCGGCAAAGACATTGAAGGCGGCCTGTTGTCGCGCCCCCATGCGGAAGGCGTCGCGCCCATGCGGAGCACGAGTCGCCCTCCGCGCGCAATCTCTTCGTGCTTCAGCCATGCGCGGTCTAGTGCGCGCCCGTCGAGCGTCGCAGATTGCACGTACAGATTGGTCTCCGAAGACTCCGGCGCTTCGATGTTGAAGGTGCGACCGCCGCCAAGATTGATGGTCGAGCGTTGAAACAGCGGACTGGAAATATAGTAGAAGGGCTGTCCGGCATTCGGGTACAGCCCGATTGCACTCCACACGTACCACGAAGACATCGCCCCGCTGTCGTCGTTGCCGGGCAGGCCGCCGCGCCCGGTTGTATATTCGGTGGCGAGAATGCGCCGCACGCGCTCCTGCGTGTGACTGGGGCGGCCCGCGTGAATGTAGAGAAAGGCGGTTAGAAAGTCCGGTTCGTTGTTGTGATTATAGAGTCCCTTGTTGAAAGACGGATCGCGCGTCGGGGGGTTGTCGAAGAATGCGTCGAGCCACTTGACGAACGGGTCGTCGCCGCCTAGCTTCTTTATCAGTCCTTGCGCGTCGTGTGGAACGTAAGTCCCATACATGTAGCCGCTGCCTTCGTAAAACGGCGCATCCCAGTAGCTGTACTCTTTGTCCGGATAGAAATGCGACGCGACAAACGGCGCGAGCCAGCGCCCGTCGGCGTAGCGCGGGCGAATCGAGCGCGTCTCGTCGTTCCACAGGTTCATCCAGTTTCGCGAACGCTCAAGATATTTTTGCGCGTCGGCGGTGTGTCCGAGAGCCTGCGCGACCTGCGCGATACAAAAATCATCGTAAGCGTATTCCATCGTGCGCGAAGCGGAACGTGGATAATTCATGGACACGTAGCCGAGCCGCTTGTATTCAGAGACCGCGCGCCCTTCGTAGAGCGGACGCGGGCTGTCAACCTCTGCGTTCCTGACCAACGCATCGTAAGCCTTCCGGTAGTCAATTCCAGTGACGCCTTTCGCCAGCGCGTCTGCCACCACGACATCGCCGTTCGAGCCGCCCTGCGTCATGCCGTTGGCTCCGGCGATGCGTGAATCGGGCATCCAGCCGGTATGCGCGTAAGTGTCAACGAGCGAGCGCACCATGTCGCGCTCGCGCTCAGGCTGGATCAAGGTCAGGAGCGGGAAGTGCGTGCGGAAGGTGTCCCAGATGGCGTAGAAATCTTCGTAGTGCGGCTCACTGGAATCCCACCAGGCGTTTTCTCCTGTCAGGTCGTGCGGCATGTAGTGTGAACGATAAAGCGCGGTGTAAAAAATCCTGCGCTGCTCTTGCGTGCCGCCCTCAACCTTGATTTGTCCGAGCGCGCTCTCCCAGGCGGCTTCGGCCTGGCGGCGCACGCCGTCGAAGTCCCACCTGGGAATCTCGTGCAAGAGGTTGGCGTGCGCCTTTTCAGGGCTGATAAAGGAGACGCCGATCTTCATCTGCACCGTTTGATTGCCGGTCGTGTCGAAGGTGGCGTAAGCGCCGACACGTCCCTCGCTGGAAGCAGCAGCCGTACCCTCTTCGATGCGATTATCTCTCCACGTGCCGAAGGCTCTGAACGGGCGGTCGAACTCGGCGGAGAAGTGAATGGTATAGGGCGACTGATTCCAGCCGCCGACGAAATTGCCCGTGCCCTCGATGCGGTTCGGCGCGATGACGCGCACCCAGCAATCAACAGGGTGCGGGTTTTTGATGGAGTCATTGCCGGTCTCCGGTTGGATGACGGAACTGGCCTCAATCAGCAGGTGAGATAGTTCCGATGCCGGGTAGGTGTAGCGGTGCATGGCGACGAGGCGCGTCGCCGTCAATTCAGCTTTGACATCGGAGCGCGTGAGACGGACGGTGTAGTAGCCGGGAGATGCCGCTTCTTCATCCTTCGGCGAGCCGAGATTATTAACACGCAACTTGCCCACGAGCGGCGTGGTGAGGAAATTTCCGTACTTGCTCGCGCCGCCCGTCCCGCTGACGTGTGTCTGGCTGAAGCCGAGAATGTTTTCGTAAGAGTTGTACCCGGCAGTCGTCGGGTTCACCGTGTCGGGGCTGACGTGCACGAAGCCGAAAGGGATTTGCGCCCCCGGCACAATATTGCCGCCGTTCTCCGTGCCCACGAATGGATCGGCGTAAGCGATGAGAGGCTGAGGACGCTGCGCCGTCTGAAAGAATGCGGGCGCAGCCTGACCGAGCATGAGCGAGACGGCGAGACACATGCGCGTGATTATTTGGATGGATGGCGAGAGATAATTTTTCATGCGAGCAAGTAGGTCAGAACCGCCTGCGGTAGCGGGCGGGCCAGATTATGAAGAAGACGGCAGTCATAATATAAGACGGCCCGCCCGCTTGCGGCAGGCGGTTCTGACTCATAGCTTAAACCCCGATCACGTTCCGCAGATACTGACGGCTGCGGCGGGCACTCTCAAGCGGCTTCACATCTGCGCTGCGAGTGTCCACGTCCTGCTCGACGATGACCCAGCCAGAGTAGCCTGTGGCTGTCATGTCTTGAATGACTTGCTTGAGATCAACCGCGCCCGCGCCGAGTTCGCAGAACACACCGCGCCGCACCGCCTCAAGAAAGCCGACGTTATCACGGCGTGCAGCTTCCAAGACGGGCAGTTGCACATCCTTTAAATGAAGATGGCGTATGCGCGAGCCGTACAAGCGTACCGCATCCGAGGGGTAGCCACCGCCGAAGAAATAGTGGCCGGTGTCGAGGCAGAGGCCGAGCAGTCCGGGGTCTGTATTCTCGCACAGGCGCGCGACCTCTTTCGGCGTTTCGACGAACGTGCCTGCATGGTGATGAAAAACTGCGGACAGTCCCAGTGCGCTGCAAGCCCCGGCGATGCGACTGAGAATCCGCGCCGCGCCGTCCCACTGCCGGTCGCTCATCCCGTCGCGCGCTTCGTCAACGCGGCCAGACACGGCCATGCGCGCCTCGCTCATCTCATCCGCCAGTACGATAATGCGTGCGCCCGCTTGCGCCAGCAATTGTGCGACCTTCAATGCTTCCTGATAGCCCGCCTCGTGGCGCGCCCGGTGAGCCAGTGGAACGGGGACGAAGCTGCCGACCAGTTGCAGCCCGCGCGCTGACAGTTCCGACGTTAACAGCTTCGGCTCCGTCGGAAAGTAACCGTAAGGGCCGAGTTCCGTGCCCGCGTAACCCGCTTCCGTGATTTCATCGAGCACCTGTCGAAAAGATATTTGCTCGCCCCACCCGGCGACTTCCATCACGCCCCAACTGACGGGAGCGTTCCCGACCTTAATATTCATCTTTGTTCTCTACAAGTGTTGATTAAAAAATCTCGCCGCCCTCTATTTTCACGGGCCGGTTCTCCCTGAACGACAGCGTGGCGGCTATGCTGGCCTGTAGAGCGGCCACGCCGTCGGCGCACGTCACGGCTGGCGGCTTGCTTTGCAGAACGTTGTCCACGAAATCCTGGAGCTGTGTGATATAGGCCTGCTCGAAGCGTTCGGTGAAGTAAGGAACGGTGTCATGCGTGATGCCGTCTTTGGTCATCAACAGAATCGGCGTCTCGCGCAGATACCCGATCTTGAGCGTCCCTTCTGTGCCGAGTATTTCCGTGCGGATGTCGTAGCCGTAGACGCCGTTGCGGCTGAGGTCAACGACGCCCAGCGCGCCGCTCGTGAAATAGAGGCTCGTGACGGCGTTATCAATGTCACCGATCTCTTTCATCTCCGGGTAGGCCAGCGTCCCGCCGATGCTGTAGACGCTCGCGATCTCGCCCATGTACCAGCGCGCGAGATCGAGATCGTGTATGCCGCAGTCTACGAACAACCCGCCGCTGTGTGCCGGGTCGAGGTATTCGAGGCTCGGACGGTACGGGTCACGCGAGGATGATTTGAAGACGACGGGCGTGCCGATCAATCCCTCTTCAAGCTTGCGCTTGGCTGCCACGTAGCCTTTGTCGAACCGCCTCATAAAACCCATCTGGAAGAAGACGCGCGTCTCTTCAATCACGCGGAGCATCTCGCGCGCCGCATCCAGCGAGATTGACAGAGGCTTCTCACAGAAGATCGGTTTGCCCAGTCTCGCAGCCTCAAGCACTATCTCTTGATGCGTGCTGGTGGGACTGACAACGACCACGCCCTCGACTTGCTCGTCGGCGAGCAAATCCTGAAAGCGGCCATACCGTTTGGAGACACCCAACTCCGCGCCCAGTGATGCGGCGGCAGATTCGTTCACGTCGGACACGGCCACAAGGTTTGCGCCGTCAATGCGGCCCGTGAAATATCTGGCATAGCTGCTGCCCAGCCGGCCCAACCCGATCACGCCAACGCCTAGCTTCTCACTCATTTGTTCTTAGCTCCTGCGAGTCTCATTTGTTCGAGTCCGTCGCGCCCGCGTTTTCTTTCGTAATCATTTTGATGGGGACGACCATCTCCTCTTTGACCGGCTCGCCCTTAATCAAATGATAAGCGTTCTCGACCGCCATCGCGCCCATCGTGGCGGGCGACTGCGCGACGGTGGCGTCCATCGTGCCGCCGAGGACGGCCTTGCGTGCTTCGTCCGAAGCGTCAAAGCCGATGACGATGATCTGCCCCGTCTTTTTCGCGGCGGCAATCGCTTCGACCGCTCCGAGCGCCATCAGGTCGCTACAGGCGAACACGGCCTGCACGTCGGGGTGGGATTGAAGGATGTTCTGGAAGACGTTGAAGCCCTGATCCCTTTCCCAGTTCGCCGTCTGCGAGGCGACGATCTCGATGCCGGGCGTCGCCTTGAGGGCGTCGCGGAATCCTTTCAGGCGCGAGTCGCCGGTCTCGTGGCCGGGGATGCCTTCGAGCACGGCTACCTTGCCTTTGCCGCCGAGTTGTTTGGCGATGCGCTCGCCCGCGAGTTTGCCGCCCTCGTAGTTGTCCGAGCCGATGAAGGTCGCAATCTTCCCCTTCGATTCGCTTAGAGCTTTGGCGTCCACGCGCGTATCCACGATGACTACAGGGATGTTCGCGCTGTTGGCCTTGTTAATGGCCGGGACGATCTCGCGCGAGCCGCTCGGCGTGACGCAGAGCGCCGCAACTTTGGTTTGAATCAGGTTCTCCACAATCTGCATCTGCTTTTCGACATCAACCTCGCGCTCCGCCGCCTGCACGATCAGATTGACCCCCAGCTTTTTCGCCTCCTCTTCGGCCCCCTTCTGCATCTCGATAAAGAAGGGGTTGTTGGCCGTCTTCATCACGAAAGCAATTCGGGGCGCACCGCCCGTTTGATCGCCGCCACGCTGGCAACTCAGGAAAGTGATTGAAAGTATTCCAGACAGGATAAGAAACAGAGTCTTCTTCATAAATATTTCTCCTTCTTGACGGACGTTTTGTTGACTTGCTATTTCTCGCGCCGCTTTAACCCGCTGAGCATCCCGGCCAGACCGTAAACAAGCGTCTTGTAAAGACGGACGTTGATGCCGGACAGCAACGCGGCCTCTTCGTTGCCGCCAATGGCGTAAGTATAGCGACCCAGCTTGGTGCGCCTTAAAACAAAATGGGCGATGATGTAAACACCGGCCATGATGATGACAGGGACGGGGATGCGTAGCACCTCGCCCGTGGCGAGCGAGCGGAAACTTTCCGAGAAACCAGAGATCGGTCTGCCTTCCGTGAACATCAGTGCGGTGCCGCGCGCCACGCTCATCATGCCCAGCGTGGCGATGAAAGGAGGGAGACGCCCGACCGTGATGAGCAGCCCGTTCACCAGCCCGCAGAGTAGTCCCACCCCTATGCCGACCAACAATGCCAACGGCAGAGGGAGTCCGCTGTGGAGCGCGCTCGCCATGACCACACCGGCGAAGGCGAGCACCGAGCCGACTGACAAATCAATTCCTGCCGTAATGATGACGAAGGTCATGCCGACCGCGACGATGGCGATGATTGTCGCCTGCTCGGCGATGTTCAGAAGATTCGAGACGGTTAAGAAGTGTGGCGTCAAAGCCCAGAGCACGAGGGCCAGACCCAACAACCCCGACAGGGTGCCGAGCTGTCGTCCGTAGTGTGAGAAAAAATTCGGTCGCAGGGCTATTCCTCCAGCGCGCATTGCAAGATTTTCTCCTGAGTCGCCTCTTCCGAGGAGAACTCACCCGTGATTCTGCCCCCGCGCATCACAAGGATGCGGTCGCTCATGCCCAGCACTTCGAGCAACTCCGACGAGATCATGATGATGGCGACGCCCGTCGCCGTGAGCCGGTTCATCAACTGATAGATTTCGGCTTTCGCGCCCACGTCAACGCCGCGCGTCGGTTCGTCGAAGATGAAGACTTCGGACTCGCAGCAAAGCCACTTGCTCAGTACCACCTTCTGTTGATTGCCGCCACTTAAAAAGACTACCTTCTGATCGAGGCTCGGCGTTTTGATACGCAGGTCTTTGACGTAGCGACCGGCAACCTGCCGCTCCTCTCCGGCGTCCACGATGCCCCAGCTCGAAAACTTGTCCACACTTGGAAGGCACAAATTCTCCGTGACCGACAGCGGCAAGACCAGACCTTGAGACTTTCTGTCTTCGGTGAGAAAGCCGATGCCCGAATTGATCGCCGCGCGTGGCGAGCCGATGCGCCGCGCCGCGCCGTTGACGTAGATGGTTCCCGCGGTAATCGTATCGAGACCGAAAATCGCGCGTGCCAGTTCCGTCCGCCCCGCACCGAGGAGTCCGGCGATCCCCAGCACCTCTCCCTTGTGGAGAGTGAAGCTGACATCTTTCAGCCCGCCTTGCGTGCTCAACCCTTCGACGCGCAAGACCTCCGCCCCACGCGCGGCACGCTCCTTCGGGAACAGCTCCGTCAATTCACGATTGACCATCAAGCGAATCAATTCTGACTTACCAATCTCACGCACGTTATATGTGCCGACCGTGCGCCCGTCGCGAAGGACTGTGACGCGGTCGCCGATTTCAAACAGTTCCTCCATGCGGTGCGAGATGTAAACGATGGAGACGCCCTGCTCTTTGAGCCTGCGAATAGTCGCGAAGAGTTCTTCGATCTCGTGCTCTGTGAGAGCGGCGGTCGGTTCGTCCATGATCAGGATGCGTGCGTCGAGCGAGAGCGCCTTCGCCACCTCGACCATCTGCTGTTCGGCCACTCTCAGCTCTTTGACCAGCTTGCGAGGATTGAGGTTGAGGCCCAAACCGCTCAGGGCGCGCGTCGCTGTCTGAAAGATGGTGCGCTGATCTATCAGTCCCGGCAGACGCTCAGGCTCGCGACCGAGAAAGATATTTTCCCCAATGGATAAGTGCGGGATGAGATTGAATTCCTGATAGATGATGCTGATGCCTAAAGTTTGCGCGTGCCTTGGATTTTTAATCTCCACCTCCGCGCCGTCGAGAATGATTTCGCCCGCGCTCTTCTGGTAGGCCCCGCTCAGGATTTTCATGAGCGTGGATTTGCCCGCACCGTTTTCGCCGAGGAGGATATGCACTTCGCCCCGCCGCAACTCGAAATCAACGTCGTCCAAAGCCACGACGCCGGGAAACGTCTTCCTGATATGCCGCATTTCCAGAACGGGAGCATCTGCCATGTGAGTTGACCTAAAGGAAGTTTCGCTCGCGCTTCATCGCTTCTTCATAACCTTCGCGTGCACGCTTGACTGATTCCATTTCCGAGACCTCGGCCACGGCCACGTCCCACCACGACTCGTAGCCGGGCACACGCACCTCTTTATCAACTTCGATCACGATGACGGTGGTTCGCTCCTCGCGGCTTGCTTCTTCGAGCGCACGCTGTAGGTCGTCGCGCGTCGTGGGGCGAATGACATGCGCTCCTAAACTCGCGGCATTGGCGGCGAAGTCAACTTCGAGCCGCGCGCCGTCCAGTTGGCCGCTCTCACTGCTGCGCGCCCTGTAATCCGTGCCGAAGCCGCCCGAACCCAACGCCTGCGACAGCCCGCCGATGCTGCTGAAGCCGTAGTTATTCAGCAGGATGATATTTAACTTGTAACCCTCCTGAAGTGCCGTGACGATCTCGCTCGACATCATCAGGTAAGAGCCGTCGCCGACCATCACGTAAACCTCGCGAGCGGGGTCGGCCATCTTGACGCCGAGTCCGCCGGCAATCTCGTAGCCCATGCAGGAGTAGCCGTATTCGAGGTGATAGCCTTTCGGGTCGCGCGTGCGCCAGAGTTTGTGCAGGTCTCCGGGCAGACTCCCGGCGGCGCAGACCACCACGTCCTCCGGTCTGGAAAAACTGTTGACGACCCCGATGACTTCGCTCTGGCTGACGGGCGGCCCCTGCCGGCGGTTAAATAAGCGTTCCACCTCCGCACTCCATTGTTCTTTGAAGGAGGCGATGCGCGCCGCGTACTCGTCGCTGACTCGATAACCCTCCAACGCCTTACGCAGTTCGTCGAGCGTGACGCGTGCATCGGCGACGAGCGGCAGCGCCGCGTGTTTGCTGGCGTCGAACTCGGCGACGTTGATGTTGATGAAGTGCACGCTCGCGTGCTGGAACGCGGTTTTGGACGCGGTCGTAAAATCCGAGAGGCGCGTGCCGACGGCAATCACGAGGTCTGCCTCGCGCGCGAGGACGTTAGCTCCGGGCGTGCCGGTCACGCCGACGGCTTCGAGGTTTTGCGGGTGATTCCACGGAAGCGCGCCCTTGCCCGCCATCGTCTCGCCGACGGGGATGCCCGTCTGTTCCACGAGTCGCACCAGTGCTTCGCACGCTTCGCTGTAGATGACGCCGCCGCCCGCGATGATGAAAGGCTTCCGCGCCGCGCCAATCCATTCGACGGCGCGGGCGAGAAGCGTGCGGTCGGCCAATGGTCGTTGGACGTGCCAGACGCGCCGCTCGAAAAGCTCCGCCGGGTAATCCCACGCTTCCGCCTGCACGTCCTGCGGGAGCGCGAGCGTGACCGCGCCCGTGGCGGCGGGCGAAGTTAGCACGCGCATCGCTTCCATCAAAGCGGAAGGCAACTGGTCGGGGCGGTTGATGCGATCCCAGTAGCGCGAGACGGGCTTGAAAGCGTCGTTGACCGAAATGTCCTGCGTGCACTCTGACTCAAGTTGTTGCAACACCGGAGCGACGTTGCGGCGCGCGAAGATGTCGCCGGGCAGCAGCAGCACGGGCAGGCGATTGATCGTCGCCGTCGCCGCGCCCGTAATCATGTTCGTCGCCCCCGGCCCGATTGAGGACGTGCAGGCGAACGCGCGCAGCCGGTTGCTCATCTTTGCGTAGGCCGTGGCCGCGTGAACCATCGCCTGCTCGTTGCGCGCGAGGTAATAACGGAAGTCGGGCGTTTGCTGCAACGCCTGACCGACGCCCGCCACGTTGCCGTGCCCGAAGATGCCCCAGACGCCTGCAAAGAAAGGCCACTCTCGCCCGTCACGCTCGACGTACTGGTTCTTCAGAAAACCGATCAGCGCCTGAGCCGTAGTTAATCTCTGAGTTTCCATAATCTGGCCCGCCCGCTTGCGGCAGGCGGTTCTGACAATCACGCAAAGTAACCTGCCATCGCCTTCATGTCGCGCCCGCGCCACGTTCCTTGTGCGTCCAGAGCGCGCTCGACCGTCCAGTTGTGGTGAATGATTGAGCCTGCGGCCTGCGCCACGACGAGCGGGTCCTCCGCGCCGGGGAAGAGGACGTTGCGCCCGATGAGCGCGCCGCGCACGTTAGAGCCGGCGGCGAGTCCAGCCGCGATTTCCCGTAACAGGGGCGTCGCGTCGCCGACCGACTCGCCGCCGAGCAGCAGGATCGGCAACGTCGTCGCACGCGCCACCGCTTCATAGTTTTCGCAGTAGGGCAATTTCAGCCAGAGGCAGCGGCTGCTGTCACCCAGCGCCGATGCGACGCCGACGATCTTCGCCAACGCTTCCGCAGTTTTGACGACGCGGTAGCCGCCATCATTTTTGACGACGGGCAAAGGCTCAAGAAACGTCGGCAGTCCCACGGCATTCATTTCCGTAATCGCGCGGGAGCAATAGAGCAACGTGTCGAGCGAGCCGGCTTCTTCATCGCAGATGCGTAGTAAGAGCTTCGCTCCGTCCAGATTCATAGCGGCACAGGTCGCGTGCGACGCACCCGTCACGGGATCGTCCATTTCCCAGACGGCACCGGCCAAGCCCCCGCGATTGAGGCTGGCGATGAGCAGCCTGTCGTCGAGTAGCGCCGTGCCGCCTGCTTCGAGGAGCAGATGGTGAAGGATGAGCAAGTCTTCGAGCACATCAATCGTCGCCATCACGCCGTCAACCGTCTCGCTTTGCAGCACACGCACGATGCGCGCGAGGTAAGCGTGACGGTCGGCCATCCCCACGGGGTCGTCGCCGACCTTCGTGACGCGGCGCGCGGGGTGGTCTGCCGCCAGAATGTTGAGCCTCCCGTCGGGCGTGAGCGTGCGGCGTCGCTTCCGCGTCCGGGCAACGCGGAGCGTGCATTCGGGGTCTGCCACCCGAATTTCAGTTATCCGGGTCAGGGCGGAAGCGGGGAGAAATTCTTTGTCGTTGAAAGCCTGCACTTAAAATCCTCCGCGCTCTTCGATGAAGGCCAGAGCTTCCTGTTCGTAGGGCATGAAATTGGCGCAGCCGTGACGCGTAACTACGATTGCGCCGCAGGCGTTGCCCATCCGCGCCGCACGGTGCCAGTCCCAACCTTTGAGATAGCCGTAAAGAAAGCCGCTCGCGAAGGCATCGCCCGCCCCAAGGACGTTCTGCACCTCGACGGGGAACGTCGCGGCCTCGACCCTTTCGCCGCCCTGCAAGTAAACGGTAGTTCCGTCTCCGCCGCGTTTGAGCGCGAGAGCTTCGGGGCCTGCGTCGAGAATAGCCTCGACCCCCTTCAACACATCACCGCTCACGCGCGCCCCGGAGACTTGCGAATGCTCGACGGTGACGGAAACGTCTTCCCTGAGCGCGCCTGCTTTCACCTCATCCGCCGTGCCGATTACCACGTCGGTCAAGTGCAGGATTGAGCGTATCATCACGCCGAAGGCACGCGCGTCGTGCCACTGATCGGGACGGAAATCGAGATCGAGGACGACCTTTGTGCCGCAGCTTCTGGCTCGCTCTGCGGCGAAGATAGTTGCGCTACGACTCGGCTCGCGGCTCAATCCCGTGCCGGTAATCAGCAGCACGCGACTCTGCGCGACAGGTGCGGCCAGCACGTCGTCAATCGTCAACTCGATGTCAGCGCAGTTGTCACGATAAAAGATCAGCGGGAATTTGTCGGGCGGCTCGATGCCCAGAATCACCGCGCTCGTGCGTCGTCCCGCCTTGCGCGGAATGAAGTCGGTCGCGACGCCCTCTCTCTCAAGAAAGTTGAGAATGAAATCTCCGACCGGGTCGTTGCCGACCGCCGTCAGCAGCGCCGAGCGCAGCCCCAACCGGCGCGTGCCGACGCTGATGTTGGTCGGGCAGCCGCCGACGTAAGCGGCAAAATTTTTAATCTCGTGGAAAGGCGCGCCGATGTCGTTCGCATAAAGGTCAATCGAGCTGCGGCCCATCGGCAGAATGTCGAAGCTTCGCTCCGCCATCAACTCTCCCTGCCGCCCGTGACGAGCGGCACGCGCGGGTCTTGCTCAGCCCACGACCCGCGCACCCATGCATAAGCCGGATCGTCTGAAGCCGCCATCGAACGCGCGCTGCCCGCGAGCGCGTTGAGGTAATAGACGTTGTAGCCGTGCGCCGCAACTACGGGGTGATAGCCTTCCGGGATCAGCACCAACTCACCGTCGCGCACGGTGAGCGTTTCATCAATGCTTCCGTCCGGCGTGTAAACCTTCTGAATAGCATATCCTTCGGGGCGGTCAATCTTGTAGTAATAAATCTCTTCGAGATCAACTTCATCGGGCGGGCTGTGAACATCGTGTTTGTGCGGCGGGTAGCTCGACCAGTTTCCGCTCGGCGTGTAGACCTCGACGAGGAGTAATCGCTGCGCGGGAAATTCCGGCTTCAGGATGTGATTGATCTGGCGTGTGGCGTTCGCGCCGCCGCGCACCTCCACCTCGATTTCGTCCGGCGTCACGAGTCGCGCAGGGAATTTTTCTTCGGCGCGCGAGAAACAGAGGGCGACTTCGCAATCCGTTTCGGCTGTGACGGTGAACTCCGTCTCGACCGGCAGATAAAGCGCGGTCGGCAACCCGTCGAAGACGTGCGCGCGGCTGCCGAAAGTAGTCCATGAGCCAGCCGTTGACTCCACCGAACAGCGTCCGCCTAAAACCACCAGTCCCAACTCACGCGCGCCCGTCTCAGTCGAAAACTTCTCCCCACGTAGAATCTTTCGGCTGCGAAACGTCAGGTACTCGAACCCCGTTGACTCCGGCGTCACGGCCATCGCGTCTCCCGTCGAATCTAAGGAGGAGCCTGGTTTAATCAGCAAGTCTTTCGTCTCGTGCGACATCAACAACTCCTCATGCGTCTTCGGGATTTCGGCGGGGCGGTCGCTTCAAGCACGGCCTCTTCTCCATCCATCTTGAAGTTAATTTGAGAGTCAGCGCCGGAGAGAATATACAAACGGCAGCTTTGTCTCAACTAAAATCCACTCCAGCCGAAATTCTCATCGCGAAATTTGGGAAGGCGTTCTCCAACGAAGAAGAAGATGCTCGACAAAAGAGAGGCGGTGCAGTTTAATTGCGGACGCATCAATCCTATTTTGCCGGCGAGGTAAACGTCTTCATGTCAGTCGCGATTAAGTCCAGGCCAGTCTCGTTCAGCGCAATGTTGATGGCGCTGTGCTGCATGGTCAATCTCTGCGGGGCATTGAATGTGCTGGGTCAGGAGCCGGTTGATGATGTCAATCCGATGATCGGCACGACAGGCCCGACTGAGAACGACTATGGCGGGATGATACCGGGTGCCGCCACGCCCTTCGGCATGACGCACTGGACGGCGATGACACGCGAGAACAAGATCAGCGTCTATTCATACAATCACAAAGACACGACGATTCAGGGTTTCATCGGCACGCATCAGCCTGCCATCTGGATGGGCGACTACGGCCAGGTCAGTTTGATGCCGCAGGTTGGAGAGCTAAAGACGGCGAAGAAATCATCCTTCCGGCATCAGGACGAAATCTCCACGCCTTACTACTATGCCTTGAAGATGGATGACGAAGGCCAGCCGCTCAAAGCCGAGTTGACCGCGACGACACGCGCGGGATTCCTGAGGTTCACGTTTCCCGCTTCAAGGGCTTCGCACATCGTCGTCACCGCCAACCGCTCCCGGCAGTTTGAAGGCTTCATCCAGATCAATCCGCAGGGCCGGGAGATCACCGGCTACAACGCTGATCGGATGTCCTCCGAGCTAGGCCCGCCGCTGCCAAACTTCAAGGGATACTTTGTGATGCAGTTCAGCAAGCCTTTCACGTCTTCAGGGACGTGGGAGGGGGACGATATTCACCCCGGAAGCAGCCGGCAGAGAGGGCATCTGGTAGGCGGATACGCGAGCTTCCCGACGACACAGGGGGAAACGGTCGAGGTCAGGATCGGCACCTCGTTCATCAGCATTGAGCAGGCCAGAGATAACCTGAGAAGAGAGATTCCCGGTTGGAACTTCGACCGTGTGAAGGCGCAGAGCCGTCGCATCTGGAATGAGGCGCTCGGCAGAATCAGGATACAGGGCGGCTCGCAGGATGAAAGAGTCAACTTCTACACCGCGATGTATCACTCTCTATTATTTCCGAGAACGTTCTCGGAATACGGGCGCTACTACAGCGCGTTCGACGACCGTGTGCACAACGGCGTCTCTTACAACGACTACTCGCTCTGGGACACGTTCAGGGCCGAGCACCCGCTACTCTTATTGATCCAGCCTGAGAGAGTCCCCGGCATGATTACAGCCCTCTTGCAGATGTATACGGAGGGCGGCTGGATGCCGAAGTGGCCCAATCCAACCTATTCCAACATCATGATCGGCACGCACGCAGACAGCGTCATCGCCGATGCTTACGTGAAAGGGATCAGAGGTTTCGATCTGAAGACAGCCTACGCGGCGACGTACAAAGATGCCATGACGCCGCCCGATGGAGACACACACAATAGATGGCTTGACCGCGCGCCCTGGACTGCATTTGAAGCCAGAGGCGGACTGACCTGGTACAAGTCTCTGGGTTACGTTCCGCAGGATAAGACGGACGAGTCGGTCTCGCGCACGCTTGAATTCGCCTACGACGATTTCTGCGTCGCGCAGATTGCGAAAGCCGTTGGCAAGAGGGGCGATTATGAGTTGCTGATGAAAAGAAGCCGGAACTATAAAAATCTGTACGACCCTGTGAAGGGCTTCATGCGACCGAAGAAGGCGGACGGGAGTTGGGACGAGGAAAGCTGGTCTACGCGCGAAGAGAGGATGCCCGGATTCACCGAAGGCGGCCCGTGGACTTACCTGTTCTGCGAGATGCAGGACATTCCCGGCATGATCGCTTTGATGGGCGGCAGAGAGAATTTCGTCGCCAAGCTGGATGAAAATTTCTCAGGCGGCCATTATCGCCACAGCAACGAGCCGGGCCACCACTACACATATCTGTATGACTATGCCGGCCAGCCCTGGAAGACTCAGGAGAAGGTCAGAGAGGCGATGGTCTTGAACTATCGCAACGCGCCGGACGGACTAAGCGGCAATGACGACTGTGGACAAATGTCCGCCTGGTATATTTTCAGCGCGCTTGGGTTCTACCCTGTGACGCCGGGCAGCACGCTCTACGCCATCGGCACCCCACTTTTCGAGCGAGCCACCATCCTGCTGAAAGGGCCATACAGGAAAGGCCCCTTTACGGTCATCGCTAAACATCAATCGCCGCAGAACAAATACATACAGTCCGCGACGCTTAACGGGAAGCCGCTAACTGTACCGTTCATCAGGCACGCCGATATTGCCAACGGCTCAACCCTCGTCTTCGTCATGGGCGCACAGCCGAATAAGAATTGGGGACGCGGCAGAGCACCCCGCACGGAATAACCGTTTCGGCCAGACGAGTGGCGACCCGAAGTCATAATCGGGCACAATGCTTCAGGCAATTTATCCTTTCAGGAAGCCGTTCAATTCCTCGCGCGTCGGCAAAGCGGTGCGTGCGCCTAAAGCTCTACAGCCGAGCGCAGCGACGGCGCACCCCGTCTTGAGACTCGCCTCAATTTCTTCGCCCTGTAATAAGCCGTAAAGAAAGCCTCCGTGAAAAGCGTCGCCTGCGCCGGTTGTATCCCGGCAACCGCCGGGCACTTGAAAAGCAGCCGTCTCAAGGAACTCGCCTTCGCACAGGACAATTGCGCCGCGCCCGCCCTTCGTTAGCCCGACGAGCGCACAGCCGTAACGCGCTTTGATCTCGGTGAGCGCGGCGCGCTCGTCTTCCATGCCTGTTAAGAGGCGCGGAAATTCTTTCGACGAGATGAGAACGTCAATCAGAGGCAAAAGCTCCGGCAGCCCTTCGTAGACGTTATCAATGTCGGCGGAGACGATTGTGCCCGCCGCACGCGCTTCTCTCGCCATGCGTGCGCAGGCCAAAGGGTCGTGCGAGTCTATGTGGAGCGTGCGCGCTCTCCCGGCCAGTTCAACGGGCGCATCCCGTGCAGTATAAGCAAGGCGCTCGTCACGATCCCAGAGCACGGTGCGCTCGCCTCTTTCCGCTTCGATGAGGATATAGCCGATCTGAGTGCGTGCGCCTTCGATGACTTCCGCAAACTCAACGTCAATGCCTTCGTCTTTCAGCGACTGCAAACCAAAGCGGCCTTCCGCATCAGCACCGAAGCGTCCGGCATAAGCAGTTCGCACGCCCAGACGCTGCAACGCGACGATAGCTGACGCCGTCTGCCCGCCAGCCCCCTGTCTATATTCAATCAATCGCGTCTTCGTGTCATGATCTGGATACTCCGGTACGACCAGGAGATGATCTACTGCGTTGACGCCGAAGCCCGCCGCGCCAAATTCTTTGTCATCTGGAATGTTGAATGGGAACCGCACTAACGTCCTACCTTGCTGTCATAGATGACATGGAAAAGTTGTCAACACACTTCGCTCTATGGCCCGGTATGCTATCAGATTTCGGGAAGCGCTGTTGAGCGGCACAGGGCTTTCCCCAAGCACATTTGGTTTGAAGTCTGCTTAAGGGACGTGACAGCAATCGCCGTGATGGGCTATGCTTTGACGGCTGACGGTTGTTTGGATTCTCAGCAATTCTTACACCTTACGCACAAGGCAGAGGGGTTTGAAAGGGACTGGAAACCATAGTGGCCGAAAGGCCATCGCGGTCTGGAATTCCATCCTCTCCGCCAAGCTTTGAGGGATAAGAGATGAAAGAGAAGCAAAATCTTTCTGATTCATCTCTCATCTTTAGTCCCTTTTTCGGAGAGGTGCAAGAGTGGTTGAATTGGCAGCACTGGAAATGCTGTGTACGGGGAACCGTACCGTGGGTTCGAATCCCACCCTCTCCGCCATCATACTCGCGTGAGGCGCAGTCGAAGCTTCACGCGAAGATTAGTCGGGCGGGATCAATGCTCTACGACACGGAGCCGTTCTACGCGATTATCCTGAAGAGCGTGCGTAACACGCAGGACGATTGCGCGATCTTCGTCCCGGAGCCTGAACGGATCGAGGCGCAGAAGCTCTTTCCTCATCACAAGGTTTTCGCCTCGCGCTGCCACGACGCGGAGGAGTTGTACTACACGAACGTTGCGCCCGATCAGCAGTTCATGGCCGTCTTCGCGGGCCACACGCGAGCCGAGGCCGTGCGTATGCTGGCGCAGGTCAAGGCCACTGGCAAATTCCCCGGCGCGAGCCTCCGGCGCATGAGTTCGGGATTCAACGGCACGTAAGGCTCGCGTTGAGAATTGCGCTTGAACAGTGTCCGCCTTCGCCGGTTGCCAATGACGACGCAAAGCTTTAAAGTCTTTGACGGAAGCTGAAGGGGTCGAATTTCCCGGAACGCTTCAGCGCGCGACGGATGCGCGTTTGAAAACTTATCAGACTTCGGGCTCCGCACAACGTTTGTCCCGCGAACCCCGCCAGGCCGGGAACGGAGCAACGGTAGCGGCGGCGGCGTGTGTTGCGGGTCGGTCCGGAGTCTGGCCACTTCTCGAAAAGAGTTGTCGCGAGCGGCGCGAGTCTTGCCGAAGCGCGGGCGTTTGGAGCACAATCCAACGCGCGCACTTCAGAGCAACGAAGCCGCCGGCGGCAACTCTTTTTCTTTGCCATGAAAATCAAAATCAACCGCCTGAACCACGTCCAACTTTGCATTCCGCCCGGAGCCGAAGACGATGCCAGAGAGTTTTACGGCGAGTTCCTCGGCCTCGAAGAAATCGAGAAGCCGGAAGTGCTGAAGAAGAACGGCGGGCTGTGGTACAAAATCGCCGGCATACAGTTGCACATCGGGGCTGAGGAAGGGCAAACGCCGTCGAAGCGCCACCCGGCTTTCGAGGTGGAGCGACTGGAAGAGATCAGGGCGCATTTCGAGCGGCACGGCGTCCGCGTGAAGGACGAGCCAGCCGTTCCCGGCGTGAGTCGCTTTTCATTCTTCGACCCTTTCGGAAATAGAATCGAGTTGATGGAGATGACGGAAGCGCGCTGAAACTTTCGGCGCGGCGGCACGACGCGAGAGATTCCGATTTTATGACTTATCAGGTCATCGCACGCAAATGGCGACCCCAGACCTTCGAGGATGTGACGGGGCAGGAAGGGATCACGCGCACACTGCGCAACGCCATCGAGCACGAACGCCTTCATCACGCCTATCTCTTTTCCGGCGCGCGGGGCGTGGGCAAGACGACGACGGCACGCCTGCTCGCGAAGGCCGTCAACTGCCACCGTGCGAGCGGGCCGACGCCCACCCCCTGCGCCTTCACAGACCCGGACGCCTGCCCGTCCTGCCGCGAGATCGCCGAAGGCCGCTCGATTGACGTGCTCGAAATTGACGCCGCCTCGAACACGGGCGTAGACAACGTGCGCGACGCGATCATCAACACCATCGGCGTCCGTCCCGCGCGCGACCGCTACAACGCGAGATTGCGCGAGCCGGCGAAGGCTCGATGCGCGACGCGCAGTCGGCTTTCGATCAGGTTATATCTTTCAGCGAAGGCGAGATCGGGACTGAAGACGTGGAGACGGCGTTGGGGCTGGCGGGCGCGGAGATGCTGGCGCGCGTGATGCGGGCGGTCGCCGCGCAGACGCCCGCAGAGGCGCTCGCCGTCGTGGACGACCTCGTGATGCGCGGCCACGACCTCAGAAACTTTTGCCGCGACCTGCTCGCGCACCTGCGCGACCTGCTCGTCGTCAAAGTTGCGGGCGACCGCGAGGCGCTGGCGGACGCGAGCGAGGCTGAGCGGCGCGAGTTGTCGAAGGAAGCAGGAAGCTTTTCAGAGTCCGACCTCGTGCGCTTCTTCCACAGCCTGACCGAGACGGAAAAGCACCTGCGCGAGAGCGCGCACCCGCGCTACCAACTCGAAATCGGTTTAGTAAAACTCATCGAGATGCGAAGGCTCGCGCCGCTCGGCCAGATCATCGAACGCCTGTCTGCGCTCGAAGAAGCGTTGCGCACGGGCAAAGCGCCTGCGGGAGGGGCGGGCGCGTCGTCGCCGCCGGGCACTTCGTTTTCCGGTGGCGGAATGCCGCACGGCGGAAGCGGCGGCGGCTCCAGTGCGGGCAGCACGTCTGCATTCGCGGCAGGGACAACCGCGCCGTCCGCCACGGGCAGCGCCGTCGCGGCGAAGCCCGCCGAGGAGAAAACTCCACGCGCGCTCGTTGAAAGCGACGCTCGCGCGTTCACGCCGTCGGGCGCGCACAGTTTAGCCGCGCACGTCGGAGCGTCGCCGGCAACTTCGTCCGCGAGACGCGCGTCCGTGCCTCCCCCGCCCGGAGCGCCGTCGCTGAAACTCGTCCCGCCCGCGTCGCAGGGCGCGGACACACACGCGCCCTCTCCGGCGCACGGCCAGAGCGCAGAGCCGCACGGCCTCTTTGATAATCAAGAGCCGCCGTCTTCTTTCCGAGGCGGCCACGCGCCCGGTGAGGACTGGGCTGGCCGGCGACTTCCTTCGAGTGCGTCGTCAGCGCCCTTCGACACGAACGGCGCGGCGTATGCGCCGGGCAACGACGCGGCGGCGACACCGGAGAGCCACGCGCCCGCGTCGCCTCCGGCGAGTGCTTCCGACGCATCCGGGGCGCAACCTGTTGACAGCATCAGTCTCATCAAAAAGGCGCTGGACGAACGTCGTAAGCCCTTCCTGTCTACCGCGCTCGGCGCGGCGCGGCGCGCAGTGGTCGAGGGCGACGAGTTGGTGGTCGAGTTCGCGGCGGAAGGGAAACACCTGCGCGAGACGCTGTCGAAGCCCGACAACCTGCGCCACATACGCGAGGCGTGCCGCGAAGTGCTGGGCCGCGAGACGAACGTGCGCGTCAACGTCAGGACGCCCGGCGAGAGCGGCGACGTGTCGCTGGCTGTGGAAGACCCAGACAGGCTCGAACAGAAGCGCCTCCGCGAGTTGGCCGCAAACCACCCTTCTGTGCAGGAGGCGCTCAAGACGTTTGGCGCGGAGATCGTCGAAGTGCAACGCGTCTCCGGGGAGCGAGAGATGCCTTGAGGTCGCCGCTCGGCGCGGTCTTCCAAAAGCCGCACGTCTCGCGCCGAACAAATCCCGCGCGACGCGCGTATAGCCTCACACGGAGGTAACCTGGGACATGCGTAATCCATTGCTGGCAGGCGTGCTGAGTTTTCTGATTCCCGGTCTGGGACAGCTCTACAACGGTCAAATTCTCTGGGGCGTGGTGTGGCTCTTGCTGACGGGCGTCTCCTGGATCGGCTCCGCCGGGACGCTCGGCTGGGTCGTCCACTTCATCGCCGCGTATTTCGCTTACTCTTACGCGCAGGAGCATCCCGTCCGCATCTAAGTCGAAACTTCGCCGTCTCCGTTCGTCAAACGTGGAAGATAGGCGCGAGGCGTGCATGATCCTCGCGCCTATCTTTACTGTTTCCGTCTCCCGCCGACTGTAAAGATCACCCGCCCGTGTTTGACAGCTTCAAATCGCGTTACCTATGCTGTGAGCGACGCAGGCCGCCGAAGGTTCGTCTGCTCCCCGGCACGCCCGCCGAAAGATTCCCGACCGACCGCGCCCTGTAAATCGTACAAGCACTACTCTCGCCCGTTTTAAGGAGAACTCTAAAGTGAAACGCCGTGCCCTTCATCTGACGCTGACGTTGCTGTGTCTACTGCTCGCAAGCGCGCACGCCGCGACGGCGAAGGAGACTTGGACGAAAGTCACCTCGAAGAATTTCACGCTCGTCGGCAACGCGAGCGAGAAGGAGATTCGGCAGGTGGCGACGCGGCTCGAACAATTTCGAGAGGTCTTCACGCGCCTCTTCACCAGAGCGCGTTTCGAGACCTTCGTTCCGACCACGGTCATCGTCTTCAAAGACCGCAACGCCTACAAGCCCTTCAACCCCGGAAACAACGCCGGCTACTTCCAGTCGGGCGAGGACGTGAATTACATCACGCTGACGGCGGAGCCGCGCCGGAGCGAGGACGAAGACCCCTTCTCGACCATCTATCACGAGTACGTTCACCTGCTCGTCAAAAACAACATGACGGGTGTGCCGCTCTGGGTCAACGAGGGGCTGGCGGAATTCTATCGCACGTTCGACGTGATGAAGGACGGCACGCAGGTGATGATCGGCAAGCCCATCAGCTATCACGTGCTCTACATGCGCGAGCAGAAATTCCTCCCGCTGCAAACGCTCCTCAACGTGGATTACGATTCCCCTTATTACAACGAGGGCAGCAAGCGCGGCGTTTTCTACGCGCAGTCGTGGGCGCTCATGCATTACCTGCAATTCGAGCGGGACGGGCAGAGGCGTCCGCAGTTTACGCGCTACCTGAACCTGCTGGCGGCGGGCACGCCGAGCGAGGCGGCTTTCCGCACGGCCTTCGAGTCCGACTACGCGACCGTCGAAAAGGAAATGAAGTCTTACGTCAATCACAACTCCTACCAGACGCAAGTCATCACCCTCAAGGATCGTCTGGCGTCCGACGCCTCGATGCAGTCCGCGCCCGTCTCTGATGCGGAGGCGCAGGCCTATCTCGGCGACCTGCTGCTCCACACACACAGGTACGCCGACGCGGAGAAGTACATCCAGAAGGCGCTCGAACTAGACCCCAAACTGCCGCTGGCGCACACTTCGCTCGGCATGCTGCGCTTCCGCCAGAATCGCATGGCCGACGCGCAGAGTGAGCTTGAGTTGGCCGTTGGCGAAGATTCGCGGAATTACCTCGCGCATTATTACTACGCCTTCGCGCTCTCGCACGAGCACGCTAACGAGAATCTGGGCGGCGGCTTCGCGCCGGAGACGGCGGGCCGCATTCGCGCGCACCTCAAGCGTGCGATGGAACTCGCGCCGGAGTACGCCGAAGCTTACAACCTGCACGCCTTCCTCAGTCTCGCGTCGGGTAATCTCGACGAGGCGACAATGATGCTCAAGCGTGCGCTCGAACTCGCCCCCGGCAGGAGCGAGCAATTCTCCGTAACGCTGGCGCAGGTTTACATGCGCCGGAATGATTTCAAGGCCGCGCGCACGCTGCTTGAACCCATCGCGCAGAAGGGCGCGGAAGCGTACCTGCGACGGGAGGCAG
>JAIVJG010000038.1 GCA_020200155.1 Acidobacteriota bacterium | reverse complement strand
TCTACTTTCTGCTGCCGCGTCTCTTCACACCCGCGCGGCTGCTGACGGCCCTGCCCGTCTACGCGCTGCTCACCGCGCTCATCACGACGTGCGGCGTGATCGGCGTGATTCACCTCTCCGCGCACTGGCCGGAGGGGACGCAGGTGGCTTGGACAGGCGTCGAGTCGAACGCCGGGCCGGTCGTCATCGGTGGCGCGCGTGAGGAGTCAATCGTCGGCTGGCCCAACGGTTCTTTCTCTCCTTCGCTGAAAGCTTCGCCGAACGGCAAGGGCAGTGCCACGCTCGAATTTTCCGACAGCACCGCTTTCATCTACGACGAGACGGCGAACGCATTCCTCAACGGCGTGGCGATCAACAGCGGCGAGACGAAGGCGCTCGACGGCTACAAGATTCGACTCGGCGGCAGTTGGACTCGTCTCTGGAAGCCGGAGGTGGAGGTGCTCGGCGCGGGCGACGAAAGGGTCGCGACTTTCGATCTGCCCGGAACCAACCCGGCCAAGGATCGCGTCTATCCCTTACGCACGCTCGTCGAGCAGAAGGGCGCGGGCGACGAAGCGGACGCGGCGCGGCTGCTCAAGGTCGGCAGGTGGGCGGCGGACAAGCGCCTGCTCATCGCGCGCGACGGCGCGGTGCGGCTGCTCGGCGCGGAGTCATACCGCATGCAATGCCGCCTGCCGTGCCGCCTCTCCGTGCTGTGGGCTAACCAGAAGCTGCCGATCACGGTCAGGAGCAGCGACACGAAGCTGTCAATTCTCTTCCGCCCGCCGTGGCGGCTGGCCTGCCCGCTGCCGCCCGTGCCCGCGAAGGGCGAGCGCGGGCTGTTGATTACAGGCAGCGCGCGGCCAGATGACGTGGCGTTCGTGCTGCCCGTCGGCCACGCCGTCGAAGACCCCCGGCGCGTGCTCACGTTCGCGAAGGATGCGGACGGACTTCCAATCTTCTCCGGTCAGGGCGCGACTCCCGGCGCACCGCCCGCGCGCGACTTGCCGCCGGGAATCGAGAAGCCAGCGCCCTCGGACGCGCCGGACGTTGGCACGCACGTTACCTCTCGCATCGCGGTCGCGCTCGGCGGCACGTCGCTGCTCTTTGCCACCGTCAACGACCTGCCGCAGCCGCGCGGCATCGCGATGCTGCTCGTCGTGGCGCTCGTCTGCTACGCGGTCGGACTCTTCTTCATGCTGTGGGGCGTGCGCGACAACACGACGCAGTGGGTCTTGTGCGGGCTGGTCGCTTGCGTCTGGAATTTTCTGGCCTTCCGGCTCCTGCTGGCGCTCAGGTTCTCGCTCGCGCCTGAGAGTCTGGACGGCCTGACCGTCAAGGGTTTGACTACCGCGTTCGTCGGTCTCGCGGTCGTGCCCGGATTGCTGATGCTCTGGGCGCGATTGCGCTCGGACTACTCGAAGCTGCTCGAAGGCAAAGACGTTGGAAACGGTTTTTACTCCGCGCTCATCTATCTCGCGCTGCTCGTCTCGGCCTTCCTTATCGAGTACTGGTACGCGCCGCGCCTGTGGGTCAATCTGCCGCAGCGTTTCGCGCCCGCGATGGGCTGGAAATTCGCGCTGCTGCTGCTCGCGCTTCTAGTCTATCTCGTCCTGACCATCGTTTTCCTTTACCGCACCGTGGCCGAAGACGAGCGGCTCGCGATTCTGCACAGGCTCTTTCTCGGCCCGCTCAGGTTCGACTCGACGTTCGCGCGTGCAGGTAAACGCTGGTGGGCCGCCGTGGACACGGCACAGCCGGGCGGCTTCGTGCGACTCGCGGCCTTCGCGCTGCTCGCCATCTTCGCCTTCGCCGCCGTGCCGTTCGCCCTCCGCGCGATTCCCGCGCGCGAGTTTTTACAGGAATTTTTCGCGCTCTTTTTCCTGTGCATGATCCCTGCGCTTTTCTGGCTGGCGTCGAAGCTCTACTTCAGGGACGAGGCCGAACCGGCGAGCAAGCGACGGCTGGCGATTCTCGCCGTGCTGCTCGTCGTGCTGCCGGTCTTCGTCGTGCCGGTCGCGATGCACGACGCGGGGAGCGTGCTGGCGACCGTCTCGATTTTCGTGCCGCTCCTGTTCCTGCTGCTCGCGGCGCGACCACGACGGACGGGCGTCGCGGTCGGGCTGGCGTTGCTGTTCGTGTTTCTCATCGCAGGCTTCATCTACAAAAACTTCCTGCCCATCATGCCGGGCGAGGCCGAGGTGCGACTGCTGACGTTTCGAGAGGGCGCGGGCGTCGAACGCTTCATGCCCTGGGCCGACGTGACGAACGGCGGCGACGGACTCTCGCTGCAAAAACTGCGCGACGCATACCAGCACACATGGGAGAGCAAGGCCATCGCCTACGAGGGCCGCTGGACGGGCATGGGCTTCGGCAACGCGCCGACACGCATGTCGCAGGTACGGCAGGACACGATTCAGTACGACAGCCTCTTCAGCTTCTTCGTCGCAAGCGAGTACGGCGTCGCCGGCAGCATCTCGCTGCTGCTGCTCTACGCCGTCCCGCTCGTACTCGTCCTCTACGGCGGCTGGCGCTCGAACTTCGACTTCGGCTACGCGGCGGCCTCCATCGTCGCCAGTTCTTTCTTCCTCGAAGCCGTCCTCCACGCGGGCATGAACCTCGGCACGTTTCCCTTCACGGGCCGCAGCATGCCGCTCATCACTCCCAACTCGACGACGGACATGCTGCGCTGGCTGTTCCTCTTCGGCTTCGCCGCGCAGTCGCTCCTCTGGCGCAACACACTGACCGAGTCAGAGCGCGAGGGCGACGCGGCATCCGTCATCCTGCCGCAGTCCGACGCCGGGCCGCAGGGGCGTGAAAAGCTCGTCCGATACGCGCTCGCAGCCGCGCTCGTCCTCGCCTTCCCTGCGCTGCTATTGTGCGCCGTGCTCTGGACGGACGTGCGGCTCGTGCGCGACGACACGTACCAGAAGCCTTTCGAGTGGAAGGGCGTGCTGGCGCGCGTCGGTCGCCTGATTGACGACCGCGTGATAGAGGTTGACCAGCAGACGAAGACGCTCAGGATCAACAAGGCAGTGGTTGACGTGCCCGACGGCGCGCTTATCCGGCAGGAGATTCTGCGCTTCAACGCGCTGCCCATCGAGGAACGACTCGACGATTCGGCCACGCGCGGCTACAGCGAACGCCTGCGCAGCGTCGGGAGCGCCGCCGCGTATAACCAACTGCTCGACGACCTACGGAAAGACGAACTGAACGAGCGGCGCGACACGCACGCCAGTCTCTTCCGACTGCTCCCGCCCGTGCGCTGGACGGACGGAACTTTCGTCGAGGAGCGCGGCGGCTATCGCGTCACGCCCAACACGGACTTCAACACGCAACTCAGCTTTCGCTCCGGGGTTGATTCAAAGAAAGCGCCGCGCACTTCGTTTCAAGGTGAAGATGCCGCGCTCATCGGCCCCGCGTGGGTCAACGGCAGGTGGGTCACGACCTACGACCCCGCGCCTTCATTGCCGTGGACGGCGCAACTCGCCAGGGCGCTCGACGCCGAATGGTCGCGGCTCGGCCACGACGAAGCGCTCAGTCGCTACGGCAAGCTCACGCTCGATAGAAAACTGCACGAAGCCGCCATGAAGTTCGCGGCGGCGAAGGGGCGTGAGACGTACCAGAGCGTGATGGGTGGCGACGCCAAGAGCGGCAAGCCGGCCACGGCGGCTCTTCCGCCGCGCGTCGCGCTCTCGATCATCAATCTCCCGCAGGGGCGTGTACTGGCGCTCGGCGGATACCCGCGCATGAACTCTTCGCCTTACTGGCGCAAAAGTACGGACACGGGCGAGTGGATGCCGCCGGCCCGGTGGGTCGAGGAAGAAGCGCCGCGCGCACTGCGCCTGCTCTACGGCGGCGACCGCAACTTCGACCGCGTCGTCGTCGGCTCGGCGACGAAGCCGCTCTGGGCCGGCGCCGTGCTCGCCACGCACCCGAACCTCGACCGCCAGTTGAAAGTCCGGGGCGACGGCGAGCAGGAGTCGGACGTGTTCGGCATTCCCGTCTCCACTTCGCGCGGATGGGAAGTCCGCAAACACGACTGGTACGACTTCACGCAGTATCTTGCCTACTCGGACAATCGCTATCACGTCCGCCTCGGCTTCCTCGGCCTCGCCGCCGAATCGAACGGGCAGATGCTCGCCGACGGCGACTCGGCTTCAGACCGCGAATCGCTGAACGGCGGGCGCACGCCCTGGAAGAAGTTCCCGAAGTTCCCGCCGGAACTGCTCTTCTCGAAGTCGAAGCACGAACAGCTCGCCGCCCTGCACGAGACCCCGCTCGCCGACCACCTCGAACGCATGTTCGCGATTGACGTGGGGCGCAGGAACTTCGGCGCGCGTTTCTCTTTCTGGACGCAGAACGAGACGGAGGACATCTTCGTTGAAGGCCAGCCGCAAGCGACAAGCGCGTCGAGAGTGTTCGCCGCCATCTCGCCGGAAGCCGCGAGCTTCAACCTCGACAGGATCAACAGCCCGCGCGATTTCGTCAGCCTGCTGCTCGGCGGCGGCACGAATTTGTGGGCCAACGTAGACCTCGCCGCTGCCTTCGGCACGTGCCTGACGGGCACGCCCGTCGTCGCGCACATCACCGGAGGCGACGGCGATTTCAAGCTCCTCGACGACCGCGAGCGCTTCCCGCAAATCGCCGCGCGAGTTCGACAGGGGCTGTCCGCCGTCGTCAGGAGCGGCACGGCCACGGGCGGGTTGCAAGCCGTCGTCAAGCCGCAAACGACGAGCGCGATGGCGCTCCTCAACGAGTTGGAGAGAGGTGGCTACAGCGTCTACGCCAAGACCGGGACGCTGCGGGCGCAGCAGCCGGGCACGCGCGATATGTCACGCATCGTCCTCGCCATCGTCAAGTGGGACGGTAAAAAAGAAGAGGCCGTGCGCTCCGGCCTCGTCTTCTCGCTCGTCGGCGAGCAGGCAGAGACGGGCGCGGCGACGAAGTGGCTGGGCGAGTTTCTCGTCGCCAACCAGAGCGACATCAAACGGCTGTTGCAGAAATAGCCGCCGAAGAAATTTTCTAAAGTGAGTTTCGAGGCAGGCACAACCGAAGGCGAATCGCTTCCCGCGACACAGCCGCTCTCAGTCGAACACGCGTCGCGCGTCGCGCGTCTTCGCCTTCATCAATCAACCGCATCGTCTGCCGCGCCCGCCCCGCGATATGCGCGCGGGTGGCATCGCTCGTAGGTGGCGCGCAGACGCTCACTGGTGACGTGCGTGTAAATCTGCGTGGTGGCGAGGTCGCTGTGGCCGAGCATGGCCTGCACAGAGCGCGTGTCGGCTCCGTGGTCAAGCAGGTGGGTCGCGAAAGTGTGTCTCAGGACGTGCGGCGAGACGCCACGGACGCCCGCCGTCACAGCATGTTTTTTGAGCGACGCCCAGACGGAATTGCGATGGAGCGGTTGGCCGCTTCGCCCGACAAAGAGGCGCAGGCTCTCGCGCCCGGCGAGGAGTTTGCGCCGCGCGCCGCCGTATTGCGCGAGCCAGAAAAGCGCGCTCTTTCCGACGGGCACTTTGCGCTGCTTGCTGCCCTTGCCCGAACAGCCGAGCAATCCCTGATCGGCGTCAAGCTGTGCCGTGGTCAGCGAAACTAATTCGGAAACACGCAGGCCAGTCGCGTAGAGCAACTCGATGATCGCGCGGTCTCGCACGCCTTCCGGCGTGGACGTGTCGGGCGCGTGAATGAGTTTCTCCATTTCATCCTGCGAGAGGAAGCGCGGGAGTTTTTGCGGGGTCTGCGGCGAGATCAGATCATCCGTCGGGTCTGAAGTACGATGCCCGTCGAGCAGGAGGAAGTGGTAGAAGCCGCGCGCCGTGCTGATCGCGCGCGCCAGCGAGCGCGGCCCCAGTCCGCCGCGCGAGAGTGACATCACCCACTGCGAGAGTTCGCCCTTGTCGAGTTCCTCCACGTGCCGCCCCCCGGAGTCGGCCCACTTTCGCAGCTTCTCCAAATCGCGCCGGTAGCTGACGAGCGAGTTCGCCGACAGCCCCTTCTCCACCTGTATGTAAGAGAGGTATTCGCGAATCAGGTCTCTTGCCATCGTTGACCCTCCGGGGCGAAGATGTTCTTTAACAATCGCTCGAATTCCGAGCGTGGCGACAACGAGCCGAATCTTAACACGTTCTTTCAGCCTGTGGAGCAGACATGCGGAGACTTGAATTTTTATGAAGCGGACTGAGAGCGCGGGCGGCATCGTCGTAAATCAGCGCGGAGAAATCCTCGTCGTCAGCCAGCACGGCACGTCCTGGTCGCTGCCCAAGGGCCACATCGAGCCGGGCGAAGACAAGCTCGACGCCGCACGTCGCGAAATTTACGAAGAGTCCGGCGTCACGCAGTTAGAGTTGGTCGGAGAACTGGGCAGCTACGAACGCTTCAGAATCTCCGCGTCGGGTGGGGAGGAGCCGACGGAACTCAAGACCATTCACCTGTTCCTCTTCCACACCGCGCAGGAAACACTGCGGCCCGTTGATCCTGATAACCCGGAAGCGAAGTGGGTCGAGAGGGAGGCCGTCCCGGATTTGTTGACACACCAGAAAGACAGGGAGTTCTTCTTGAAATCTCTTGAGCAGTTCCCGCGCTCGTAAACAACACGCCGCAGCTTCTTCCCGACGGATACCATAAGACGCTTGATAAACTCTAACGCGCGGCGGCTTTTGTCTTTCTCTGCGCGCGCGCTTTGGCGACTAACTCTTTGACTTCGGCCAGCAGCGTCGGCGCGTGATACGTAATGCCGTCCTTGATCGTCCATTCGACGCCGCCCGTATGCACGCTGCGACCGTCGCGGACAACGTCAACGCCGGTCGGGTAGAGCACCTTGAGATTTTCCAGAGGGTTGCCGTTGACGACGATGAGGTCTGCGAGATAGCCCTCGCGGACGCGACCGAGGCGCTCCTGTTCGCCGAGAATCCGCGCGTTGTTGCCGGTCGCGTGCTGAATCACTTTGAGTGGGTGAAAGCCTGCTTCCTGATGCAACTCCAACTCGCGCAGCAGGCCGAAGCCGTACATCTGATAGATGAAACCCGCGTCCTCGCCCGCGCCGATTAACCCGCCGCGCCGTTCAAATTCGCGCAGCGCCTCCATCCAGATACGATAATTCTCTTTCCAGAAAGCCTCGTCGGTCGAAGTCCAGCCGAGGAAGTAAGAGCCGTGGTTGGCGGCGTCGGGACGAAAGTAGGCTTCCAGCGCAGGGTGTAGATAGTCTGCGAACCAAGGCTGTGTCTGCGCGCGTTGCAGGTCGCGGCTCGCCTCGTAGATGTCGAGCGTCGGGTCCCAGGCGACGTGCGCCTCGACCATTGCGTCCAGCACTTTCATCAAACGCTCGTGATCCGCCTCGCGCCACAACCGGCCCGCGTAACGGAAACGGTCAACCTCGTCGTTGTAGTTGTACGACGGCGGAAAGTTTTGCACGCCGCCGGCGAGCGCGGCGTCGGGGATGCCGTACCAGTGCTCGATGCTCGTCGTGCCGAATTTGATGTCGTCCCAGGCGTTTGTTTCGGCGACGGCGGTGTGATGCGCGATACGCAGGGATTGCTTGTGCGCTTCGTCCCACGCGGCGGCCATCAGGTCGCGGTCAATCGCGAAAAACTTGAGGCCATCCACGCCGAGCGCCTTCAACTCGCGCACGCGCGAGCGCGCCTGCTCCAACGTGTTTGGGTTGGCCTTGTTCGGAGTGCTCCAAACTGCGTAGACGAACATACGCGGCGCGGCGACCTCGCCCGCCTCGCTCCGTTGTTTGAGCGCGAGAGTCTTTTTCGTGTCACTGCCCACGTCGCGCACCGTCGTGATGCCGCAGGCGAGCCAGAGTTTCAATTCGTATTCGAGCGGCTGCGGGATACCGCCGCGATCCTCCTGTACGTGGCCGTGAAGATTAATCAGACCGGGTAAGACGTACTTCCCTGTGGCGTCAATCTCGGCCCCGCCCTTCGGGCGCTTCGCCTCGCCGCTCTTGACGGCGACGGGGTCGAGCGGAACGATCTCGACAATCCTGTTGCCTTCGATGACGATATCTTTCGGGCCGGAGGCCGGCGTGCCGTTGCCGTCAACGATAATCGCGTTGCGGATGATGAGCCGCCGGTAACGCTTCGCGTGCGCGACTGTCTCGGTGGACTGCCGCCCGGTTGCCGCGACCGCCGCCGCGAGCAGCGACAGGACGAGCACGACGGACACAAGCCGCGCCGCACGCGTCGCGAGCATCTTCGCGGCGAAAAATCCTCTTTCGTTCGTCGAGTGTTGCATGAACTGTTCTCCGGCTACTCTTATTTTCGAGGCGAGCATGATACAGCATGAAGTTGCGCGATGAACAAAGAGGAAGCACACGCTGGTCAACGCGGGCGCTTCCTCTTTGACGGCATAGTGGCAGGCGGGATGGACTTACTTTCCTTTGCTCTTCTTCGTCCACTCGTCCAGCGCCTCGACCTTCAACAGTCCCCGCTCGTTGAAGTGGGTCTTGAAGCGCACGTCTTTCAACTGTCCCTCGTTCTGCGCCTTGACGATGAAGGTTCTGGTGTCGCCGCGTCCTTCGACGAGGAGCGGCAGGTGGCCGACCAGATCAGGGCTGCGATAGGCGGTGTAGTGCTCCTGCCTGTCCTTGTCGTAGCCGAGGACGTAGATACGGTCGAAATCCGGCGCGTCCGGGCCGTTGTTGTCGCCCGTGCTGCTCTTTTCCAGAATCACCCAACTGCCCGGATGCATGTCCTTCGCCGCCGCGTCCTTGTCTTTCGGCGACGGCTGCGAAGCGTCTTCCTCGTCGGCATCCAGCTTGTGCCATGCGACGAACTCGCGGCCAGTGCGGTAGAAAATAATGTCGCTCGGCACTTTCAACTCGACCTGCTTGCCGTAGACCCACCCGGCGGGAGCCGGCGAGATCGCATGCGGCAGGCGCACCTTGTACCAGAGTTCTTCAGTGTCTTCAGGCTCCTTCGGCTCGTCGCTCTCTTTCTTACGCCGGGCGCGGCCCGACTCCGCAGCCCCGGCCTTCGGCGCGTCGTCGCTCACCGTCTCCTCTTCGGTCTTTGGTTTCGGCATACGCTTCCAGGAGATGATGTCGAAGACCGAGCCGCTTTCCAGACGCATCAGGATGTTGTCGTCGCGGCTGCGATCCGGCGAGAGCCGGACGTTCGTGCTGGCGCGCAACTGGCCGGAAGCCTGCGCCGGAACGCCCTCGTCCTCTCTGGCGAGCTGGCGCGAGCGTTCGGCCATCTGCTGCGAGATGACGTTGCGCGCTTCGATCCATCCTTCCGTGCCCTCTGCATCGCGTGTACGCACGCGCAGCCAGCGCTCGTTCGTCTCCGAGGCGGTGGTCGAATCCAGTATGTCCAACTCGTCGCCGCGCACGACCTCTTTTAAGTCCGCCGCCACTATCGCTGAAGAGCTACGCACCTGTGCCCGCCGCGCGATGACCACGCCCGTTTCCTCTTTCCCGGCGAGCGTGTTGCACCCGGCTGTTGAGGCGACTGAAAGTAAAAAGAGGAAAAGCAGTTTGAATTTCTTCATTTTTATGCGAGACCTCCGACCGTTCGGAAGCACTTCAGAATTTTAAGATCGAGCAAATAAAATTTGACGGCTCGCGCGCATCCGCTCATGGCTGGCGCTTCTTCAACATCTCGTGAAGCTTGCGCGACTCCGCGTCCAGTCGCTCATTGTAACCCAACCGGCGCAGCAAATCGCGCTGCCCGCGTTCGAGTCCGGCGGCGACGGCGACGTGCGTGCGGACGCCGCCGGGTTCGACCCGAAGGCCGAAAGGCTCGATGGCCGCCGGGAGGTTGATCTCGGCGGCGCTCTGTACGTAACGCTCCGTGAAGGCGCGCATCTCCGGCATACCGCTCAACGCTTCGACGACCGCGCGGTTCGCGTCCGCTCGTTTTTCTTGCCCGCCGTAGCGCCGGAACAATTCGCGATACACGTCGTCCAGAGATTTCTTCCCCGCTGTGCCTCGCATCAATGTCAGGTCGTAGAGGAACGCGACCAGCATTCCCTTGTGATAGACGAGCGACGGGTTGCCGCTCCAACGCCGCTGCGAAGCTTCCAGCAGGGAAACTTCTTTTGAGCCGCGCGCGGCCTTGTAGCCGTCGAAGGCTCTGCCCATCGCGTTCAGGTAATCCTGAAAGGTGAGTTGCTCGCGCCGCATCCCCTCGCGCAACGCCTGGTAATTCGTGAAGCCCTCGTAGAACCAATCGTAATCGCCTTCGAGCGCGAGGCCGTTGGGTATCCAGAAGTGAAACAGTTCGTGCGTCAGCGAGGCGTTGAGCTGCGCCAGCGCGGCGACCTTCGACGGCGCGCGGCCTGTAAGAAAAACGACTGCCCCGCCGCGCGTCTCCGCGCTCCACGCATTCGCGGGAGCCGCGCCGGGAAACGGCAAGACCGTCAACAGTGCGCGCGGGCGCGACGCCCCGCCAAACAGCTTTTCATAATCCTTCAGAATCTCGCCGATTGAGCGCGCCACCTCTTCATCGCTGAACGCCCACTCGCCCGCCGTGACGTACAAAAACTCGGACGACCCCGCTCTCTCTCGTCGCTCGGAAAGACCAGCGGGTCGCACCGGGACGGCGCACGCCTTCCACATGCACGCGCGCGGGCGCGACGGAGACGACGCTTAGACGCGCGTCGAGCGACTGCGCCCGCGCCACGCCCGCCGCGAAAAAGATGAGCGCCGCCTGACAACAGATTCCGACTAAGGTACGTCTAACGTTTTTGCTCACACCTGCCCTCGCACGGCTGTCTTTTTCGTCAACATGGAGAGTTTTAAGGCGGGGCATTTCGGGTGCGTGTGGATGGGAGCCTGTCTGTCTTCCCGTCAAGAAATCATAGTGGGTCAGTTTGAAATTCTGAGCCAGCATTTATCAGTGCTCTAATTTGAAACTGACCCACTAGGAGAAATTCCTGTTGGTTGACAACGCTCCGGCGCACTCCTTATAGTTCGATGAACTGGAAAACAGTAGCATAATGCCCATGCAGGTGACTAGCACGACCGACCTCGCTTCACGCCGGAAAGTAACGACTCCGGCGCGCGTGTTGGCCGCTGCGTTGATGCTGCTCATCACCTGGGGGGCGACGGTCGAGGTGCTGCACAAGCACAACGGCCAGAGCATTAACCCCGGCGAAACGAGCACAGTCGCCAGCGCAGGCGGCGTCAATCAAACGCAACGCGCGTCTCAACTCGGCGAGTGCCTGATCTGCCAGTTACATCTTAATCTCTTCAGCGGACTGCTCCACGCTCTGCCGTTCACGCTGCCCTTTGAGTTGGTGTTCAGCTTCACGCTGGCGTTCGCACTCTCGCATCCTTCGACAACGGTCTCCCGGCGACGCGGTCGCGCCCCTCCTCCGGTCTCTCTAGTCTAATCAGACTCAGGCGGATGCCCGGCAAGCGTGTGAACTCGCGAGCCGGCATTCAATCGTGAGAATGAAGCATGCCGCTCGCGCGGTTGAACCCGGAACATCTATCCGGCACAGGCGCTTCACTTTCATAGCCGCATTGTCAGGGAGACCTTCAGTATGATTCCGAAAAGTATTCATAGAATTTTATCCACGCTCGTCTTCATTCTCGCGGTCTGCGCGTCCATGTCGGCGCAGAATCGCATCGGCGTCGTGCAGGGCACGGTCAAAGACCCGAACGGCGCGGTCGTGCCGAACGCCAACGTCACTATTGCGCAGAGCGTCACGGGTTACACACAGAGCGCGCAGACGGACGCGCAGGGCGTCTTCAAACTCGTCAACGTCCCCTTCAACACTTACACCGTGCGTGCTGAAGCGCAGGGCTTCCAGTCGGTGCAGCAGGCGATTGATCTGGAGAGCAACATCCCGCTCGGCGTTGACCTGACGCTGGCCGTGGCCGGAACCGCCGAGACCGTGACGGTGACGAGCGATGCGGCGACCATCGAGTCCGACAAGACATCTTCCGACACAGACCTCGGCCAGACGCTCATCGAGCGACAGGCGGGCGCGTCGCCTTCGCGCGGCATCGAGAAGATCGTCGCCTCCACGCCCGGCTTCGCCACGGACGACAACGGGCGCATGCACCCGCGCGGCTCCGAATCGCAGGTGCAGTACGTGGTGGACGGCGTGCCCATCACCGACAACCTTTCGGCTATTTTCTCGACCAGCCTTGACGCGCGCACGCTCCGCACCGCAGAGGTCTTGACGGGCGGCATTCCCGCCGAGTACGGCGACAAACTCGGCGGTGTCATCAACATCAACACGCGCTCCGGCCTTGAAGGGCCGACGCAGGGCGGCGTCACCTTTTCCGGCGGCAGTTTCTCGACCGGCGAAATCAGCGCCGACTTCGCGACCCACACAAAGAAGTTCGGCTTCCTGACCAACCTCTCTGCGACCACCACGCAACGATTTCTCGACCCGCCGACGATTGAGAATTTCCACAACTTCGGGCGCACGGGCAAGGGCTTCTTCCGCCTCGATTACCAGTTCAGCCCGACCGACACGATTCACGGGACATTTCTCGTCGGCGGCTCAAACTTTCAGATACCCAACCGCCTTAAGCAGGAAATTGCCCGGCAGGATCAACGCCAGCGCCAGCGCGACAACTCGGAGTTCATCACCTACCAGCATATCTTCTCGACGACGGCGGTGGCTCAGCTTTCATTTTTCAACCGGGCCGGCACGGCCAAACTCCTGAGCAACCCGACTTCCACGCCGGTCGTCGCCTTTCAAGACCGCAGGCTCCAGAACACGGGCGGCATCGCCTCGCTCTCTCTCGTGCGCGGCATTCACAACATCAAATTCGGCGGCCAGTTTACCGTCACGCCCGTGCGCGAAAATTTCAGCTTCTATCCGACAACTCCGCTCGACGATTTTATTGACGACAACGGCAACACGGTTCCGAACCCGGCGAATAAGTTCACGACGGCTCGCCCGTTCGTCTTCAACGGACGCCGCACGGGGCGGTTGCTGAGCGCCTACGTGCAGGATCGTTTCCTGCTCTTCCGCAACTTCACGCTCGACGTTGGACTGCGCTACGACGATTACAAACTCGTCATTAAGGATCACGGCTTCAGCCCGCGCATCGGCATCGCCTACTTCATCCCGCGCACGCAGACGACGCTGCGCGCCTCTTACAATCGTTTCTTCCAAACCCCGCCGGCGGAGAATCTTCTACTCGCGAGTTCCGCCGAGGCCGCCTCTCTGTCTCCTCTCGCGGTGCTGCAAGGACAGTTGGGCGTCCGTCCCATCCTGCCCGACAAGCAGAACGCTTTTGAAGTGGGAGTGCAGCAGCAACTCTCGCGTCTGTTCCGCCTGAACATGACTGTCTATCAGAAACGGATCAAGAACTTCGCCGACAAAGATCAGTTCTTTGAAACCGGCGTCATCTTCCCCGTCGCGATTTCTTCGGGACGAGTCACCGGCGAAGAGTTGCGGCTTGAGTCAACGGACTTTCGCGGTTTTCGCGGCTTCTTCTCCTATGCCAACTCGCGCGCCTACGGCGTGACGCCGATCAGCGGCGGCCTCTTCCTCGGCGACTCGGCCCAGACGTTGAGCACCTCCGGCCTGAAATTCCCCAACGATCACGACGAGCGCAACGCCGCGCAGTTCCAGTTGAGCTACACCAACCGCCCCACCGGCCTCTACGCCATCTTCAGCGGGCGTTACGATTCCGGCTATCCTGCGGACGTGGAGCCGGGCACGACCCTCGCCGACTTCAAGGCGCAGGGCTTCGACCCGCATTTCTACAACGAGATTGATTTCCAGCGCGGGCGAATGCGACCGCGCACCACTTTCGACTTCTCCCTCGGCGCGGACTTGTTGCAGAAGGAGCGCGTCTCGCTCAATCTCCAGTTTGACGTGCAGAATCTGACCAACCAGCTCTATCTTTACAACTTCGAGTCGGTGTTCAGCGGCACGCACGTCGGCAACCCGCGACTGCTCAGCGGGCGCATGTCCCTGCGCTTCAAGTAAACTCGTCGAACCGGAACGACGCGCCGAGGCGTAAAGGCTTTCATCAAGGCCACTACGCCGCGCGTCCGCCGTGCCTCGCGTTGACACGACACGCCGTTGACCGATAAAATGCGCGCCTGTTGATTTCTTTTTCCCCGCAAGGGCCGTCAGGCAAGAGGTTCGCACATGACTCTCATCAAGGTCATCATCATCACAATCTTCGTCCTCCTGAGCATTCTGATTTTCGGGCGTTTCCTGTTCTGAGCTGCTTGGCGGACGTGATCTCTCAACGCGCGGCGAACCCCCGGCACACTTTCTCGACGCGTCCCTGCCTCTCTATCTCATTTCACATTCTGGCCTTCGCCCTTTTCCTGTGCGCCTTCCCCGTTGAGACCTTCGCGCAGAGCGACACTCCGCCGGACTCGTCCGACGAAGTCGTACGCGTCAGCACAGACCTCGTCACCGTTCCCGTCTTCGTCAACGACGCGCGCGGACGGCGCGTCTCCGGCCTGACGCGAAACGATTTTGAGGTGCGCGACGAAGGGCACGCGGTCGAGACCTCTTACTTCGCGGCGGGCGCGGAGCACGTCGCGCTGCTCTTCCTGCTCGACGCCTCCGGCAGCACGCGCGACATCATCGCCCGACAGCGCGAGACGGCGCTCGCACTCTTCTCCCGCTTCGGCTCGCGCTCGCGCGTCGCCGTCATGCAGTTTGACGACCGGCAGGAACTCACGCTCCCGTTCACCTCCGACGCCGCACGTGCCAACGCGGCCTTTCACATCGCCGCCGCACCCAACCGCCGCACGGCAATCTTCGACGCCGCGCTCGCCGCCGCCCGCGCCTTCAAGTCGGGCGACCAACTGCCCGCCGAGCGCCGCATCGTGATTCTCATCAGCGACGGCCTCGACACGGCGAGCGCGGCGCATGCGTCCGCCGCCATCAACGAAGCACGCGAGAGCAATGTTACGTTCTACGTGATTCACCTTCCGCTCTACACGCCGCGCGAAGGCCGTCTTGTGCCGCGCCGCGCGTCGAGAGGTTTTCGCGAACTCGCCGAAAAGACCGGCGGGCAATTCTTCGTCGTGGGCGACGCGCGCTCGTCGCTCGACCCGCGCGCCGAATACGACCTTCAATCTGTCTTCCGGGCCATCGCCGAAGACCTTTCGGGTCAGTACGTGCTCGGCTACTATTCCGAACAGGCCAGACGCGACAAACAACCCCACCGCATCGAAGTTCGCCTGACAGCAACGGACAGACGCAACCTGCGCGTGCGCCCGCTCCGCGTGGGATACACTTTGAAGCAGTGATGAGTGATGACTGATGAGTGAACAGAACACGGAAGGACTCCGGCACATCCGCCGGGCGCTGTTGAGCGTTTCTGATAAGACGGGCCTGGTTGACTTCGCCCGCGCATTGCGAGGCTTCGGCGTCGAGATTCTCAGCACGGGCGGGACGGCGAAGGCTTTGCGCGAGGCTGGCATCGAAGTGCGCGACGTATCGGACGTGACCGGCTTCCCCGAAATGCTGGACGGGCGCGTCAAGACGCTGCACCCGCGCATTCACGGCGGGCTGCTCGCCGTCCGCGACAATGAAGAGCACACGTCGGCGCTCCGCGAGCACGGCATCGAGCCGATTGACATGGTCGTCATCAATCTCTACCCGTTCGAGCAGACCATCGCCCGCGCAGGCGTCACGCTCGCGGAGGCCGTCGAGCAGATAGACATTGGCGGCCCGGCGATGATTCGCTCGGCGGCGAAGAATTTTAAAGACGTGGCCGTCGTCGTCTCTCCTTCTCTCTACGATGAACTGGCAGACGAGTTGCGGCACACGAAAGGTTCGCTCCCTCTGGCGACGCGCTCACGGCTTGCCCTCATAGCGTTCGCACACACAGTAAGCTATGACAACGCCATCACGCGCTATCTGAACATGGCATATCTGGATGCGGCACCGACACGACAGTCCGAGGCCTCCCAACCTTCCGCCAACCTTACTTCGACTGCGGCCAGCTTTCAAAAACTCGTGCCCCAGCATTCGCTTCGAGATGGCGAGATATTCCCGCCCGATCTCGGTTTACTTCTCAAAAAGAGGGCGGATTTACGCTACGGCGAGAACCCACATCAACGCGCTGCGCTTTACGAAACCGGCAACGACGGCGTCGCACGCGCGGAACTGCTCGGCGGCAAGGAAATGTCCTTCAATAACTACGTGGACGCAGACGCCGCTTGGCAACTCGTCTGCGACTTCGACGAGACGGCGTGCGCGATCATCAAGCACATGAACCCGTCGGGCGTCGGCGCGGGCGCGTCGCCCTTAGAGGCGTATCGTCGCGCACTCGCGACCGACCCCGTCTCGGCCTTCGGCGGCATCGTCGCTTTCAACCACGAGGTTGACGAGGCGGCGGCACGCGCCGTCACAGAGATTTTCACCGAAGTCGTCATCGCGCCCGATTACGACGAGAGAGCGTTGGAGATTCTGAAGTCGAAGAAGAATCTGCGCGTGTTGCGCGCGGGAGAGACGAGACAGGCGGAAGGCTTGGACTTCAAGAGAATCACGGGCGGCATGCTCGTCCAGACGCGCGACACGCGACGCCTGACGCGCGCCGACCTGAAGGTCGTGACGAAGCGCGAGCCGACGGATGAGGAGGTTGCTTCTCTTCTCTTCGCCTGGACGGTCTGCAAGCACACGAAGTCGAACGCCATCGTGTATGCGCGCGACGGGCAGACGGTGGGCGTCGGCGCGGGGCAGATGTCGAGAATTGATTCCGTCCGCCTCGGCGCACAGCGCGCGCAGTTGCCCGTCGCAGGCTCCGTGCTCGCCTCCGACGCCTTCTTCCCCTTCCGCGACGGCGTGGACGAGGCCGCCAGGCACGGCATCACCGCCATCATCCAGCCCGGCGGCTCCGTGCGCGACGCGGAGACAATCGCCGCCGCAGACGAACACAAACTGGCGATGGTCTTCACGGGCGTGCGGCATTTCAGGCACTAACCCATGTCGCGGCTATTCGACACCTTCGCCGTGCTTGCCTCGCACCGCTCAATCGTTAATACTTGTGGCCTCAATTTTGTCTTTGCCGAGGGGAATAAAAGATGGCAGATATTGAATTCACGCCGGACACGAGCGAGGGCACGCCGATGCGTTGCCGCTACTGCGGGCAGTTGAACCAGACGCGCGGGGACGGCGGGCAGCCGAAGTGTGGGCGCTGCCGACTGCCTCTGTCGGACAAGCCGCACAAGAAATTCGCCGATCTCGACAAGCACGAGTATGTACACCCGGCGGACAGCCGCGCGCTCGCCGCTCTGCGGACGATTCCGGGCATTGATTCGGCGCTCAAGAAACTTCTTGAAGTGACGGGCGAGTCGGCCATCCGCGTCATCTTCACGGCGAGCGCGGTGAAGGTCACGCCGCTTCAGTGTCCAGACCTCTACGCCAAGTTACAGATCGCCTGCACAACGCTCGGCGTGGACATGCCCGAACTGTTCGTGCAGCAGAATCCGGTCGTCAACGCCTTCACGGGCGGCGTCAAACATCCCGTCATCGTCCTTCATTCGGCGCTCATCGAAAGGCTGACGGACGAGGAGACTCTGGCCGTCATCGCACACGAGGTCGGGCACATCCACGCCGAGCACGTACTCTACATCACGGCTGCGCGGCTTCTGGAAGCGCTTGCCAACGTCGCACTCGCCGCCGCGCCCATCGCAGCGCTCGTGACGCAGATTCTTTCGGGCACGATGCGTGCGGCACTTCTGGCGTGGGCGCGACGTGCGGAATTGTCGTGCGACCGCGCGGCGCTCCTCGTGACGCAGGACGCCGACGTGATCGGGCGCACGATGATGAAGCTGTGCGGCGGCACGTTCGCGTCGAAGGTTGACTACGAACAATTCCTGCAACAGGCGCGAGACTTTCAGAAGAACTACGACGAGAAGGCTCTCGACCGTTTCTGGGCCGACATCATCGCTTCGGGCCTGACGCACCCGTTCCCCGTCTGGCGCGTCTCGGAAATCCTGAAATGGGTCGAGAGCGGCGAGTACCAGCGCCTGTTGGACGGCGAGGCGGCGAGCGCGGCTGCATAAACTTGAAAAAGATGGGATCGCGGAAGCCTGACATTAACCCGCGGGATGCATGAACATGCTGCTAGAGAATAAAGTCGGAATCATCTTCGGCGTCGCCAACAAGCGCTCGATTGCGTGGGCTTCGGCGCAGTCGCTGGCGGGGGCGGGCGCGCGGCTGGCCTTCACGTACCAGAGCGAACGCCTCAAGGGTAACGTGGAAGATTTGACTGCCGGGACGGACGCGCCGCTCATCCAGTGCGACGTGGTCAAGCCTGAAGAGGTCGAGCAGGCGTTCGCCGTGGTCAGGGAAAAATTCGGGCGGCTCGACTTTCTCATCCACTCGCTCGCCTTCGCACCGCGCGAGGCGCTCGAAGGCGAGTATCTGGCGACGACGCGCGAAGCCTTTCAGACCGCGCTCGACATCAGCGCCTACTCGCTCGTGGAACTCTCGCGCGCCGCCGCACCCTTGATGACGGAGGGCGGGAGCATCGTCTCGATGACTTACTACGGCGCGGAGAAGGTCGTCGCCAACTACAACGTGATGGGCGTCGCCAAGGCCGCGCTCGAAGCCACCACGCGTTACCTCGCCGCCGACATGGGCCGGCACAACATACGCGTCAACGCCATCAGCGCCGGGCCGCTCAACACGCTCGCGGCGCGCGGCGTCGGCAATATGGGCGCGATGCTCAAGCACCACGCCGAGCGCGCCCCCCTGCGACGCAACGTCGAGGCGCGCGAGGTCGGCGACGCCGCGCTCTTCCTGTGCAGCCCGCTCTCCTCCGGCATCACCGGCGAAATTCTCCACGTGGACTGCGGCTATAACATCATGGCATTCTAAGTGGCAGGTAAACAGCATGAAGGCAAGTGCTTCTTCTGCTCTCTACTGGCTACCATCTAACCTTCTACTTTCATCATGTCAAAAACCGACAATCAGGAACCCGAATCGGCGCAGTCGCGCCCCGCGACGCAGGACGAGCAGTTGCTTGAGTCGCCGAGTCCGCACGACTTCACGCAGACAGACACCTGGCGCGTGTTCCGCATCATGGGCGAGTTCGTCGAGGGCTTTGACGATCTCGCGCACGTCACGCGCGGGGTCGCGATCTTCGGCTCGGCGCGGACGCGCCTCGACGATGCGATGTACGTCGCGGCGCAGGAGACGGCGGCGCTGCTGGCGCGTGCGGGCTTCGCGGTGATTACGGGCGGCGGGCCGGGCATCATGGAGGCGGCCAATCGCGGCGCGTTCGAGGCGGGCGGCGTCTCCGTCGGCTGCAACATCGAATTGCCCTTCGAGCAGAAGCCCAACGCTTACCAGACGCGCTCGATGACCTTCAAATACTTCTTCGTCCGCAAGACGATGTTCGTCAAATACAGCAACGCCTTCGTCATCTTCCCCGGCGGCTACGGCACGCTCGACGAATTGTTCGAGGCGCTGACGCTCATCCAGACGAAAAAAATCAGGGACTTCCCCGTCGTCCTGTTCGGCTCGGAGTACTGGGGCGGGATGTTGAAGTGGATTCGGGAGATGCTCGTCGGAAAGAAGAACGTCAACGAGGAAGACTTGCGGCTCCTGCACATGACCGACTCGCCGCAGCAGGTCGTCGAAATCATCCAGCGCAGCCAGGACTCTCTACACACCATGCGCGACGGAACGACTTACGACTACTGACGCCCCTGCCCGTACTGCGCCGTGGAGATGTCCTGGCCGGGCTGCCGCGATGAGAGCGGCGGGAAGGCGTTGTTGGTCAGCCATTCGAGGTAGGGCGCGGAGACGTTCGTGACGGTCAGCGCGACGATCTCCGGCGTCTCGTAGGTGTGGAGTGCGCGCACTTCGCGTTCGAGGTCGTCGAAGCACGCGGCGGTCGTCTTCGCCAGCAGCAGGTACTCCGGCTCGCGCTGCACCTTGCCCTTCCAGCGATAGACCGATTCCATCTCCGGCAGAATCTGCACGCACGCCGCGAGGTGCGACCCCACGAGCATCTCCGCCAAACGCGCAGCCTCTTCGCGGCTCCCCGCCGTCAGCATCACCACGATGGCCGCCGAACTTATCTCATTCACAGCCTTAACCTCCAAAAAGTAGTGACGAACGCGGAGTGATGAATGATGAATGAAAGACAAAAGCGCGTCGCTTTTCATTCATCACTCGTCATTCATCATCTTCTTCCTCATCGGTCGCGCCGGTCAGGGGCGTGGTGTCGCCGCTGAAGAAGGCATCGTAGATTTCCTGCGCGCGGTCGAAGTCGCGCTCGTCCACGAGGACGACCGCGCCGGGCGAAGTGGTTGAGAGCAGCGGCGAGAGCGCGTCCGCCCCGCCCGACTGCACCGCCGCGCGGATGCCGTTCTGCGTCAGAATGTCCTGCACCATCTCGGCCTCGGCGGGCGAGCCGACGTTGTGCAGCGGGACGAAGCGCGCCTCGCTGTGGTCGCGCACGGTGTTCTCCGGCGTCAGCCGTTCGACCAACTCCGTGTCGTCATCCGGGCAGCGCGTGATGCCCTCTTCATACTCCGACTCGCAGACGGGACAAAACATACAAAACTCTCCACCGGGTTCTTAATGATGTTGGAACTGTAGGGACAGGCGGAATTATACAGGGAACGAAAGCAGTGACAAGTTTGAAATTGTGATGAGTGATGAATAAAAGACCGCCTTGCTCTTTATTCATCATTCCGCATTCATCATTTATCTTCTACTTGCCGCTCGTCACTGCTTTTGTGAACGGCATTTCCTCGAAGTGCGTCATGCGCTTGAAGTCGCGGAAGCGCGCGTTGATCTCTTCATGTGTCAGGCGTTGGACGCGCTCGGTGCCGAACTCCTCGACGTTGAACGAGGCCATCACGGAGCCGAAGATGATCGCGCGGCGCATGGCCGCCTCGTCAATCTGCTCGTGGCTCGCGAGGTAGCCCATGAAGCCGCCGGCGAACGTGTCGCCCGCGCCCGTCGGGTCGAAGACCGATTCGAGCGGGTATGCCGGAATCGCGAAGTAGGAATCCACCGTGAACATCGCCGCGCCGTACTCGCCTCGTTTGATGACGAGTGAGCGCGGCCCCCATGAGAGAATCTTGCGCGCCGCTTTGATGAGATTCGGCTCGCCGGAGAGTTGGCGTGCCTCTGCGTCGTTGATGATGACGATGTCAACGACGCGGATGGCAGCGATGACGGCGTCGGGCACGGTCGAAATCCAGTAGTTCATCGTGTCGAGCGCGACGAGTTCCGCGCCTGCCACCTGTTCGCGCACTTCGCGCTGAAGGTCTGGCTGGATGTTGCCGAGAAAGACGAGGCGGGATTTCCGCGAAGCCTCGGAGAGCTTCGGCTTGAAGTCGGCGAAGACGTTCAACTGCGTGTCGAGCGTGTGCGCCGTGTTGAGGTCGAAGTCGTAGCGCCCGCGCCAGAAGAAAGTTTTGCCGCCGGGGATGCGCTCCAGATCGCTCGTGTCAATGCCGTGGCGCTCGAAGACGCCCATCTCTTCACCGCCAAAGTCGCCGCCGACGACGCCGACAACGCGCACGTCCGCGAAGAAGCTGGCCGAGAGTGAGAAATGCGTGGCCGACCCGCCGAGCATCTTTTCGCGTTCGCCGAACGGAGTCTCGACCGCGTCGAACGCCACCGAGCCGACGACCAGTAATGACACTTAAAATGTTCTCCTGTGAATGGAATTGAAGAGAGAAAGGCGTCAAGCGATAAACAGCATCCGCTTGCCGATTGTCGCTTACTGCGCGCCGCTTACTTTCTTCGCGCTTCCGAGTTGGCCGAGCGCGTCTTCGGCCTCCCTGCGGAATTTGCTTTCGGGAAATTCCTTGACCAGACGCGACAGGTAGCCCCGCGCGTCATCGCGCAAATTCTCCGTCGAATACTCTTGAACCGCTTCCGGCGGGCTTTTCGGGAGGCCTTGTTTTCCCTTCCCTTCGGACAGGCGCAGGCTGCTCATCCCTGCGATGTAGAGCGCCTCGTCGAGTTGCGAGAACTCAGGATAGCCGGCGATCAACTCCTCCATCCGTTTGTAGGCGGCGAAATACGCCTTCTTCATTTTGAAGTAATGCCGCGCGACTTCCAGATTGTGCTTCGCGTCCTTCTCCGCCTCCGGGTCTTTGACGACCGTCACGGTACCTTTTGATGATCGCTTCGAGCTTCTTCGTTGTCGCCTCCGGCCACAAATCCGGCGCGGTGAAGATGGCGCTCTTCAGCGCCGAGCCGCAATCGCAGCCGCGCGGCTGCTCTTTCAGGCGTTTGACGGCCTCGCGCATGATAACCTGCGCGTTTCGGACGTTCTTGTTGAGATATTCGACCACCGTTTCGACCGAGACGGCATCGTGCGATTCGTGCCAGCAATCATAGTCGGTGACGAGCGCAAGCGTGGCGTAGCAGATTTCCGCCTCGCGCGCCAGCTTCGCCTCCTGCAAGTTGGTCATGCCGATGACATCCATGCCCCACGCGCGGTAGACGTGCGACTCCGCCTTCGTCGAGAACGCAGGCCCCTCCATGCAAAGGTACGTGCCGCCGCGATGTGTCTTCACTTCCGCCGCGCCGCACGACTCCTGAAGCACGTCGCCAAGCTCGGCGCAGACCGGCTGCGCGAAAGTGATGTGTGCCACGATGCCTTCGCCGAAGAAGGTTGACTCGCGTGCGCGTGCGCGCGTGCGGTCGAAGAACTGGTCGGGGATGACCATGTCGAGCGGCGCGTACTGCTCTTGCAGCGAGCCGACCGCCGAGGCCGAAAGGATGCGCTCGACGCCGAGCAGTTTCATCGCGTAGATGTTGGCGCGATACGGCAGTTCCGTCGGGAGGATGCGGTGACCGCGCCCGTGGCGCGGCAGGAAGGCGACGCGCTCGCCTTCGAGCGTCCCCGTGATGAAGGCGTCCGACGGCGAGCCGAACGGCGTCTCGACGCGCACCTCTTCGATCTCGGTCAACTCCGGCATCTGGTAGAGACCGCTGCCCCCGATGATGCCGATTTTCGCAGTCGTCATAATGATGATTAACCTTAAAGTGTTTCTCCAAACGCGAGTTGATTACTCGCCCGGAATGAACCCGTCCGGCTCGCCCTCATAAACGACCGCGCGGAGTTTGCCGTCTTCCTCGACGACGCGGCAGAGAGGCACTTCCGGGTCGTGATAGAAAAAGCAGAGCCAGCCTTCACGCGCGGCCTGCGGCAACAGGCGTTTTTTCGCTTCGAGCGTCTCGACCGGGAAAAGGTCGTAGCCCATGATCCAAGGCAGCGGCACGTGTGCGCGCATCGGGACGAGGTCTGCGAAGCTGTAGAGCGTCCGCCCGCACTGCTCCATACGCACGCACTGCATCGTGCGCGAATGGCCGGGCACGGTCTCGACGCGGAGGCCGGGCAAGACCTCGTAAGCGTCGGGCTTCAACTCCAACTGGCCGCTCTCAAGGAGCGGTCGCCAGTTGTCCGGCAGGTAACTGGCGCGGTCGCGCTCGTGCGGGCTTTCGGCGTGCTCGTACTCTCCGCGCGAGACGAAGTAGCGCGCGTTCGGAAAAGTCGGGACGGCGCGGCCTTCTCCGTCGCGCGTGGTGTTGCCGCCGGCGTGGTCGAAGTGTAGATGTGTGTTGATGACGATGGTGATTTCTTCCGGCGCGCAGCCGGTGATCGCGCGCACAGACTCGCGCAGGGGCCGCTCGCGATTGATGCCGTACATCGCGGCGTGCTTCTCCGGCCACTTGTCGCCGATGCCCGTCTCGATCAGGATGCGCTCGCGCCCGGCTTCGACGTAGAGGCAATTCATGTTCATGCGGATGCGGTTCTGCTCGTCGGGCGGGCAAGCCTTCGACCAGAGAGAGCGTGGCACGACGCCGAACATCGCGCCGCCGTCCAGACGAAATTCAGCATCCGGCACGATCTCTATACGGTAATCGCCAAACTGCACGAAATATTCTCGACTTCAACGCGTGAGCGCGTGTCTCGCATCAGTGGGACAGGCATTCCTGCCTGTCAGCCTGTCGAACGGCAAGCTAACAGGCGGGAATGCCTGTCACGTTATTTCCGGGTCAACTAATTTTTCTTCGGGCTTGCGGGCGCGGGCTTCGACGGCTTCCCGCCGCCTCCGCCATGCGGCGCGGAATCCGGCGCGGCGGGCGCTTCCTCCGCCGGGGGCATTTCGGGCGCGGGGCCGCCGCTGCCGGGCGCTCCGAAGGCCGGCTGCTTGGGAGCTTCCGGTTCCTTGACGGGGAAGTCGTCGGGCACTGTGACCTTCGAGCGCGCGACGATCTCCTTGATGAGCTTCTCCTGCTTGTCCTTCATAATCGCGGCCTTCGCGGCGTCCTTCGGCGACTGCGGCGGGCCTAAGGGGTTCGCGTCCTTCCCGCCGGTGCGGATCAGTATGTGTTGCGCCTTGACCTGCTCCTCCTTCTCGCCGTCTTTGCTTTCATCCTTGGCAGAAGGGGCGCTGGCGTTGGAGTTGTCGAGGCCCGTCGTCTTCGGGGCCGTGCGGTGTCCCGTCACCTTGATGATGTGATAGCCGAACTGCGTCTCGACGATATCGCTGATCTCGCCGTCCTTCATCGAGAATGCGGCGTCCTCGAACGGCTTGACCATTTGCCCGTGACCGAACCATGGCAAGTCGCCGCCCTTTTCCTTCGCACCCGGCTCTTCGGAAAACTCTTTGGCGAGCGCGGTAAAGTCTTCGCCGCCGCGCGCACGTTTGAGAATACCCTCGGCCTTCTCGCGTGCCTTCTGCGGGTCTTCCTCCGGGTGCTGCGCGAAATAATCGTTAATCTCCTGCTCGGTCGGCTCCAACTTTTTGCTCTCCTCTTCGATGTAGAACTGTGCAAGGAGGCGTGCCTGTTGGAGACGAACCTGCAACTGCGTCTTACGGTCTTTATCCACGCCGGCGGCGACGCCCTTACCGGCGAGCACGTTGCTGGTCGCCCATTGCTGCTGCGCCTGCTGCTTTTCCTGATCCTTCAGCCCGCCTGCGGGGATAATCCCGATCTTCTGTAAATCCTCGACGAACTGGTTGAACTGCTGATCCCGTCCCGGCTCCTTGAGAAAAGCTTCGACCTCTTCTTTCGTGAAGAGCTTGGTCGGGTCTGTCCCCGCCTCGCGCTGCTTCATGGCGTAGTTCTGCGCGACGGTGAAGTTCTTCATCGTCTCCAATTCGCGCTTCACCTCCGGGCGCTCGGCGTAACCTTTGGCCCTCGCCTCTTCGGCCACGGCGAGCAGTTCGCGTATGTTCTTCGCCAGTTCCTTGCGCGCTTCGGGGTCGTGCGCCAGCGTCGCGCGGTCGGCGGGGCGCTGCCCCTCTGCGACGAGCGACATGTCCTCCGCCGTCAGGTTGGCGTTATGCGCCTGGCCGTTCTTAACCTGCCAGAAGATCAGCAACCCTGCGATGACGAGGGCGACGGCGACGGCAATCAGCGCTTTCGTCATCGCGCTCATCCCGCCGCGCGTGCCTGCGTGGTTCGCGACCGGCGTTGCGTCCGCAGTCGAAGCCGTCGGCGCGCTCGAAGTGGTCGCCACGTCCGGCGCGTCCGCCTGATCCTGAGTTGACTCGGCGAGTTCAGGATTCACGACCGCGCCGCAGCCGGGACAGGCGGTGCTGTTTTCCAACATCTGTGTTCCGCAATTTTCACATTTAATCATTAGCGATCCTCTTATCAGCAGTTATCCTCTTATCAGCCCAGCGGCGGATTGCCTGTCTCTCTGTGACTGTCTTTTGGATTGCTTGAGATGTCGGCGGGGCGCGACATTGATGGCCGCGCTCCGCCGCTTTAAGTCTGTCCGAACATTATGCAACACCGGCTCAATTTCCGCGACGCCGCGTGGCTGCCTTCTTCGGCGCAACAGCGCGCGACGCCGGACGTTTACTCTGCGTGGCCGTCGTCCTGGATGGCTGCACAGTGGGCTTCGCGCCAGCCGCGCCGGTGGCTTTCGTGGCCGGGGTGGCGGTTTTGGCCGGCGCTATGACCGAGAACTCAACGCTGTAGTCCTCCGCGACTTTGACGTGCGTGCGCGCGACGATCTCGTCGAGCACGCGGTCGCGCTTCTCCTGCTCCACGGCTGCGCGCGCCTGCTCGCGCGGATTTTGCGGCGGCCCGCCGGCATTTTGCGGCGACGAAGTATACCTGATGAGGATGTGGTGCGCACGAATCTGCTCGACGGGTTTGCCGTCCGGCCCCGTCTGAGTCCGGCGCTCGTCCAGCTTGATGATGTGATAACCAAACTGTGTCTCGACGATGCCGCTGACCTCCCCCGCCTTGAGCGCGAACGCGGCGTCCTCAAACGGCTTGACCATCGTCCCGCGCCCGAACCAGCCGAGGTCTCCGCCCTCGCCCTTACTTCCCGGATCGGTCGAAAACTCTTTGGCGAGCGCCGCGAAATCTTCGCCCGCGCGAGCGCGCTTCAGTATGTCCTCGGCCTGCGTGCGCGACTTCTTCGTGTCGAGTTCGGGGTGGGCTGCGAAGTATGCGTCAATCTCCTGCTCGGTCGCCTTGAACTGCGGGGCTAACTGCCTTGAGTATTCGCCCGCGAGCAAACGCGACTGCTGAAGCATCACGAGAAGCTGTGTCTTGCGCTCCCTGTCAATCCCTGCGGCGATGCCCCCTGCCTCCTGCCGCCGCTTGAAATAGGTCTGCGCGATGACGAACGAGCGCGCCAGTTCCATCTGCGTCCTGAGTTCAGGACGACCGGCGAAGCCCTGCGCTTTCGCCTCTTCGGCGGTGGCGAGCATTTGCCGGAGGTCACGCGCGAAAGCCTTGCGCTCGTCCGCGCTGCTGATGAGTCGCGCGCGGACTTCATTCGTGAAGCCCAGCCCGTCAATAATCAAGGCCATGTCCTGTGCCGTCAGATTGACGCCCACCTGCGCCGGCAAAGGAGACTTGGAGGTGGCCGGCGCACGTCTGGTCTGGGATGGCTGCGCGAGCATTGCGCCATGCAGGGCGAAGACGACTAATGATGCGAGAAGGATTTTCTTTAAAAACAATTCGTTACCTTTCTGTTTCAGACACGCGGGTCTGTCGTAATGTCCTCGACCAATTCGAGGAGCACGCCTCCGACCGAAGAGGGATGAACGAATGCGACCAGACAACCGCCCGCGCCCGTGCGCGGGGTTTCGTCAATCAAACGCGCGCCCTGCTCTTTCAGTCGCGCGAGGCTGGCACGGATGTCGTCAACGCGCACGGCGATGTGATGTATGCCAGCGCCGCGCTTATCCAGAAACTTCGCCACCGGCGATTCAGGGCCGGTCGGCTCCAAAAGTTCGATGCGCGGCTCGCCCACCGGCAGCATCGCCACGCGCACGCCCTGCTCCTCGACCACTTCCGTATGCGAAACCTCCAGCCCCAGCGCGTCGCGCCAGAATTTCAGCGCGTCGTCCAGACTGGGCGTGGCTATTCCGATGTGCTCAATCCTGATGTTCATAGAAACTTCCAGGCGGCGTTATGAGATACCTGAGTCCGGCTGGCTACTCTCGGCAAGCGTGGGATTTTTCATCCGACACGCGGCTCGCCGAGCGTCCCTGCGGCGATGAACTCTTCGACGGCGGAGTAAGGGTCGCGGCGCTTGTCGGCCACTTCCAGCGCGAGTTGATCCAGTTGCTCGTCCGCGCCTTCCCCTTCCAACGCACGCTCAAGCAGACGCTCGCGTAAAAGCTCAAGCAGACGCCAGCGCGCGACGGCGGCACGGCGAACGCCGCCCGACTTCGACTCCTTTTGAAACTCGCCGTAGCTCTCGATGGCCGACGCGAGTTCCGCCAGCCCTTTGTTTTCCGTCGCCACCGTTTTGACAATCGGCGGGTTCCACATATCCGGACGATGCGCCAGAGACAGCAGCGACTCCAACTCTTTCTCCGTCCGCAGCACGCCCTCGCGGTCGGCCTTGTTGATGACGAACACGTCGCCTATTTCCATGATGCCCGCCTTGATCGCCTGTATGTCGTCGCCCATGCCCGGCACGAGCACGACGACCGACACGTCCGCCGTCTTGACGATCTCCACTTCATCCTGCCCGACGCCCACTGTCTCGACGATGATCTTTTCGTACCCGGCAGCGTCGAGAATCGCCACCGCGTCCACGGTCGCACGGGCGAGGCCGCCGAGATTGCCGCGTGTCGCCATCGAGCGGATGAAAACGCCGGGGTCGAGTCCGAGCGCCTGCATTCTGATGCGGTCGCCCAAAATCGCCCCGCCCGTAAACGGACTCGAAGGGTCAACACAGACGATGCCGACGCGCTCGCCCCGCTGCCTGTACAGTCCCGCAAGGCGATCCACCAGCGAAGACTTTCCCGCGCCCGGCGAACCCGTGATGCCTACGACGAGGCCCTTGCCCGTGTGTGGAAAGACAGCCTTCATCAACTCGAAGGCGTCGCCTACGCCGTCCTCGACCTTCGAGATGGCACGCGCGACGGCGCGCGGCTCGCCCGCGAGGATACGGTCTATGTTTATTGAATCGGCTGCGGCGCTCATTTGAAACTGTGACGCGTAACGGGTCAGAGGCAATTCCCTCGTCGCAATTAACGCGTCAAGAATTTTTCAACAGTTGTTTCGCGATGACGAGGCGTTGAATCTCGGACGTGCCTTCACCGATGGTGCAGAGCTTCGAGTCGCGCCAGTATTTTTCGGGCGGGTAGTCTTTCGTGTAGCCGTAGCCGCCGTGTATCTGGATGGCCTCCTCCGAGACGCGCACGCTCACCTCCGAGGCGTAGAGCTTCGCCATCGCCGATTCCTTCGTCACTTTCCTGCCCTGATCCTTGAGGTACGCGGCGCGATACATCAGCAGGCGCGCGGCGTCAATCTGCGTCGCCATATCTGCGAGCTTGAACTGGATTGCCTGAAATTCCGAGATGGGCTTGCCGAACTGCTCACGCTCTTTCGAGTACTTGAGCGCAGACTCGTATGCGCCCTGCGCGATGCCGACCGCGAGCGCGGCAATGGAGATGCGACCGCCGTCCAAAACCTGCATCGCTTGCAGGAATCCTTCGCCCTCGTTGCCGATGCGGTTCGCGTCGGGCACGAGGCAGTCTTCAAAGATGACGCTCGCCGTCTCTGAGGCGCGCAGGCCGAGCTTGTTCTCCTTCTTCGCGGGCGCGAATCCTTTCATACCCTTCTCGAAGATGAAAGCCGTGATGCCGCGATTGCCCTTCGAGCGGTCGGTCGAGGCCACGGCGACGCAGGTGTCGCCGTGGATGGCGTGCGTGATGAAGTTCTTCGAGCCGTTGACGAGCCACCCGCCACCGTCCTGCCTGACGGCTGTCGAGCGCGTCCCCGAAGCGTCGGAGCCGGCCTGCGCCTCCGTCAGACCCCACGCGCCGAGATGTTTTCCCTGTGCCAGCGGCAAGAGATATTTCTGCTTCTGTTCTTCGCTGCCGAACATGTAGATGTGGTTCGAGCAGAGCGAATTGTGCGCGGCGACGGAGATGCCGACCGAGCCGTCCACGCGCGAGAGTTCTTCGATTGCCGTCACGTATTCGACATAGCCCATCCCCGCGCCGCCGTATTCTTCCGGGAAGATAATGCCCATCAATCCCAACTCGGCCAGCTTCGGCAGCAACTCGACGGGGAAATGTTGCGACTCGTCCCACTCCAACACGTGCGGCGCGATCTCTCCCTCCGCGAACTCGCGCACGCTCATCTTGATTTGCAACTGCTCTTCGTTAAGCTCGAAATTCATAACGACCCCTTTGAAAGTAAATCGTGAGTCGTAAATCGTGAACAGGTAAAAACAAGTCTGTTCGCCGCGATCAGGATTTGAGACTCCCGCGCAAAGGACTACTTACGATTTATGATTCAAGATTTACCTGCCCATTGTATCTTAACCGCGCTTCTCGCCGTGACTCGCGCCGCGCGCTTTGCCGGGCTTGCGCGCTTGTTTGGCCTGCGTCGTCGCGCCCTTCGGCTTACGCTTTCTTCCCATCAGCCCCGCCACTTCCGAAGGCATCAGGTGTCGCCACGCGCCGACGGGGAGACGGTCATCTTCGAGCGGGCCGACGGCGACGCGACGGAGTTTGATGACGGAGTGGCCGACGGCGTCGAACATGCGACGAATCTGCTGATTGCGTCCTTCATGCAACACGACCTCGAACCACGCGTTCGTCTTTGTCTCGCCCGTCTTCTCGACCTCCGCAGGAGCCGTCCGCACGCCGTCTTCGAGGATGATGCCACGGCGCAGTCGTTCGATGGCCGCATCGGTCGGCACGCCCTTGGTCTTCACCTCGTAAACTTTACGCACGCGGTTGCGAGCCGCCGTGATGTAGTTCGTCAGCTCGCCGTCGTTCGTCATAATCAGCAAGCCCTCCGTGTTGAAGTCCAGACGCCCGACCGGGTGCAGCCTGCCGAGCGACGCAGGGACGAGGTCGCTCACGAGCGGTCGCTCTTCAGGGTCTGCGAGGCTCGCCAGATACCCTCTCGGCTTGTTGAGCAGCACGTAAACCTTCTCGCGCGCGGCGAGCAGCGGGTTAATCAAGCGCCCGCGCACTTTGATGTGGTCGCGCGCAGGGTCTGCCTTCGTCCCCAACACGCGCACGACCTCGCCGTTGACCGATACCTCGCCCGCCTCGATCAACTCTTCCGCATGGCGACGCGACGCGAGACCGGCGGCGGCAATTAATTTTTGCAGACGTTCTTCCATAAAATTCAGCAGCTTGATGTCAGAGGCCAGAGGTTAGTCAGGATTGACTTTCCTTTGGCTCTGATTTAAGCCTCGCCACTTGCCAAGTCCTCGAAGTCTTCGATGCTCGGCAATTCGCTCAAGTCCTTGAGGCCGAATTGGAGCAGAAAGTCTTTCGACGTGCCGTACATCATCGGTCGCCCCACGGTTTCTTTGCGACCTTTGGCGACGATGAGACGCTTGTCTAACAGTGTCTTGATTGCTGATGAAGACTGCACGCCGCGAATTTCTAAAATTTCGGGGACGGTGACGGGCTGCTTGTAGGCGATGACGGCGAGCGTCTCAAGCGCGGCGAGCGAGAGCTTGGCGCTCGGCCTCGACTTGAGGAAGGCGCGGACTTGATCGTGAAATTCGGGGCGCGTCGCGATCTGCCAGCCGCCCGCCACATCGCGCAGGAGCAGGCCGCTGCTGCGTTCGTTGAACTCCTTCGCCAACTCTTCGACCGCGACCTGTATCCAGCCGCGCTCTTCCCTGAGCACGTCGGCGATAACCTTGACCGGCAGAGGCTCTTCCGAGACGAAGATGAGAGCCTCGATAATCGCCATCAACTCGGCCATCTCGCGCGGAGCGCCGCCCGGCGCGATCTCGTCGTCGGTCGCTACGCCCTCATACGTCTCCGCCGCGCTCGTTAGCCTGCGCGCGGATTCTTCCGCGTAATCTTCGGCGTCGGCATCGTGGATGACGACCTCGCCCTCGTCGTCTTCGTCCGGCTCGGCGAACTCCGCTTCCTCTTCAAGTTCGGCGACGGCGTCGGGCGTGCTGCTCGTTTCGTCGGCGGCTTCTGTGATGTCTTTGCGTTTGCGTCTGCTCATGTTTACTTATTCGCTGCCGTCGCTATTGCCGGCGCGGGCGATGATGTCGCCGAAGGTCTGGCGCTGTATGAGTTGAATCTGCGTCGTGCGGACGAGTTCGAGAATTGAGAGAAAGGCGAGCACGAGTTCGCGTCGCGTCTGCGCCCCCTCGAAGAACTGACGGAGGTTCAGTTCGCCCGCCGAGAAGATCATGTTGCGGAGACGTTCGAGCATCTGCGTCATCGTCACCTCGTCGCGCTCGATCTCCATCAGGACTTCTTCTTTTTTGCGAGCGAGGATTTCCTGAAAGACCTTCAGCAGATCGAACGCGCCCGCCGACACCTCCGGGTTGTTCTTGTCAGTCTCAATGGGCGCACGCGTGTAGATGGCCTGTTCCACCGTCGCGCGCGACCAGAGCATTTCGGCGGCGGCCTTGAATTTCTGGTGTTCGAGCAGGCGATCAATCAACTCGCGGCGCGGGTCTAAAGCCTCTGCATCTTCGCCGCTGGCCGTCGGGTCGGCGGGAAGCAGCATGCGCGATTTGATCTCGATGAGCGTCGCGGCCATCACGAGAAAGTCGCTGGCGACGGTGATGTCCGTGCTCTGCATCAGCCGCAGATAGGTGAGATAGGCATGAGTGATGCGCGCGATGGGGATGTCGTAG
>JAIVJG010000108.1 GCA_020200155.1 Acidobacteriota bacterium | reverse complement strand
CCGCACGAGCCGGGCCTGCGCCGCTCGTCGGGCGGGTTGAAGGTCGAGCGGCAAGTTGACTCGGAAAGCCCGTAGCCTTCGACGACGAGACAACCGAACGTCTCCTCGAAGCGGCGCAAGACTTCAGCCGGGACGGGCGCGGAGCCGCACATTGCGAAACGTAATTGCGCGGTGCTGAATTCTTCCGGCACGCCTTCGGGATACTTCGCCAGAAGCATCGAGAGCATCGTCGCCACAGAGCCGAACGAAGTGACTTTGTAGTCGGAGACGATTTGCCAGAAGCGTGTGGCTGAGAAGCGGGGGCTGACGACCGTCGCGCCCCCCGCGTAGAGGGCGCTCATCGTCGTCACCGAGACGGCGTTCATGTGAAAGAGCGGCATCACGCTCAGCAGGCAATCATTCTCCTTGAAGCCGAGCCACTCGACGATCTGGCGCGCGTTCGCCAGCAGGTTGGCGTGCGTCAGCAGGCATCCCTTCGGCTTCCCCGTCGTGCCCGACGTGTAAATGATGATGGCCTCGTCGTCCCCTTCAATCAACACCTCTCGCCAACTCTCGTCGCTCTCGGAAAAGCCCGCAGTCGCCTCGGCTTCGTCGTCAAAAACAATCGCGGCGGCGAGCGTGGCGATGCTCTCGCGCACCTCTCGCACCTGAGACTCGAACTCGGAGTGATAAAGCAATGCCTTTGCCTCGGAGTTGCCGATGGCGTAAGTCATTTCTTCCGGCTTGAGCAGAGAGTTGACCGGCCCCGCGAGCGCGCCAAGCTTGAAGCACGCGAAGTATGCGATGAGATACTCCGCGCCGTTCGGCATCAGGAGGCTCACCACGTCGCCTTTGCCTATTCCGCTCGCGCTGAGCAAATTGGCGGTGCGGTTGACGGCCAGATCAAACTCGCGATACGTGAATCGCCTCGTGTCGCTTTCGGAATATAGAAAAATGCGTTCGGGCGCGGCGGCGGCGTGGGCTTCGAGCAGTTCGCGAAGATTGGCTGGCATCACTCTTTCGGCTTCGTCCTTTTAACTTTTCACGTCCGCTTTGGCTTTTCACGTCCGCCCGCTATGTTATATTCTGGCCTCCGCGCACAGGCAAAAGGCAAACGCGATGCGCGCTATGCATGGACTTGAAGGGCGCTTTCCAGAGCTTAACGAACACGCACACATTTCCACAACGGCCCGGCTAACGGCTGTTGCTGTCCGATTTTCAAGAATATCACGCGGGTTTTCGTCCTCCGCCCGCCGGGACACGCTTTCTTATGCAGACCTATCGCAACTTCATCGGCGGCAAGTGGGTCGAGTCAGTTTCCACGAACCACGTCGAAAACACCAATCCCGCGAGGTCGGACGAAGTGCTCGGACGCGTCCGGCTCTCCACGCGCGAAGAGGCGCGGCGTGCGGTCGAGGCGGCCTCCGAAGCCTTCCGCGAATGGCGCGCGACGCCCGCGCCCGTGCGCGGACGCATCGTCGCACGCGCCGCGCGTTTGATGGAAGACGACAGGGAGAATCTGGCGACGCTGCTCACGCGCGAAGAAGGCAAGACGCTCAACGAGTCGCGCGGCGAAATCCAGCGCGCCATCAACGTCGCGGAATTCTGCGCGGGCGAGTCTCGGCGGATGAACGGCGAAACGATTGGCTCTGAGTTGCCCTCGAATTTCGCCTACACCATCAAGCAGCCGCACGGCGTCGTCGCCTGCGTCACGCCCTGGAATTTTCCGGTGGCGATTCCCGTCTGGAAAATCGCGCCCGCGCTCGTCGCCGGCAACACCGTCGTCTTCAAGCCCGCGACGGTGACGCCCGCGACCGCCGTCCGGCTCGTAGAGCTTTTCGCCAAAGCAGGCATACCTCCCGGCGTGCTCAACCTCGTCATCGGCAACGGCTCGGAGGCGGGCGACGAGATTATCAACCACCCGGCGGTGCGCGCCATCTCTTTCACAGGCTCGAACGGCGTGGGACTCAAACTCTACGAACAGGCGGCGCGGCGCGGCGTCAAAGTGCAGGCCGAGATGGGCGGCAAGAATCCCGTCATCGTGCTTGAAGACGCGGACATGAACCTCGCGGTCGAATCCACGGCGCAGGGCGCGTTCGGCTCGGCGGGGCAACGCTGCACGGCGACGAGCCGCGCCATCGTCGTTGACAAGATCGCCGACAACTTCATCGAGCGGATGATCGCACGCGCCGAAAGCTACAAACTCGGCGACGGCATGGACGCTTCCACGGAGATCGGCCCCGTCGTGGACGGCAGCCAGTTCAAGTCCGTGCTCCGCTACATAGACATCGGACGCGAAGACGGCGCGAGCCTCGTCTGCGGCGGCTCGCCCGCCGACGGCGCGAATCTTCGCAAAGGCTATTTCATCAAGCCGACCGTCTTCGCCGGAGTCACGCCCGACATGCGTATCGCGCGTGAGGAGATTTTCGGCCCCGTTCTCTCCGTCATCCGCGTCCGCGACTTCGACGAAGCGATGCGCGTCGCCAACGACAGCGAATACGGCTTGTCGTCCTCGATCTTTACCAACGACGCCGCGCGCATCTTCCGCTTCGTGGACGAGATTGAGACCGGCATGACGCACATCAACTCGCCCACCACCGGAGGCGAGGCGCACGTCCCCTTCGGCGGCATCAAGTCCACAGGCATCGGCGAGCGCGAGCAAGGCTCAACTGCACTCGACTTCTATACCGAACTAAAAGTCGTCTACGTTGACTACACGGGCCGCAAGCGCGAAGGTAATTTGTACTGAACGAATCGAGTTTCAATCAACAGAAGGATCAACTATGAGCACAGTAGAAGCAAAGCCGGCGCAATCCGACATCGTCCGTAAGCACAAGGAATTTCTCTTCCCCGCCGTCGCCACTTATTATCAAGAGCCGCTCGCGCTCGTGCGCGGCGAGGGCATGTACGTCTGGGACGACGAGGGCAATCGCTACCTCGACTGCTTCGGCGGCGTGCTTACGGTCAGCGTCGGCCACGCCAACCCGAAGGTCAACGCGGCGATTATCGAGCAAGTCAAGACGCTCCAACACACCTCGACGCTTTACGCCAACAAGCCGCAGGGCGACCTCGCCGAAAAACTCCACCAGATCACGCCCGGACGCCTCAAGAAATCTTTCTTCACCAACAGCGGCACCGAAGCCGACGACACGGCGATTCACGCCGCGAAGCTCGCCACGGGCCGTCACGAGATCGTCGTCCTGCGCCACAGCTATTCGGGGCGCTCTGCCACCGCGCTGACGGCGGTCGGGCATTCAACGTGGCGAGCGCTGCCCGCGCAAGTCCCCGGCATCGTCCACGCACGCGCGCCCTATTGTTATCGCTGCCCGCTCAAGCTCTCGTACCCGGATTGCGGACTCGCCTGCGCCGAAGACATCGAAGACGTGATTATGACGACGACGACCGGCGAGATCGCGGCTTTCATGGCCGAACCGATCCTCGGCGTCGGCGGCTTCATCGTCCCGCCGCCCGGCTACTTCGAGCGCGCGGCTGAAATCACGCGCAAGCACGGCGGACTCTTCATCGCCGACGAAGTGCAGACCGGCTGGGGACGCACGGGCGACAAGTGGTTCGGCATCGAGCATTGGGGAGTCGAGCC
>JAIVJG010000037.1 GCA_020200155.1 Acidobacteriota bacterium | reverse complement strand
CGTAACAAGCGGATGCTCAGACTCCAATCCCTGATCTCTAATTTCCAACACGCGTATCGCGAGTGGAAGAGCTTCCGCATATTTACCTTCGGCATACAACTTGACGACCTGTGCGTTCAACCTGTTCGCTTCGGCCTGAGATGCCATCTGCGCCGGAGCGGTCGCCGGGTTCGTCTGCGCCGTAGCGTGTTGCCCGGCCAGCAGGCTCAACATTAAAAGTACGAGGAGCTTTTTCATCACGCTCTAAATCTCCGAGGGACTTTCGCTCACTTCTTCGGCGGTCTGCTCGGCCTGATTTCGACGCGGCTCGGCAGGCTGCGTTCGTCGTGTTGCAGAAGATCGAGGACGACGCGCGCGATGTCTGCGGGCTGCAACTGCCAGCTCTGGTCTTCGCTCGGCGCGTCGCCGCCGAAGTATGTGTTGACAGAGCCGGGCATGACGTAGCTGACCTTGATGTTATCGTGGCGAACTTCCTGCATGAGCGCCTCGCTGAAACCGTTGAGGCCGAACTTCGAGGCGTTGTAGGCGGCCATTTGCGGGTGCGCGTTCGTCCCCGCGAGCGAAGAGATGTTGATGATGTAGCCGCCGCCGCGCTTTTTCATTTCAGGGATGGCCTCGCGGCAGCAGTAGAAGACGCCGAACAGGTTCGTCTCCAACACGGTGCGAAACTCTTCGGGCGTCGTCTCGTCCACGCGCTTGAAGATGCCGACGCCCGCGTTGTTGACGAGCACGTCCACGCCGCCGAACTCCGCGACGGCGTGCTCGAACAGTGCTCTGACTTCGTCGTGGTCGCGCACGTCGCAGACCGCTCCCGTCACGCCGCCTAAGATCAGGTTGTCATCCTCGTCCAGAGACAGTTCTTTAACCGCGCGCTCGATCTCGTCCGCGTCGCGTGCGCCAATGCAGACGTTCATTCCCTCGCGTACCAGCCCCTCTGCAATCGCGCGCCCGATGCCCTTCGTGCCGCCCGTCACGATTGCGGTTTTGCCCTTGTAGTCCATTCCTCAATCTTCCCTCTCTTATGACCTAATCAGTTTCGACTCCGCGCAACCTGCGCGCGGGGTCTCTATTCGCTCAACTTTGCCTTTAAAAGCTCGTTGACGACTTTCGGATTGGCCTTGCCCTTCGACGCCTTCATCACTTGGCCGACGAAGAAGCCGAAGAGTCCCTCCTTGCCCGCGCGGTAATGCTCGACCTGCTGTTGATTGGCGGCGAGCACATCCCCGATGATGCGCTCGATCTCACCCGCGTCGCTGACCTGCGCGAGACCCCGCTCCTCGATCACGTCGGCTGCGCCCTTGCCAGTGCTGAACATCTCCACGAGCACTTCCTTGCCCTGCTTGCCGCTAATCTTTCCCCCGTCAATCGCGCGCACGAGCGCGCCCAACTCTTCGGGCGAGACGGGCGAGGCGTCCGCGCCGACCCCTGCGGCGTCGAGTTCGCGCAGCAGTTCGCCTTTGAGCCAGTTCGCCGCGCCGCGCGGGTTCGCCGCAGCCTTCGCCGCGCGCTCGTAGAAGTCCGCGAGCGTCAGTTCGCGCGTCAGCGTCGAGGCGTCCTCGAAGGTGAGTCCGTACTCTTCCATGAAACGCCTGTGCCGCGCGTCCGGCAACTCAGGCATACTGCGGCGCACGCCCTCTATGAATTCGGCGCTGACGGTCAGGGGCGGCAGGTCTGGTTCGGGAAAATAACGATAGTCGTGCGCCTCCTCTTTCGAGCGCATGACGCGCGTCTCGCCTGCGCGGTCGTCCCACAGGCGCGTCTCCTGCGTCAGCCGCCCGCCCGCTTCGAGCGTGTTGACCTGACGTTCAATCTCAAACTCGATGGCGCGCTGCATGAAGCGCACAGAGTTCAGATTCTTCAACTCGACCTTCGTGCCGAAACGCTCGTCGCCGACGCGGCGCACAGAGACGTTCGCCTCGCAGCGAAGATTTCCCTTCTCCATGTCTGCGTCGCTCGCGCCGACCCACTGGAGCGCCTTGCGGACATGGTTGACGTAATCGTAAGCCTCCCAGGACGTGCGAAAGTCAGGCTCGGTGACGATCTCCGCCAGCGGCGTACCCGCGCGGTTGAGATCAACGTAGGAGTAGCGCTCCGTTTCGGGAAGCCCCTCGTGGACGTTTTTGCCCGCGTCCTCTTCGAGATGCAGGCGCGTGACGCGCACCGTCAAAGGCCGCCACTCGCGCGCGTGCCCGCCCTCGTCGCGCGTGGCCGTCATAATCTCCAGCACGCCGCGCTCGGAGAACGGCCTGTCGTACTGGGAGATTTGATAGCCTTTCGGGAGGTCTGGATAAAAATAATTTTTACGAGAGAAGATGGAAGTCTCGTTGATCCGCAAACCCAGAGAGAGCGCCGCACGCGCTCCGAGTTCCACCGCGCGACGGTTGAGCACTGGCAAAGCTCCGGGCAGTCCCAGGCAGACCGGGCACGTATTCGCGTTCGGCTCGTCGCCGACGTGCGTCGAGCAACCGCAGAAGATTTTCGTCTCCGTGCTCAGTTGCGCGTGTATCTCAAGGCCGATGACGACCTCCCAGCCATCTTTCATAACACACAGTAGACGGGCGACATGCGCTCTTCCCTTTTCACCAATTTGCCACGGCACTCCCCGCAACGCTCACGACAAATGAGAGCGTTTTGCCTGTCAAAGGGAAGTGCTGAAGCTGTCGCGGAGTATAGCACCCGCAAAAGAGGGCGCTCAAACAGAGCGCCCGTCTCGTGTCCCGAACTACACATTTCTCTACATCAAAACCAACCTTTTTGTTGTACAATGCGCCCGTCTTAACAAGCTCGGTCTGATCTTCATCATCGACGGCCTGCTGACGAAGGCCGATCTCGACCGCGCGATTGACTGACCACAGCCTGCCTGAGAATTTGATATGGCGGCGGCGTTACCCTGACGAACGCACGCCGTCGGCGTCGCCGCCATACCACAGTTTGATTACTTCACGCCGCAACCTTTAGCTCCCCGCCCACGTTGCCCGCCGTGTCAAGCCTCACGTAAGATGCTCCTTCATTAAATGTCCAGGGAGATTCATCGCCAATGATTAAAACCGTCGAATGGACGGACGAAGGCGTCCGCATGATTGACCAGCGCCTGCTTCCCACCGAAGAGAAATATCTCATGCTGCGCTCTTGCGAAGAAGTGGCGGACGCCATCAAGCAGATGGTCGTGCGTGGCGCTCCGGCCATCGGCGTCTCTGCGGCGATGGGTCTGGCGCTCGGCACGAAGCAGGCCGTCGGCACGACCGTCGCCGACCTCGAAGACGACTTCTCATACTTCTGCGACCTGATGAGCCGGACGCGCCCGACTGCGGTCAATCTCTTCTGGGCCATCGAGCGTATGCGCGACCGCTTCCGCCGCGCGAAGGCCGAGACCGATGACACGGACGCCGTCAAGCTCGCGCTGGTTGACGAGGCGCGTAAGATTTTTGAAGAAGACATCGCATCCAACCGTGCCCTCGGTCGCTTCGGCGGCGAGTTGCTCGCAGACAATTCTACCGTCCTGACGCACTGCAACGCCGGCGCGCTCGCCACCGCCGGCGATTACGGCACGGCGCTCGGCGTCATACGCGGCGCGCGCGACGCCGGCAAGCGCATCGCCGTCATCGCCGACGAGACGCGCCCCTTCCTGCAAGGCGCTCGGCTGACCGCCTGGGAACTGGATAAAGACGAGATTCCGGTGACGATCATCACCGACAACATGGCGGGGCACGTGATGAAGCAGGGCAAGGTGGACGCGGTGGTCGTCGGGGCCGACCGCATTGCCGCCAATGGCGACACGGCCAACAAGATCGGAACCTACATGGTCGCCGTGCTGGCGCGCGAGCACGGCATACCCTTCTACGTCGCCGCGCCGATTTCCACGATTGACCTCAGCATCCCGACGGGCGAGAGCATCCCCATCGAGGAGCGCGACGCCAGAGAAGTAACACACATCCGCGAGCAGCGACTCGCACCCGAAGGCGTCGCCGTACACAACCCCGCCTTCGACGTGACGCCCAACGCGCTTATCGCCGCCATCATCACCGACAAAGGCGTCGCACGACCGCCTTACACGACGAGCCTGCAAAGCATGTTTAAGGAATAAAAGAATAAGGAGGGACGGAGCTTACACCGACTTCGCGAAGCGGCTCTGCTTCCACCACTCAATAGTTTTCCGCAGGCCTTCTTCAAGGCCGACGCGCGACTCGTAGCCCAGAAACTCGCGTGCGCGCGTGATGTCGGCCACGCTGTGCCTCACGTCGCCGACTCGTGTATCACGATACTCGGCTTCCACCTCCGTCTTCCCCGTAATCTTTTTCAGCGTGTCGAGCAGTTGGTTGAGCGTCGTCTGCTGCCCGTTCGCGACGTTGATGACTTCGCCGATGCCGCGCGTTGTTTCCGCCGCACGCAGATTAGCGTCCACGACGTTGGCGATGTATGTGAAGTCGCGCGACTGTTCGCCGTCGCCGAAGATGACGGGCCGCTCGCCGCTCTGAAGCGCGGCGGTGAAGCGCGAGATGACTCCCGAATACTGTGAACTGGGGTCTTGTCGAGGGCCGAAGACGTTGAAGTAGCGTAAGGAGACGGTCTCGAAGTTGTACGTGCGCGCCCAGACCTGGCAGTAATATTCCCCTACGAGTTTCGCCGCCGCGTAAGGCGAGAGCGGGTCGGGGCGCATTGACTCGGACTTGGGCAGCGTAGGCTGGTCGCCATAGGCGGAACTCGAAGCGGCATAGACGAGTCGTCTGACACCACTTTCGCGCGCCGCCACAAGCAGCGAGAAGGTCGCCTCGGCGCACGCGCGGTGCGTCTCAAGCGGGTTGTCCACGGAGCGCGGCACGGACGGGATGGCTGCCTCGTGGAAGACGAGTTCGACGCCTTCGAGTGCGCGTTTTAAGTCGCCGGGGTCGTTCAAGCTCCCCTTGACGAAATCCACGTCACGGCCAATCTCCTCGATGTTTTCCAGATGCCCGGTCGAGAGGTCGTCAATCACGCGCACGCGCGCCCCACTACCGGCAAGCGCCGCCGCCAGATGCGAGCCGATGAACCCCGCGCCGCCCGTGACTAAAACGATTCCTGAAAGGCTCATAATTTTTAGAGGTTAGAGGTTGGGGGCTGGAAAATCAATTTCGCACCGGCTCCAGCCTGTGCTTTTTACCTTCCCACCCCGACGTAGTCAAAGCCGAGTTCGCGCATGGACGCAGGCTCGTAGATATTACGCAGGTCGGCGATTCTGGGAGCACGCATCAACTCTTTGATGCGTCCCATATTGAGCGCGCGAAATTGATTCCACTCCGTGATGAAGACCAGCGCGTCCGCCCCTTCGACCGCCGCGTACTCATCCCTCGCGTACTCGATCTCAGGCAGGAACTTCTTCGCCTGCTCGACCGCGACGGGATCGTAAGCGCGTACCTTCGCGCCGCGCTCGACCAGCGCCTTGATGATGTCAATGGAAGGCGCGTCGCGCATGTCGTCGGTCTCAGGCTTGAATGAAAGGCCGAGCACGGCAATCGTCTTACCCTCCAAGCCGCCGGCCAGCCGCTCGATCTTCGGCACCATCGCTTCGCGCTGACGTTGATTGACTTCGATCACTGCCTCCACAATGCGCGCCTCGCTCCCATACGCGTGCGCCACAGACAGGAGCGCCGAGGTGTCCTTCGGGAAGCACGAACCGCCGAAGCCCGGCCCCGGATGCAGGAACTTCCTGCCGATGCGGTTGTCCATGCCCATCACTTTTGCCACGTCGTGCACATCGCAGCCGATACGGTCGCACAGGTTGGCGATCTCGTTGATAAAAGAAATCTTCGTGGCTAGATAGGCGTTGGCCGCGTATTTGCTCAGTTCTGCGGCTTCGAGCGAGGTAATGACGACCGGGGTTTCGATCAGGTAGAGCGGGCGATAGAGGTCGCGCATGATGGCGACGGCCTCTTCGTCGCGGCTGCCGATAACGACGCGGTCTGGCCGCATGAAATCGTCAATGGCTGCGCCCTCGCGCAGGAATTCCGGGTTCGAGACGATCCCGAAGTTATGCTTCCCCTTCTGGTGCTCGGAGATCAGGCGGCGCAGACGCTCGCACGTACCGACTGGAACAGTGGACTTCGTCACTATCACCTTGTAGCCGTTCATGTGCTCGGCCACCGAGCGCACAGCTTCGTCAATGAAGCGGAGGTCGGCTGAGCCGTCTTCTTTCGGCGGCGTGCCGACGGCGAGGAAAATGACGAGCGCCTGCTCGACCGCCGAACGCAGGTCGGTCGTGAAGTGCAGGCGACCGGCCTGCGTGTTCTTTGAGACTATCTGGTCGAGTCCCGGTTCGTAGATCGGCACATGGCCTTCGGAGAGTTGCGCTATCTTCTCGGAGTCCACGTCCACGCAAGTGACGTTGACGCCGAACTCGGCGAAGCAGGCCCCCGTGACGAGTCCGACGTAACCTGTGCCGATGACCGCAATGTGCATTAATGAGAACGGCCTTTCAAACGGCAGGATTTTCTCTCAGACAAAAGGGTGCGGGTCACGCGAAAGCTTACAAGCGCGTGACCCGCAAGTGTGTAGGTTTACAGTCTACCGTGCGTTGGTTTTCGCACGGCACGGAATAAAGTCGCGACTAACTTTTAGCGGGCCGGGCTGATGACAATCGGGTTTCCGCCGAAGTTGAAATCATTGTCCTGAGTCGCCGCGATGATCGCCGCCGCGATGGCTCCGCCCGCTGCCAGAAGCAACGCCGCCAGCGCGCCGCCGCCGATGCCGTGCATTCTCGGCTGCGTAAAGCGTGTGCAGCGAGTGCCCGGAGTGGCTTGGCCGGCGGTGTCCTGATTACCGGCTGCGATCTGCTTCACCGCGTTGCCTGAGCGCAACTCGACGCGACCGGACTGCGTGGAGACGATGGTGTTGCCGCACTCCACGTCAACCATAAAGACGTTCGCCTGGCTGGTGTCGGCAAAGGCCGAGCCGTCTTTGGTGGTGACGTTGGCGCTGACGCCGGAAGACGTGGAAAAGCGCACGCGGCCTGCGTCGAGCATGCCGGTCACGCCCTTGTCTGTAAAGCTGAGTTTAATGCTGGATTCCGGCAGCACCTCGACACGTCCGAGCTTGCCGAGGCTGACGACGGCACTGGAACCTTTGGCTGTCGTGATGGTGCTGTCAGAGAAAACTGTCGCGCCGGAAATGGCACTCGTGCCGTTGACGGAGACTTCGCCGACAACCGACAAGTCGCCTGATGGCCCAGCCTGCGGCGCGGCCAGCGCGATCATTGAGGACATGCTCAAGATGGCGAGCGCCAAGGCCAGCGTAATGGGCTTACGGCTCCATGTTCTGCTAATCATTACTTCTTCCTCCCGTAGGTGAAACTGTCAAATTTTTTAGAGAGCGTTCCGCGATATTCTCTAACAAAGAACTCGCTGGAGACGAATTTTTCTTGTGCTTATCTCGCCAATCGCCTCTGTAATCAATGAGCCCCGCGCGGAACTTCCCTTAAGAAAGCAGGCAAGAGAGCCACTGTGGGCTTCTAAAGACCTCGCTTTTTTACACGAAAGATGGCTTGGTGTCAATAAACATTTGCGTGAATTCAAGCTTTTTTGAATAAATGGCTGCCGCCTGAGCGATTCCTTTTGACTTGACCCCCACTATGGGCCACCAAAGCTGAAAGTGCAAGGGCTTCGACTGCCTTCTGTCCCGCGCTCGCCGCGCTGACGCCGTGGCCTGCTGCTGCTACGCCGTTATTGCCTCTTTACAGAGATTTTCGGCCATCCTACGAGTTCGTTCCATTCTTAAAGGGGCTTTTGGGTCGCCTGCTCTCTAATCTCTTGCAGGAAACTGCGCGCACGCTCGGCGAGTTCTGCCGGCACGGTAACCTGGTAAGGATGCTTGGCGAAGAAGGATGGGACGCGACGCACGCGCGCACCGAGGGCGCTGAAGGCCGCGACGGCCAGTTCGTCGTCAAGCTCCTCGACGGCAAATTTCTCGGCGGCACGACGCAACGCCCCGCGCAGGCGATCCAGCGGCAGTTCGCGCTCGGCGAGAAGCTTTCCGCGTTCCTGAAAATCTCCCAGGGCGTAGAGCACTATGCGTTCAGCGTCAACCGCTCCGCCCTTTCGCTCTTGATCGAAGAATGTCGGCTGGCGCATGAGAGTTTGAGAATGAACCATGGCACTCGCCCGCTCAGGGCGAGACGACGCGTCGCGGGCGCGTCGCAGACTCGATGGATGACGGCTGCGCCGGTGACGCGGGTGCGCCGGGTTGAGACTTGCCCCTCTCTTTTTTTCTCAACTCGGATTGCTCGTAAGGGTCAAGCCGCGCGAAGAGATAAAACTTCTCACGCCCTTCGGCGACCGTGCCGAGGAACCTTAACTGGTAGTTGAGCGTCTCACCTGTGCGCAGTGTTTCTGGCGTCGGCAGCGGGTCGTCAAACAGTTGGTCGAATTCGTCGAGCGAGACGGCTTCGAGTTCCGGCAGGTAGTCGTTATTGTTTTCCAGAGCAATGCGGGTCGCCATCTCGCGGAGCGCCCTGATGCGGTTTGAGTTGCGCACGTAATATGCGCGGTTCACCTCGCGGCGGCTGACGCGGTCGTCAACCACCTCCTGCTCGTTACGCAGATACGCGAGGTAAGCGCGCACGGCGGGGCCGAACCGTGCGTCGTCCTGCCGCGCTCTCCGCGACTTCTGGCCGCAGACGGCGACGGCGCACGCGGCGCATAACATGAAGATTAAGATGGCTCGACGTTGCAAAGTGAATTTCGCCTTCATGTCTTTCCCGCGCCTCACGCAACTGCCGGCGACATACAAATCAGGCGGCATTAAGGGAGCTTGAAATCTGCTGGGGGCGCTGTGCGTTGAAGTTTAGCACAACTAATCTTCGATGTGTGAACATGCCGGAGGGTTCGCGCATCCCCGGAGGCGGCGGCGACGCGCGGGAAGCTGAAGGCTAATTGCGCGCTTCGCACGGGCGGTGCTACATTCACGGCGAAGGCATGGGGATTTTATGTCGTCTGACGTTTTGAAAGATTCGGCGGAAGCCGCGAGCGCGCAACTCGGCGGGAAGCGCGTGGCGCTGGGAGTCTCCGGCGGCATCGCCGCTTACAAGGCCGCCGAAGTTTTGCGCGGGCTGCAACGCGCCGGCTGCACCGTGCGCGTAGGGATGACGAAGCGCGCCTGCGAGTTCGTCACGCCGCTTACTTTTCGCGCTCTCTCCGGCGCACACGTCGTCGTTGACGATTACGCCCCGGACAATCCAGACCCCATCGCGCACATCACTTTTTCGCAGACCGTTGACCTCTTCCTAGTCGTCCCGGCCACGGCCAACATCATCGCTAAATTCGCTAACGGCATCGGCGACGACTTTCTCACTTCGACCTATCTCGCCTCGAACGCGCCCGTGCTCGTCGCCCCGGCGATGAACACGACGATGTGGAATCATCCGGCGACGCGCCGCAATCTTGAGCGCCTGCGCGCCGACGGCGTGCGCGTGGTCGAACCCGACGCGGGCGAGATGGCCTGCGGCACGTTCGGCCCCGGAAGATTGAGCGAGCCTGAAAGAATCGTCGCCGCCGCGCTCGAAATTTTAAGCGGGGGGGCGCACACGCGCGACCTGTCGGGCGAGCGCGTACTGATTACGGCGGGCGCGACGCGCGAAGAGATTGATCCTGTGCGCTTCATCTCCAATCGCTCGTCGGGCCGGATGGGTTTCGCGCTCGCAGAAGCCGCACGCCTGCGCGGCGCGGAAGTCACGGTCGTCGCCGGTGTGACGAGCGCGGCAGTTCCTTCCAACGTGCGCGTCGTGCGCGCCCTCTCCGCTGAAGAGATGCGCGGGGCCGTGATAAGCGAAGTCGAGAAGGCGACAGTCTTCATCGCCGCCGCCGCCGTCTCGGACTACCGGCCAGCGACGCGTTCCGCCGGGAAGATCAAAAAGTCCGGAGACGCTCTGACCCTGAAGCTCGAACCCACGCCGGACGTGCTGGCCGAGGTCGGGCGTGCGCGCAGAAACGGGCTGCTGCTCGTCGGCTTCGCGGCGGAGACAGACAAGGTCGTCGAACATGCGAGAGAGAAACTGGTTGGCAAGAATCTGGATGCCATCGTCGCCAACGACATCACGCGGGACGGCGCGGGCTTTGACACTGTGACGAACGTGATTACGCTGCTTGCGCGCGACCGCGAGCAGCCTCAGGAGTTGCCGCTCATGTCCAAGCTCGACGCCGCGCATCGCATTCTGGATGAGGTCGCGCGCCTTAGAAAAGTGAAGGCGAAAGAAAAGTGAAGGCGCAGACGGAAGGCGAAGGGGTGAAAGCTCTGAAGGAAGGCTGATGCTTAACAGCCACGCTTTTATCCTTCGTCCTTCTGCCTTCATCCCTGCTTTTGTTCGTGCCATAATAATTCCCCGAACCGATGCCGGATCAAACGCAGTTGAAAGAGATGTTGAGTGAGCTGACGGGAGAGGTCGCGGAATCCGTCACGTACCTGCGCGAGTTGGGCGTTGAAGGATTGGAGTCCTCTGTGGATTTCCCTGCACGCGTGGAGACACGCGACGCGAGCAGTCAATCGAGAGCCGCGTCGCCGGCTCCAACCGTGCCTTTGCCGCGTGCGCTCGAACGAAACGCGCGTGCCGAAGGAGCGGGCAAGCCTCCTCCGAGAATCATTCTACCGCCGCCGCCGCGCCGCGCCGGGGGCGAAACGACGAAAGCTTCGTATCAATCAGCCATGCCTAAAAAACCCGTTCGACCGCCTTCACCAAATCCGCCCGCGCCGCGCGAGACTTTGTTCGGCGAAATCGCGCCGAAGGACGAACTGAGCCTCGGTCGTCCCGGCGAAACTTTCGATGACATACGCGACGACATCGGCGAGTGCATTCGCTGCCCGCTGCATCAGGGCCGCACGAAGATCGTGCATACGGAGGGCAACCGGCAGGCGCGTCTGATGTTCGTCGGCGAGGCTCCGGGCGCGGACGAAGATGCGTCTGGCCGTCCTTTCGTCGGTCGCGCCGGCCAGTTGCTCAACAAGATCATCGAAGCCATCGGCCTCAAGCGCGAGGACGTGCTCATCGGCAACGTCAACCGCTGCCGCCCGCCCGGCAACCGCGCGCCGACCACCGAAGAGGCCGCGACGTGCAAGCCCTTCCTCCTGCGCGAAATCAACGTCGCCCGCCCGGACGTGATTATCGTTCTCGGCAACACGGCGATGAAGAATTTGCTCGACACCAGAGAAGGCATCACACGCTTGCGCGGAAATTTTCAGGACTACAAAGGCATCAAGGTCATGCCCACGTTCCACCCGGCTTACCTGCTGCGCGACCCCTCGAAGAAGCGCGAAGTCTGGGACGACATGAAGAAGGTGCGCGACTACCTCAACGAAAATAAGAAATCCTGAGTTCGGAGTCGAGAGCGTCTGAAAAGGACTTTGATTCCGGATTCAAGACTCCAGTCCCAGACCTGATTATGCAGGACTCACTCTTCCTCGATGCCGAGCCGCCTGAATCGAACGAGACGCTCGATCAAATCAACGCGGAGCTTTTGCAGCGTGCGTCACGGCTGCCGCAACTCAAGGAGAGAGTCTTCATCTTCGGCGAGGGCACGCCGGGCGCGACAGCCGCCGTCGTCGGCGAATCGCCGGGGCCGCCCGACATCGAGAGTGGCAAGCCCT
>JAIVJG010000036.1 GCA_020200155.1 Acidobacteriota bacterium | reverse complement strand
GGTTCTCCGGCTTGATGTCGCGGTGGATGATCCCTCGCTCGTGCGCGGCGGCTAGACCGCGCGCCGACTGCGAGGCGTAATCAATCGCCTTGCGCGTCGGGAGCGGCGTGCCGCCCAACAACTCGCGCAGCGTCGCACCCTGTAAGAGTTCCGAGACGACGTAAGGCGCGCCGTCGTGCGTCTCCACGTCGTAGATGGTGAGGATGTTCGGGTGATTGATAGCGCCTGCGGCTTGAGCCTCCTGCTCAAAGCGGGCGAGCCTCTCCTTGTCGGCGGAGAAGTCTGCGGGCAGGACTTTGATCGCCACGTCGCGCCCGATCTTCGGATCGTGTGCGAGATAGACCTCGCCCATCCCGCCCTTGCCAATCTTCGAGCGGATTTCGTAGCGTCCGAGACGTGTGCCGGCTTCGATCATCTTTTTGGTTCAGCGAAAGTCGCGGATCAGAATAACGTCGCTTGTCTGCGTGCCGCGCGAGAGGGCCAGTTGGCGGCCGTCGCGCGAGAAGTCGAACCAGAATATCTGGTCGGTCTTGAAGTCGGTCAACTGTACAGGCTTCCCGCCGTCCAGAGGCAGCGACCAGATGTTGGAGACGCCGCCCGTCGTATCTACGAACGTCAGGGCGCGCCCGTCCGGCGTCCAGCGCAGACCGGCGGGGCCGTTGACGGTGTGCGGAATGTCGAGCACCTTGACGGGTTCGCCGCCCGCGAAGGGGATGATGGCGACCTTGACGGGCGCGTTCGGCTGGTCTTCGCGGTAGAAGCAGGCGATCAGGCTGCCGTCGGGCGAGAAGTTCGGATTTTGTGTCCATTTATCGGTCAACCGCATGGGCTCACCCCCGTCGATCGATACTTTCCAAATCCTGACTGAGCCGGAGCGCGTGGAAACGAAAACCACCCAGCGACCGTCGGGCGAAGATTGCGGGAATACATCTCCCGGCCCCTCGGTCAGTTGTTTGAGATTGCCGCCATCCGGATCCATGCGCCAGATGCTTCTTGTGTGGCGCGCTCGTGTGGACGTGAAGACAATGTAGCGGCCATCGGGCGTGGCCCACGGGTACAAGTTAGTGGTCGCGTTGGCCGTCAATTGCTTCTGATTCTTTCCGTCCTGCTCTATGCTCGAGATATCACTAAAACCGCTTCCTCGTGACGTGTAAACTATTTTACCGCCAGGCATCCACGACAGACCAAACTGCCCATCAGACCTGCCCGAGGAGATCTGCTTCACGCGGCCCACGTCTCCTTGCGGCGCAACCCAGAGGTTCATTTCGCCCTCGGTCTGGACTGTGACCAGCGCGCTCGAATCGGCGGTCAGGCTCAGCCGGTTATAGTTATTCAGGTCGTTGGTGATCTTACGCACCTCGCCACCCGGGTAAGAGATATGCCAAAGTTGAATTGAAAACGTATCCCGATCGGGCGCAATTACGACGAGGCCGCTTCCGTCCGTGAGCCAGGCGACCCCTCCCGTTCCCAGGCCGGCACTCGGTGGCCATTTTTCGGAAGTGATTGGCCTTTCCGCTCCGCTTTCGACCTGCACTTCAACCACAATATTTCCCCCTACGGCCTCGCTAGGAGGTCCGACCGTAACCGACGAGGCCAGCCGTTTCCCGTCAGGCGACCACGATGGCCCGCCGTTGCTGTAGGCACCATTGATCAGCTTCCGAACGGCGACCTCTCTCTCGCCAGTCCCGTCCACGTTCGCCACGATCAGCGCGGTTCGATCTGAAGAACTTGCTTGCGTCGCGCTGCCGCGCATAAACGCCAGCCGCGCCCCGTCCGGCGAAAGTGAGACGGGAGAATTGACGTTCTCGATCAGCTTCCGCGAAGCGCCGCCGAGCACCGGCACTTGGTAGAGCGCGCGCGTCGCGGGATTATTGGCCTCGCCTAAGACGTAATAGATGTAGTCGCCGTCTTTCGAGAAGGTTATTCCGTAATAGTTCTGCTGGGAGGGCGGGACGATCTGCGTGTCGCTGGTGGTCACCACCTGCCGCAGCCAGAGGCTCCGCTGTCCGGCGTCACTCTTGACGTGCGCGACGTATTTCCCGTCTGGCGAGATGGCCGCGTCCGACGCCTTACCCGAAGTCGTCAGCCGCTGAAGCTTCGCGTTCCCGCCGCCGGATTTCATCTTACCGGTCGAGAATTTGTAAAGCGCGATTCCAATTGCGACGACCGCCAAAACCAGCACGCCGGCAACGACTACTGCCGCAAGCCGATGCTGTTTGATTCCGCTGACGATATACTCGGCACTAGAAGGATGCGTTGAAGGAGGCGTGGGCGAAAGACTGGTTGACGCCGCAGCCGCGCGTGAACGATCAAGCTCACTAATTGGTTGAGCACTCGAACCTGCACCCAGTGATAGTGGAACCGTCGTGTCAATCCCGACGCCAGCCTCCAGCTCACGCCGTACGTCTTTCAATTCGATGGCAACGTCTTTAATCGTCTGATATCTGTCTTCGGGATCTTTTGCGAGGCAGCGGCGGACAATCCTTTGCAGATCGTAAGGCACATCAGGAATGAAGTTAGCCATCGGCGTTGGCTGCTCACGAATGATTTTGTTGAGCGAATCGATCGCGTCCTTTCCTTCGAAGGCTTTGCGCCCCGTTACCGCTTCATAAAGAATGCAGCCGAACGAGAAAATGTCTGAGCGATGATCGACTTCGTTGACCCGTCCCTGCGCCTGTTCGGGTGACATATAGCCAACGGTGCCGAGCACTGCTCCCGGCGTCGAATGCTGTTGCATCAAAGCGGTGGCGACTTCGCTCGCTGCGCAATTGTCTGCGCGATCGTTTAGAGGCGGGCTACTGCCCGCCACATCGCGCGGGCGGTAGCCCGCGCCTAAACCGGGTTCGAGAAGTTTTGCGAGTCCAAAATCAAGAATCTTCGCGTGGCCTTCACGCGTGATCATGATGTTGTCGGGCTTGAGATCCCGATGCACGATTCCGGCGGCGTGAGCTTTGGCCAATCCTTCAGCAACGTGTTGCAGATATCGCAACAGCTTCGTTAGTTCTGTTTGTCGCTCATGAATCGATTGACGGAGAGTGAAGCCGTCGACAAACTCCATCGCGATGAAACTGGTTCCGTCGCTTTCATCGACTTCATAGATGTGCGCGATGTTCGGATGATTCAGCGCAGCCGCGGCTTTCGCTTCCTGGACGAACCGGCGCATGCGATCCTGATTCACCGCGAGTTCAGCCGGCAGAATCTTCAATGCCACTTTACGATCGAGCTTTGTATCTTCCGCCAGATAAACCTCGCCCATCCCGCCCTCGCCGATCTTCGAGCGGATTTCGTAGCGACCGAGACGTGTGCCGGATGAGAGGGTCATCGTTTTAAGTCAACTCCCCGGTCGGGCACGGCGGGCGGCGACGCGGGGTTGAGCAATTCGCCGCACGTTATCATTTCGACTCGCTCAGCACCACCACGTCGCTGCTGACGGAGCCGCGCGCGAGGGCGAGCTGCCGACCGTCGCGCGAGAGATCGAAGGAGTAGATGATGTCCGAGGTGAAGTTGGTCAACTGCGCGGGCTGCCCGCCGGCGACGGGCTGGCTCCAGACGTTGGCGGCTCCACTGCGGTCGTCAACGTAGAGGATAGCGCGCCCGTCGGGCGTCCAGCGAGGCGCGTGAAACCATGACACGGGGATGGGGGTGTCGAAGACTTTGACGGGATCACCGCCCTCGAAGGGGATGATCGCCAGACGGTACGGCGAGGTCGCGGCGTCGCGGTAGAAGCAGGCGACGAGTTTGCCGTCGGGCGAGACGGCGGGTCGCCCCGTGATTTTATCCGTGAGGCGCGAGGGCTCACCGCCGTCAATGGAAACTTTCCACACGGAAGGGCCCGCGCCCTGATAAACCACCCACCGCCCGTCGGGCGACAGTTGCGGCGCTTGCTCGCCGCTGCCCGCCGTCAGTTGTCTCAGGTTGCCGCCGTCCGCGTCCATCCGCCAGACGTGAATGCCGCCGCCGCGACCGAGCGAGTCGAAGACGATGTAGCGACCGTCGGGCGTGACGGAGGGGTAGCGGTCGGTGTAGCGGTCGTCCATGAACTGCTTCTGCCCGCCGCCGTCGGCGTTCATCACCCAGAGGTCTGCTTCCCTGATCTTGCGCGAGGCGAAGACGACGCGCCCGTCCGGCGTCCACCCGACGCCGCAGTAGCCGTCGAGCTTGCCCGAAGTGATCTGTCTTGCGACCGTAGGCTGATCGACGGGGACGAGCCAGACGTTCGAGAGCGGATCGGACTGGACGGTGACCAGAGCTTTCGCGTCGTCCGTCACGCTCACGTCGCCGTAGATGTTCACGTCGCGCGTGATCCTGTGCGACTCGCCGCCGGGGTAGGAGATGTGCGTGAGCTGGTAGTTGAGTTGGCCCGACTCTTCGTCGCGCATGACGACGACGAGTCCGGTGTTGTCGTGCAGCCAAGCGATCCGCCCGATGGCGAAGAAGAAGTTCTGCGAGGTGAGCGGTCGCACCGAGCCGTCCGCGACGCTCACAGCGGCGATGGTGCGGTCGTTCGCGCCCCTCGCGTCGCCGAGGTTGGCGGGGCAGGCGATGATCTTGCCGTCGGGCGACCATGCGGGCGCGCCGTTCGAGGCGGCAGAGAACGAACTGCCGCCGCCGCCGAAGATTTTGGGGTGTTTGAGGACGGCGAGGTTATGCTCGCCCGTGCCGTCCGCGTTCGCCACAACGAGCGCGTCCTCGTCCGCGCCGGCGCGCACGAAGGCGAGTTGCTTGCCGTCGGGCGAGAAGGTGACTTGGCTGTTAAGTCCCGTCGCCAGACGCCTCGACGAGCCGCCGAGGACGGCGACTTGGTAGAGCACGCCGACGGGGCTCGCCCTCTCGGCGCGGACGTAATAGACGTAGTTGCCTTCGGGCGAGAAGCTCAGCCCGCGGTACTGACCTTCGGCGGGCGCGACGATCTGCACGTCGCTGTTGGTGGCGATGAACCTGACCCACAGGCTCGCGCGCACGCCCTCGCTCTGCACGTAGGCGACGTACTTGCCGTCGGGCGAGATGATGGCGTCCGAGGCCTTGCCGGTCATCGTCAGCCGCTCGACCTTGCCTGAGCGGAATGGCACGGTCAACTCGTCGCGCCATCGCCCGGAAAGTTTATAGGTGACGAAGGCGACGACGACGGCCGCGACTGCCAGCGCGACGAGCGCGCCCGCTCTGTGACGCCTCATCCCGCCGAGCAGGTACTCCGCGCTCGAAGTAGTGCGGGCGGCTGAGGAATCCGTCGTCGCCTGTGTGATGCCGGCCGTCGATGCCGGCGAACTTGATGCCGGCGAGCTTGCGGCGGTCGAAGTGCCGCTGGGGAGCAGGGAGGCGGCGTGAGTCTGCGCGTTGTCGTTGAGCTGCTGCTGCAACTCTTCAAGCTCGATGGTCACCTCTTTGATTGACTGGTAGCGTCGCTCCGGGTCTTTCGCCAGACACCTTCGCACGACGCGCTGCAAGTCTTCGGGGGCATCGGGGTTCGCCTCTCTGAGCTGCGGCGTCGGCTCGTGGACGATCTTGTGCAGCGAGTCGAGCGCGTCCTTGCCTTCAAAAGCCTTTCGCCCGCTCGCGGCTTCGTAGAGGATGCAGCCGAAGGAGAAGATGTCGGAGCGATGGTCGATCTCGCGCACGCGCCCCTGCGCCTGCTCGGGCGACATGTAGCCGACCGTGCCCATCACCATGCCGGGCGTCGAGTGTTGTTCGAGGAGCGCGGTGGCGACTTCGCTGATCCCTTGATCGCTTCCCGCCCCGCGTGGCTCGACGAGCTTCGCCAGCCCGAAGTCTAAAATCTTGGCGTAGCCATCGTGGGTAATCATGATGTTGTCGGGCTTTAAATCTCGATGCACGATGCCAGCCTGATGCGCTTTGTTCAATCCTTCAGCCACTTGAGTGAGGTATCTCAGGAGTTTCTTCAGTTCGGTCTGCCACCGATGAATTTTCTCGCGCAAGCTGACGCCGTCAACGAACTCCATCGCGATGAAGTTCACGCCGTCGGCTTCACCGATCTCGTAGATGTGCGCGATGTTCGGATGGTTGAGCGCGGCGGCGGCTTGTGCCTCTTGAGTGAAGCGGCGCATTCGATCCCGATTAGCCGCGACTTCCGCAGGTAGGATTTTCAGTGCGACTTTGCGATTGAGTTGGGTGTCTTGCGCGAGATAGACCTCGCCCATCCCGCCTGCGCCGAGAAGCGCGCGGATTTCGTAGCGACCCAGTCGTGTGCCCGTGTCGAGACTCATCTGAAATCTTTAATCAAGACCACGTCGCTGTCTATGACTCCGCGCGAGAGGGCGAGTTGTTTCCCGTCGCGCGAGAAGTCGAAGGAGAAGATGCGGTCGGTTTTGAAGTCGGTCAACTGTCTGGGCGGGCTGCCGTCAACGGGCTGAAGCCAGATGTTCGAGACGATGCCGCGCGTGTCGATGTAGGTCAGGGCGCGACCGTCGGGCGTCCAGCGGACAGGATCTCCGCGATTCGTGAATCGCGGCGGGAGATCGAATAACTTGACCGGGTCTCCTCCCTCAACGGGCAGCAGCGCAAGCTTGGTGATTCTCGTCTGTGGGTCGAGAAGGTAGCAGGCGATCAGTTTTCCGTCGGGTGAGACGACTGGAAGGGACACAAATTTATCGGTGACTCGTACGGGTTCGCCGCCGTCAATAGAGACTTTCCAGATGATGAATCCGCTGGCACCGAAAGAGCCATAAGCCACCCATTTTCCATCGGGAGAACAGCTCGGGGTGAACGCGCCCGCGCCTGTGGTCAACTGCTTGAGGTTGCTGCCATCAATATCTATTCTCCAAAGTTGTTGAGTGCCTGAACGGAAGGAATCAAAAACGATGTAGCGACCGTCAGGTGTCACGGAGAGATTGCGTTTATAGTAAACATCATCCGTCAGTTGTTTCTGATTACGCCCGTCCGCATCCATCATCCAAATGTCAGGGTTGCCGCCCGCGAGCGAGCGATAAACTATTCTGCCGTCGGGCGTCCACGTCGTCGCCCCCTCGGGCCCTCCATTCTCTTTGCCGGAGGTGAGCTGTCGCGCGCTCGTCCACTCTCCCGTCGGCGCTACCCAGATGTTTGATGTCTGGTCAGAGAGCACCGTGACTAGAGCGCTTGAGTCTGCCGTGAGACTCGCGTTGTGGTAGGTGTTCAGACCATTGGTTATCGTGTGAGCCTCGCCGTCAGGGTAGGAGATTTGCCAAACCTGAAACGGGCTTCCCGCCTGCTCCCGCGCCGTAGTGATGACTCCGCTTCCGTCTGACAACCAGGCGACTCTTTCGACCTCATTCCATCTGTGAGAGGTGAGCGCCTTTTGTGTGCCATCCGCGACCTGTATGACAATCACGCTTCTGTAGTAGCCGCCGGTAAAGCCTCCCATCGAACAGGCAATCGTTTTGCCGTCGGGCGACCACGCCACGCCGCCCAGTAAAAAGTCGGGGAATGCGCGCGCGGCTAGTTTCTGCTCTCCAGTGCCGTCCGCATTCGCCAACATCAATGCGTCTTCGCCCTGACTCGCATAGCGACGAGTGAAAGCGAAACGTTTGCCGTCAGGTGAGAAGCTGATGGGGTCTGGTCTTAGATTTTCCAGCAACTTCTTCGACGTTCCACCGAGCACGGGCACCTGGTAGAGCACGCCCGACGCGCTCTTTTCCGTCCTGATGTAGTAGATGTAGTTGCCGTCGGGCGAGAAAGCTGGCGCTGCGAACCGAACATCAGCGCCCGCGGGCGGGACGATCTGCACGTTGCTCGTCGTCGCCACGTGCCTGACCCAGAGGCTCGACTGTCCCGAATCATCGAACGCCGAATAAGCGACGTATTTGCCGTCGGGCGAGACTGATGCGGCGCTGACCCTGCCGCTGTTGGTCAGTCTGGTGATCTTCATTGACTGAAGATTCCCCGCCGATTTGTGACCGACGAATTTGTATAAACCGTAAGCGATCCCTACGACGGTAACCGCGAGTGCTGCGATGATGAGAGCTGCGCCCGTCTGATGACGCTTGATCTCGTTGACGAGGTATTCGGCGCTCGTCGTCGAGTGCGACCCTGCGACCTCTGCGGTGCTTACCGTCGCTTGACTAGCACTCTGCACGCCCGTTCGCGGCTCACTACTCATTGCCGAGCCAATACTCGATACCAGTCGGACGGAATGTTCTGGTTCAGCCTCAGCCTTCAACTCCTGTTGAAGTTCTTCCAACTCAATCGCCACGTCTTTGATGGACTGGTAACGGCGCTCCGGGTCTTTCTGAAGACACCTTCGCACGATCCTTTGTAACTCATCAGGAGCGTCGGCATTGATCTCTTTAATCTGTGGTGTCGGAGAGTGCACGATCTTGTGCAAGGAATCCAATACGTCCTTGCCTTCAAATGCCTTCCGTCCCGTCACCCCTTCAAAGAGGATGCAGCCGAAGGAGAAGATGTCGGAGCGGTGGTCGATCCCGCGCACCTTCCCCTGTGCTTGCTCCGGCGACATATAGCCCGCCGTGCCCATCACCATCCCCGGCAGAGAGTGCTGCTCGAGGAGCGCGGTCGCGACTTCACTCATGGCGTGGTCGCCCGAGACTTTCGGCGGCTCGACGAGTTTTGCCAGACCGAAATCCAGAATCTTGGCGTAGCCGTCTCTGGTGACCATGATGTTGTCGGGCTTGAGGTCTCGGTGCACGATGCCAGCGGCGTGAGCTTTCGCCAGACCTTCGGCGACTTGTTGGAGATATTTCAGCAGCTTGAGGAAGGGAGTCCGGTCGCCGTGAATCTTCTCGCGCAAGCTGACGCCTTCGACGTACTCCATCGAGATGAAGTGTGTGCCGCCCGCTTCTCCGATCTCGTAGATGTGCGCGATGTGCGGGTGATTCAGCGCCGCCACGGCGAACGCCTCTTGCTCAAATCGGCGTAGCCTCTCCTTATCCCGGCTGAATTCAGCGGGGAGTATCTTGAGGGCAACCGATCTCCTGAGTTGTGTGTCCTTGGCGAGATAGACCTCGCCCATCCCGCCCTCGCCGATCTTCGAGCGGATTTCGTAGCGACCGAGACGTGTGCCGGCGGGCAGGGGCATTGAATCACCTGAAGGTCGGTGATGAGGACGACGTCGTTCGTGATCTGGCCGCGCGAGGCGGCGAGCGTACGGCCGTCGTGCGAGAAGTCGAACCAGAATATCTCGTCGGACTTGAAGTCCGTGATCTGTTTCGGCGCGCCGCCCTCCACGGGCAGGCTCCAGATGTTGGAGACGCCCCCCTGCGTCTCGACGTAGAGCAAGGCGCGCCCGTCCGGCGTCCAGCGCATTCCGGGAGGGCCGGCGAATTTCTGCGAGAAGTCGAGGAGTTTAACGGGTTCGCCACCTTCAAACGGGATGAGCGCGACACGGTAGGGCACGTTTGCCTCTTCGCGGTAGTGGCAGGCGACGAGCTTGCCGTCGGGCGAGACGGTCGCGTTGTACGTGTTCTTCTCGGTCAGCCGCACCCGCTCGCCGCCGTCAATCGAGACCTTCCAGATGTTCTGCGCGCCGGCGCGGTTCGACGAGAAGACGACCCACCGCCCGTCGGGCGAGGGGCGCGGCCAGTTGTCGGTGCCGCCTTCGGTCAGTTGTTTCACGTTGCCGCCGTCCAAGTCCATGCGCCAGACGTTCCAGGCGCCCGTGCGGATTGAGCGGAAGACGATGTAGCGCCCGTCAGGGGTAACAGAAGGTTGATTGTTGCTGCGCGTGCGCGACGTCAGCGGGCGCGCGCCCGTCCCGTCCGCCTCCATGATCCAGATCTGCGTGACCCCGCCCTCCCGCGCCGCGTAAACGATCCGCCCGTCGGGCGTCCAGGATAGGCCGGCCCGGCCGTTGTTCGCCCTCCCTGAAGTGATCTGTCTGGCGCGCGCGGCTTCACCCGCCGGCCCGACCCAGACGTTCGCATCGCCTTCCGTCTGGACTGTGACCAGCGCGCTCGCGTCCGCCGTCAGGCTCACGCGGGTGTAGCTGTTCAAGTCGTTGGTCACCTTCCGCACCACGCCTTCGGGGTATGAGACGTGCCAGATTTGCGACCCCAGTGTCCCTTCGGGCGTCGCGGTGAAGACGAGGCCGCTCCTGTCCGGCAGCCACGCCACCTGCCCGACCACAGACCAACGCTCCGGGGTCAGCCTTCTCTCCGTCCCGCCTTCGACCTCGACCTCGACCAGCGTCCCGTAGCTCCCGCCCTCGTCAACGTTAAGCACCCCGGACGCGATTGATTTACCGTCGGGCGACCACGACGGCCCGTTGCCGACGAAGTTGTTCGGCAGTTTCCTCACGGCCACCACACGCTCTCCCGTCCCGTCGGAGTCGGCCACTACGAGCAGCGACTCGCCAGGCGACCTCAGCCGCCTGAAGGCCATGCGCTTGCCGTCGGGCGAGAGCGCGACCCGGCTGGTCACGTTGTCGCTCAGCTTTCGCGCCGCGCCGCCGAGCAGCGGCACCTGGTAGAGCGACGCGGCGATGGTGGGCTGGCCGCGGAGGTAATAGATGTATGCGCCGTCGCGCGAGAAGGTGATGCCGCCGAAGACATCATCCGTGGGCGGGACGATCTGCGTGTCGCTCGTCGTCTCGATCTGTCGCAGCCACAGGCTCTGACGTCCGTTCTCCGACTTGACATGCACGACGTACTTGCCGTCGGGCGAGATATCCGCGTCCGAAGCCTGCCCCGTCGTCGTCAGCCGCGTAATCTTCATCTGCCCCGATAGCGCCTTCGCCTTGCTGAGCCAGCCGAGCCTGTAGGCGGCGAAGCCAGCCGCCGCGAGCGCGACGGCGAGCAGGGCGGCGACGACGATTGCGGCCCGCCCCCGACCGCGGGACAGCGCGGGCATGGCGACGCCAGACTGTGAGCCGATAGTCGGAGCGCCCCCGGCGGCGGGCGGCGCCGTCGCCTGCGCGCCGCCGAAGGTCGATGCCGCCCCCGGCTGCGATCCGGCCGCGGCGTCAGGCGACGCGCCGCCCGCGGCCGTCCGGTTCGGCGCGAGCGAGCGGTGCTGCTGCTGCGACGACACGAAGCCCAGTTCGTCTTGCAGCGCGCGCAGATCGACTAAGAGATCGCGCGCCGTCTGGTAGCGCTCGTCGCGCCGCTTGCGCAGCGCCTTGCGCACGAGCACGTCGAGCGCGGCTGGCACGTCGTAGTTGAAGCGCGCCATCGCCTCGGGTTGCTCGTGGACGATCTTGTCGATGGTCTTGCCCGCGCTCTCGGCGGCGAAGGGCACGCGCCCGGTTGCCATCTCGTAGAGGACGACGCCGAGGGAATAAAGGTCTGTGCGGTGATCGATGTCGCGCTCGGCGAGCGCCTGCTCCGGCGACATATAGGCGACCGTCCCCATCACGACGCCGGGGCTCGTCTTCACACGCGTCGCCGCCTCGGCGTCAGCCGCCGTCTCATTCGTCATCGTAGATGTGCGCGGCGTGCGCGCCGCTGATCTTCGAGGCGGCGCGCGCCTCCTGCAGGAAGCGGTGTAGCCGCTGCTGATCCGCGGCGATCTCGGCGGGCAGTATTTTCAGCGCAACGGGGCGGTCGAGCTGCACGTCTTGCGCCAGATAAACCTCTCCCATCCCGCCCTCGCCGATCTTCGAGCGGACTTCGTAGCGACCTAAGCGTGTGCCGGGCTCGAGGCTCATGCGTGCAGTCGTGAGGCGCGCCGAGCCGCGCCTCCGGAAGGTGTGTCTTGCGGGAGCATGAGCATTCTAAACGATCAACTGTCGGCGGCAAAGGTTAAGATTCGGCTCGCCGCCCCGACGATCCGTTGCTCCATCATCTGATTGAACCATTTGAATGAACGAACAAACTCACAGGATCAATGACAAGAATTAATGAATCGGCGAATAAATTTCTTCAACTTCATCCTTCCGATTTCCGACTTGCCTTGCCGTGTCCCCCGCCGCCCGGTGTCTCGACGCGCACGCGGTCGCCGGGTTTCAGTTCCCACGAACCTTTGGAGGCGATGCGCTCTTCCGCGTCGCCGCTCCTGACAATTACGTCGCGCCCTGTGCCCGCGTCGTCGCCGCCTGTGAGTCCGTAAGGCGCACGCACGCGCCTGTCGGCGAGGAGCGAGACGCGCGCATGGACGAGCGTTTCAATTTCGCGGATAACGCCGTCGCCTCCGCGCTGTGCGCCCACGCCGCCCGAATTTTTCCGTATCGCGTAGCGGCGCACGCGCAGAGGGTAGGCATACTCCAACGCCTCTGCGGGCGTGTTGAGACTGTTGGTCATGTGCGTGTGGACGGCGCTCACTCCGTCGCACGCGGGACGCGCGCCCATCCCGCCCGCGACCGTTTCGTAATAAGCGAACTCCCTGCCGTCGCGCGCGTCCGTGCCGCCGATGGTCAGGTTGTTCATCGTGCCCTGGCTCGCAGCGGGGATGCGTCCGGGCAGGGCTTGCGCCAGCGCCTTGAAGAGCACGTCCACGATGCGCTGCGAGGTTTCGACGTTTCCGCCCGCGACAGACGCAGGGTGCGCCGCGTTGACGATTGTGCCCGGCGGCGCGAGCGTCTCAATCGGCTCCATCAGACCGGCGCTCGCCGGCACGTCCTCCGCGCCGATGAGACAGCGAAAGACATACGACACCGCCGAGACGGTGATCGCCTCGACGGCGTTGACCGGCCCCCTGACCTGCGGTGCGCTCCCCGTAAAGTCAACGCTCGCGCGCTCGCCTTTGACGCGCACGCGCACACGCAAAACGACTTCGCCGCTCCCGACGCCGTCATCGTCGAGCGCGTCTTCGGCCTCGTACACGCCGTCCGGGATAGCGTTGATGCACGCGCGCATCACGCGCGACGAGTAATCAATCAAATGCGCCGCGTACTCGCGCGCCTCACGCGCGCCGGAGCGCCCGACGATTTCCAACAGCCGCGCCGCGCCCGTCCTTAAAGAACCGATCTGCGCCTCGAAGTCCGCGCGTCGCTCACGCTCGACGCGCACGTTCGCCAGCACCAGCCGCATCACGTCTTCATTCACGCGCCCGCCGCGCACGAGATGCACTGGCGGAATCCGCAAGCCCTCGCCGTACACGTCCGTCGCCATCCCCATCGAACCCGGCGTCGCCCCGCCGATGTCCGCGTGGTGCGCGCGATTGGCGACGTAGAAGAGGGGAAGCGGTAGAACACTCGATGGCGTGCTTTTATTTCGTGACGCGAGAGCTTGTCTTTCGGCGTCCCCTTTTCCCTTTTTCCTTTCCCCTTTTTCCTTATCTTCAAAGACGCCCGCGACGAGCGTTACGTCCGGCAGGTGCGTGCCGCCGGCGAAGGGGTCGTTTAAGACGACGACATCGCCGTGCGCGATTTCGGTTTCGCGCAGAGCCGCCGCGACGGCCATCGGCATCGAGCCGAGGTGGACGGGCATGTGATCGCCCTGCGCCACGACGCGACCTTGAGAGTCGAAGACGGCGCACGAGTAATCGCGTCGCTCCTTGATGTTGGGCGAGTGTGCCGTGCGCCTGAGCGTCAGTCCCATCTCCTCCGCGACCGAAGTATAGAGCGCGCGGTAGATTTCCAGCGTCGTCGGGTCGAACTTCTGTTTTCGTGTCATGGCTCGATGATGAGATTCCCGCGCGCGTCTATCGCGGCGCGTGCGCCCGCAGGGACGAGCGTGGTTGACGAGTATTCGGCGACGACGCAAGGGCTTTTGAGACGCGCGCCAGCCGCCAACTCTTCGCGCGCGTACACGGCGACCTCTCGCTGCCCGTCGTCGAGATGCACGCGCGCGTAACGCTTCGGCTTCGCCGTCCGCGTGCGGCCTTCGCCTTGGCCCCTGAGCCGTTCGGGCTTCAATTTCTCGACGGCGCCGACGGAGCGCAGGCGCACGCTGACAATCTCGACCGACTGCGCCGCCTGCGCGTAACCGTAGCGCGCCTCGTGCGCCCTGTGAAAACGCTTCGTGATCGCGCGGCCTTCGTTCCAGTTGATCTCAAGCTCGAACGACTGCCCTTTGTAACGCGCCGCAATCGTCCGCTCGTGCCGCTGCTTCGCTTCGTCGAAGCCTTCGCGCCGGAGCGCGGCGCGGGCTTCACGTTCCATCGCCTGAAAGGTGCGTTCGAGCGGCGTGGCGCGGTCGTCGCCGCCGCTGCCTTCAACGTCGAGCATCACTGTGCGGCTCAGATTCTTGACGACATCGGAGCGCAGAGCGCCCAGTGCGGAGAG
>JAIVJG010000196.1 GCA_020200155.1 Acidobacteriota bacterium | reverse complement strand
CTTGAAGGCAGGATGAATTCCATCGCCCATCCCAGCCCGGCGTGGACGGCACCCTTGCGCTTGAGGTCGTCCATACCGGAAAAGACCTTGCCGCCCGATTTCGACACCTTCAACGCGTAGAAGGCACGGATTAAGTGGAACACGACGTACAGGGCCAGCGCGCCGACCCTGAAAAATAATTCACTGTCCATCAAGCGTGATCTCCGGGCCGAAGGAATTATGGTCTGCGTCCGGCATTATAAGTCGGCTGCGATTATTTAGAGCCATGAAAATTGACTTGCTTCTCATTGAGTTGTCCTCCGGCGCGTCCGCGTCGTATTCTCCTGTTTCAAGCTACAGCTTCGCCGAAGCGTCAATTCCGGGCAGATGAAACAAACTTACTTCGCACAGGTCTTGAGCCTGCTCCGCATAGAATCGGAAGCCATCGCGCAGACCGCCGCGCGGCTCGACGGCGTGGCGGTCGAGCGCGCCATCGAACTGCTGGCCTCTTGTCGCGGCAAGGTGGTGCTCGTCGGCGTCGGCAAGTCCGGCAACATCGCGCAGAAGATCGCCGCCACGCTGACGAGCACCGGCACGATGTCCGTCTATCTACACCCGTCCGACGCATTGCACGGCGGCATCGGACTCGTGACGGGCGACGACGTGGTGATTGTTCTGAGCAACAGCGGCGAGACCGCCGAGATCGTCGAGTTGCTGCCGTACATTCAACACCGCCACGCGCCCGTCATCGCCATCGCAGGGAATCCCGACTCGACGCTCGCGCGCCGCGCCGACGTGGTGCTCGACGCGTCCGTCGCGCAGGAAGCGTGCCCGCTCAACCTCGCGCCGACGACGAGCACGACAGTCGCGCTGGCGATTGGCGACGCGCTGGCGATGACCTTGATGAGCGTCAAGCAACTGACGCCGGAAGACTTCGCCATCAATCATCCGGGCGGGCGTCTGGGCAAACGCCTGACGCTCAAAGTCAGCGACCTGATGCACGACGGCGATGGGAACCCGACCGTGGCGGCGGACGCGCCGCTGCTGGACGTGTTGCAGGCGATCAGCCGTGGCGGGCTGGGCGCGGTCAACGTGGTTGACGAAGAGCGACGCCTCGCCGGCATCATCACAGACGGAGACGTGCGGCGCGCTTTGCAAAAAGCCGGACTCGCCGGTCTCGAAAAGCTGACGAGCGCGGCGGTGATGACGCGCTCGCCCGTCGTCGTCGCGCCCGACCTGCTCGCGCACGCGGCGCTCCAACTGATGGAAGATCGCCCCTCGCAAATCTCCGTCCTGCCCGTCGTGGACGCGGACGGGCGCTGCGTCGGCCTGCTCCGCATCCACGACATCGTCAGGAGCGGACTCTGAAAGGATTCGGTTGATGAGAGAGAAGTTGATGGCTGGCTTGTGCGTGTTGCTGTTGACGGGGATGTTGGCGCTGCCGGTCGCGGCGTCGCAGCCGGGAGCGGCGCGGGCGAGGGAAGGCGCGCACGCCGAGCGCGTGAGGCCGGCGGGCGAGGTGGTGGTTGTGTTGAGCGAGGAATTCTTCAACGCGTTGCTCGACGCGATTACGTCGCAGCCCAACCCGCCGACCTTCCCGCTGTCGCGCAGGGGCGGCGCGGAATCAAGTGGGAAGGGATGCGTGAGCGAGCTGACGCTGCTCCGCGAATCGAAGGGCACGCGAACCGCCGTCCGCTTCGACGCAGGGCGCATCACCGCGCCAATCGCCTTTCGCGGCTCTTACGCGGCCCCGCTCGTCGGCTGTCTCAGGTTCGAGGGCTGGGCCGATACCATCTTCAATCTCGAATTCGACCAGACCAGGCAAACATTCAACGCACGCATCGGCGTGCGCGCGGTGAATCTGAAGAACGTCCCTTCCTCGCTCATGGGCGGCGGCCTGACCGGACTCGTGCAGGACACGATTGACAGCCGCGTCAACCCGGTCGAAATCCTCCGCGCAGAGCAACTGGGCGCACGCATCCCCGTCACGCGCGACAGCAACCTGCGCCTGCGCGCGAAGGAAGTGCGCCACGAAGTCGTCGGCAAAGAATTGCGCCTGCATATCGTGTATGAAATCGTCAGCGTTGAATAACGATGGCTTGACTGCGCGTGTGCACGGCGGTCTTGCCTCTGACGTTTGTTTCTCTCCGCAGGAGATTGCAAGTTTCTCCGCCTCCTCCGTTCAATCAACGGCAAACGAATAGCAACCACGACACCGGAGCCGGTGTCTAAGTTGCCAGTCATCACAGGCGGAGTTGGCGCGCCTCGCTTCACGCGCCAACCTTGCATAATGCTTTCTCAGGAGGAAGGTATGTCTCGAAGATTCTCTCGCTCGCTCTCGCTTCCCAACAGATTTCTTTTGTTCATCTCTCTACTGGCCTTCAGCGTGGCGGCTGGCCTTGTGCTGGCGAATGCCGCAGAGACTCCGGTCGCGCCGCCCGCCGCGCCTCAAACGGGGACGGAAGGCTCGCTTCAGGCTTTGGACGCGAAGGGACAGCCGCGCGGCGCGTGTCCACTCAAGCATACGGACGTGCGCGCACAGGTCAGCGGCTTCCTGTCGCGCGTGACGGTCACGCAGGAATTCGACAACCCCTTCAAGGATAAGATCGAGGCGGTCTACGTCTTCCCTCTGCCGCAGGCCGCCGCCGTGGACGACATGACGATGAAGGTCGGAGAGCGCACGGTGCGCGGGCGCATTCTCCGTCGCGAAGAGGCGCAGGCCGTCTACGAGGCGGCGCGCAGTGCGGGACAGGTCGCGGGTTTGCTGGATCAGGAGCGCCCGAACATTTTCACGCAGTCGGTCGCCAACATCATGCCCGGCGAGCGCGTGACGGTCACGATCAGCTACGTCGAGACGCTGAAGTATGAAGACGGCGCATACGAATTCTCGTTCCCGATGGTCGTCGGCCCGCGCTACATTCCGGGCACGCCGGCGGCGCGACAGACGGGCGGCGGCAGACTCCCGAACACAGATCAAGTGCCCGACGCCTCGCGCATCACGCCGCCGGTCGCGCCCGCAGGCATGCGCGCCGGCCAGGACATCTCCATCGAAGTCGCGCTCGACGCGGGCGTGCCGCTCGACTCCGTCAAATCCAATTCGCACGAGATTGAAGTGGAGAGGCCGGGGCCTTCGAGCGCACGCGTGCGCCTGAAGAACCGCGAGACGATTCCCAACAAGGATTTCATACTCAAGTACGACGTGGCGGGCACGCGCATGCAGGACGCCGTGCTCACGCACCGCGACAGCAGCGGCGGCGGTTACTTCACGCTCATCATGCAGCCGCCGGAGCGCGTGACGGCTGCCGACGTAATGCCAAAAGAACTCGTCTTCGTGCTCGACACGTCGGGTTCGATGAGCGGCTTTCCCATCGAGAAGGCCAAAGAGACGATGAAGCTGGCGCTCGATGGTCTCTACCCCCAGGACACTTTCAATCTCATCACGTTCGCAGGCGAGACGAGCATCCTCTTCCCGGAGCCTGTGCCCGCGACGAAAGAGAATCTCGCGAAGGCGCAGAACTTTCTGGAGACGAGGCAGGGCGGCGGCGGGACGGAGATGATGAAAGCCATTCGCGCCTCGCTCGACCCTTCGGACGCGGCTGACCATGTTCGCATCGTCTGCTTTATGACGGACGGCTACATCGGCAACGAGATGGAGATTATCGGCGAGGTTCAGAAGCACTCGAACGCGCGCGTCTTCTCGTTCGGCATCGGCGGCAGCGTCAATCATTACCTGCTCGACAAGATGGCCGAATACGGGCGAGGCGAGGTCGAGTACGTCTCGCTCAACGACGACGGCTCTGCCGCCGCGCGTCGCTTTCACGAGCGCGTCCGCAACCCTCTGCTGACGGACATCTCGATTGACTGGAATGGTCTCCCCGTCGCGGACGTTTATCCGAAGCGCATCCCAGACCTCTTCAGCGCCAAGCCCGTCATTCTTTCTGGACGCTACACGGGCGGCGGGCGCGGCGTTATTCGCCTGCGCGGCAGGATGTCGGGCAACGCCTTCGAGCGCGAGATCGCCGTCAACCTGCCGGAGTCGCAAGCAGAACACGACGTGCTCGCGACGCTCTGGGCGCGTCGCCGCGTGGACGACTTGATGGGACAGGACATGCAGGGGATGCAGCAGGGCAACATGCGCGACGACCTGCGCGAAGCCATCACGCAACTCGGCCTTGAGTACAGACTGATGACGCAGTTCACCTCCTTCGTCGCGGTCGAAGAGATGACCGTCACGGACGGCGGACAGCCGCGCCGCATCGAAGTCCCGATTGATCTTCCTGAAGGCGTGAGCCGCGCAGCGTTGGGTGAAAATGAAGTATTAGTCGTTCCCAGAAGCGGCCTCACGTTAGCGGGGCAGGTTGGGCTTACGTACCGGTCTGATCGAGCAACTAAGTCGCGACGGGGAAGAGGCTTCGGGGGCGGCAGCGGAGGCGCAGCACCTCCGCCGTCACCCACCCCACTCGCGGGCATTGTCGAGTCGGATGAGGTTGTTCGTGTGGACAAGCCGCTCACGCCGGAGGAGCAGAAGCGGCAGCAAATACTCGCCAAGCTGCATCCGTCCATCGCCGCCGTGGTCGAGCGTTTGAAGAAAAAGAACGCGACGCCCGCCGCTGCGGAAGCGAAGTTCGTCCACGACGGCAAGGCGGAGGTGCAGGTCTGGCTGGCGGACAAGTCGCCGGCAGTGCTGGCGCAACTGAAGCAACTCGGCTTTGAAGTCATCCTCGACCCGAAGACGGCGAAGCTCATCATCGGTCGAATTTCAATCGAGAAGCTTGAAGAGCTTGCGAAGCTGGAAGCTGTGCGCTACGTCGCGCCGCAGATGTCCGGCAGTTAGAATAAAGCGATGGGTTGAACGTGGGGGCAGGGACAGAGCACCTGCCCCTGCAAAATTTCTTGTTGACGAGTTTATCGCGCGACGGCGAAGCCAGCGCCGATAGGCAGGTCAATGATCTCCCACGCGGCGTCGTCGCGGAGGAGTTTCGACATCAGTTCGGCGTGGAGGATGTGGCCGCTGCGCTCAGCCGTCACGAGTCCGAGCAGGGGCATGCCGAGCAGCGCGAGGTCGCCGATGATGTCGAGGATTTTGTGTCGCACGAATTCGTCGCGTGTGCGGAGGGGTGTCTCGTTGAGCATTCCTTCGGGCGTCAGCACGATGGCGTTGTCCAGCGAGCCGCCGCGAATCAGGTTGGCGCGACGCAGCGCCTCGATCTCTTCGGTGAAGCCGAACGTGCGCGCAGGCGAAATCTCGCGCGCGAAGGCTTCGGGGTCGAGCGCGTCGAAGCGCATGCGCTGGACGCCGATGAGCGGGTGCTTGAAATCTATCAGGCAGTCAATCTCGTAGCCCTCGTGCGGCTCCACCGTCATGCGGCGATTGCCCTGCTCTACGCAGACGCGCTCGCGCACGCGCAACGCACGCCGCGTCGCCGGCTGCTCGACCACCCTCGCGCGCACGATCATCTCCGTGAACGCATCGGCAGAGCCGTCCATAATCGGCAGTTCGAGATTGTCAACTTCGATGTAAGCATTGTCCACGCCATGCCCGCGCAGCGCGGCGAGCAGGTGCTCGACCGTCGAGAGCATCACGCCTGTGTGCATCAACGTTGTCGCGTAGCTGCAATGTGCGATGCACTCGACGGTGGCGGGCATCTCGAAATCGTCAAGGTCTGTGCGGACGAAAATGTAGCCCGTGTCGGGCGGCGCGGGCCGCAGGCGCAGGTGAACCGGCACCGCCGTGTGCAACCCCAACCCACTCGCCTCGACCGGCGCGGCAATCGTCGTCTGTTTGATCAAGATGGCGTGATGAACCTTTCACGTTTACGCGCGCGGGCGCGACCGTGTCTGTTGAATCAATATTAAAGGGTGCAAGGCTCGTGCCGCCAGCCGGACACCGGAAAAGTAAGCGACTGGGCGTTGATTCAGCCGGCGGCGAATGGATTGTGTGGCCTCACGGCAACATTCCTGAGACTCACGTGCGGCGCGCACGCCACAGGCGTCGCATGCCTTCCGGCACTTATGACTTGTCACCCGTCGCGGCTTTACTTATCATCCAAACAACATGCCGCCGAAAAAATCCACGAAGCCCACAGAGCCGACCGAGCGGGTCTTTCTGATAGACTCGTTCTCGCACATCTTCCGTGCCTTCTTCGCCCCGATGGGCATGCGCACGGAGCCGCTGACGAACAGCCGTGGGCAGGTCACGCAGGCCGTCTTCGTCTTCACGAACATGCTGCGAAAGCTGCTTGCGGACGAGCAGCCGCACTACATCACGGCGGTCTTCGAGTCCGGCGTGCCGACCTTTCGACACGAGATGTCCGCCGACTACAAGTCGAACCGCGCAGAGATGCCGGAAGAACTTCAGTCGCAGATTCCCTACATCATGCGCGTCTGCGAGGCCTACCAGATACCCATCATCAACGCGCCCGGCTTCGAGGCCGACGACGTAATCGGCACGCTCGCCTTGCAGTCTGCCGAAGCCGGCTTGCAGGCCGTCATCGTCTCGAACGACAAGGACATGACGCAGCTCGTGCGCGACCCGTGGGTCGTCTGCATGCGACAGAACTCGCAGAACGTCAAACGCAAAGAGCCTGTGCCGCCCGTCGAGTGGTGCGACGAACGTTGGGTCGAAGCGAAGTTCGGCGTGCCGCCGTCGCAGATCGTTGACCTGCTCGGCCTGATGGGCGACGCGGTGGACAACATCCCCGGCGCGCCCGGCATCGGCGCGAAAGGCGCGGTGCAGATCGTCAAGCAGTTCGGCTCGATTGAGAATGCGCTGAAGAATTGGGAAGAGGTCAAGCACAAAACTTACCGCGAATCTCTGCGCTCCAACGTCGAGCTTATCCTCCAGTCGAAGGAACTGGCGACGATCAAAACGGACGTTAACGTGAAGCTCGACCTCGACAAAATACGCGCGAGGCCGGCGAATCGCGCCGACGCCTACAAGCTTTTCCGCGAACTGGAATTTCAGTCCCTGACGCGCGAGTTCGCCGATGCCGCGACGGAAGTCGAGGGCGGCGGGGTTGCGAAGAATTACAGGCAGATACGCAAGGCCGAAGAACTGGAAAAGGTCGTCCGCAAGCTCTGGGACGTGGAACATTGGAGCTTCGCACTCGCCGACGGGACGCCTTCAGGGGGCGGCCAACAAGTTTCCGTTCGCGAGTTGCTGCCGCCTTCGGGCATCGCCATCTCCCACGCTCCGCACACGTCGTATTTCATCAACTTTGAAGAGTTCGAGGGCGGACGGGAACAGGCCGTGGCGATGCTGCGCGACGTGCTCTCGAATGGACTGCTACAGAAGTCCGTGCACGACCTGAAGCGCGCGACGGCCTTGCTCACGATGCTCGGCGTGGAACTTGAAGGCGTGACTGACGACACACTGCTGGCCGCGTACCTGCTCGACCCCGTCCGCAGCCGCTACGATCTCGGCGATCTGGCGCGCGAGGCCGTCGGCGCGGATGGCTGGACGGAACGGGCCGCCGACACCTGGACGGAAGCGCAATGGCGCACCTCAGAGACGGCGGACTTCACCGCGCAGGTCGCGGACGTGCTGCACGGTCGCATCTTCGAACAGGGCCTCGAATCCATCTACAAAGAGATTGAATTGCCGCTCGCGCCGCTCCTGTATCGCATGGAAACCGCAGGCCTGCGCGTGGACACGACGGTGCTCGGCGAGTTGTCGGCCATCTTCGGCGCGGAACTGTCGAAGCTGACGGAGCGGATTTACAAAGTCGCCGGGCGCGAGTTCAAGATCAACTCGCCGAAACAGGTCGGCGAAGTTTTCGAGGAATTGAACATCAGCAGCGGGCGCAAGACTTCAAAGGGACAGGTCTCGACGAGTCGCGCCGTGCTCGACGAACTGGCGCTGCAATACGAACTGCCCCGGCTCATCATCGAGTATCGCGAACTCGACAAGCTCAAGTCAGTCTACACGGACGCGCTGCCCAATCTCGTCGGCCCCGACGGGCGCATCCACAGCCAGCTCAACCAGACCGTGACGGCGACCGGCAGGCTCTCGTCTTCAGAGCCGAACTTGCAGAACATCCCGATTCGCACCGAACTCGGACGACGCATCCGCCGCGCCTTCGTCCCCGACAAGGGCAACGTCTTCGTCGCTGCCGACTATTCGCAACTCGAACTGCGCCTGCTCGCGCACATCACGCGCGACGAGCAGATGCTCGACGCCTATCAGAAGGGCGACGACATACACGAGCGCACCGCGCGCCTCGTCTTCGGTGCGCGGACGAAGGAGGAACTGAAAGAGAAGCGCCGCTTCGCCAAGATCGTCAACTTCGCCGTCGCCTACGCCGTCGAGCCGTTCGGCCTCTCGCAACGCGTCGGCATCTCGCGCAAGGAAGCCAGAGAGGTCATAGACAACTTCTACAAGACCTACACGGGCGTCCGCCGCTTCATGGACGAAGTGCCGGAGAAGGCGCGCGAGTCTGGCATCGTCCGCTCCATCTACGGACGCATCCGTCCCATCCCGGCCCTCAGCGACCGCAACGGCCAGGTGCGCGCACGCGCCGAACGCGAGGCCATCAACATGCCGATTCAGGGAACCGCGAGTGACATCGTCAAGATCGCCATGCTCAAAGTTGACGACGCGCTCCGTCGTGAGCGACTCGACGCGCGGATGGTGATGCAGGTGCACGACGAGTTGCTCGTCGAAGCGCCGAAGAAAGAGGCCGATCAAGTCGCCGCCCTGCTCAAACGCGAGATGGAGACGGCGGTCGAACTCGACGTGCCGCTCGATGTCGAGGTCGGCGTCGGGGACAACTGGATGGAAGTGAAGAAATGAGTTTCACTTGCTAGGCTCGGTTTTTACAAAGCTCACGAGCGGGCATCGGATTTCCGGACTCTCAACTTCAAACTCTGCGCTGATGCTTAGTCATGCCGGATAAAGATAAGAACGAGAGCGGGCGCGTCATCTACAGCCGCATCAACACGGCTGGAGAAGAAGAGCCTGCCTCTCATCAAAAGGACGGGAAGAAACGTGCTGGCAAGTCGTCCGCCGCGAGCGAGCCGCTGTGGCGTGCGCTCCTTCCCCTGCTCGTCGGTTTTACACTGCTCGTCGGACTCGTCTACGGGCTGGGGACTTTGAGCGTCCAGAAACTGCGTACCATCAGCGCAAACGCGCAGGGCGACGAGCGTCGCCTCTCGGAAATCATGAACCGCCTGCTCAACCTGCGTCTCGCGCTCGGCAGGCTGGATACAGAAGCGCGCATCCGCGCGCAAATCGAATCAGGCACGCGCGGCGTCATGCTGCCGCCTGTTGATCTGCGACTTCGCACCGAGCGCGTCAGCGTGGAAGAAATGCTGCCCCTCTACGACAGGCTGCCCATCAAGCAGGAGGACAAGAAGCTTGAGATCAGGCGTGACATCATCTCTTATATCGAAATCACAAAAGACCTGAGACGGTATTCGCTGGAAGGCTTCGCCGCGAACCGCGACCTAGAGGGTAAGCTCAAAGACTTGTTTGACAAAGTGAGCGACCAGAGGTCAGAGATAGAACAGCAACGCTTCGACGCACTAGAAAAGTCGCGGAGCGAAATCAACTTCCTGATGTGGATGGCTGTGCTGACGGGTCTCGTCGTCGCCATCGCCACGATCCTCGAAGTCCTGCGCCGCCTGCGTCAGCTCCGTCGCAGCTTCGACGCACTCCGCCGCGAACGCCAGTTCAGCACACAGATGCTCGAAGGCATGGTCAGCGCCATCGCCGCCATTGATCGCGAAGACCGCATCCGCAGCGCCAACGCCGCCTTCTTCAAAGCCTTCCCGGAAACAAAGATCGGCATCTCCGTGCACAACACGCCCGCATCGCCGGAAGCGACTAAAATGCTCGCGTCGGCAACGAGCAAGCGCGGCGACCGACCTTCATATCACGGGCGCTGGCGACTTCCCGCGAACGGCACGGACAGGGAGCGCGCTTTCGACGTTTATACATCGCCACTGGAAATTGAAGGCGCGCCGGGTCAACTGCTCGCACTCGTAGATGTCACGGAAGCAGCCGAGGCGGAGCACGAGCTTCGTCGTCAAGAGTCGCTGGCCGCCGTCGGCAAGGCTGCGGCGCAAGTCGCGCACGAGATCAAAAATCCTCTGGGCAGCATTCGCCTCGGCGTCGCCATGCTGCGCGACATGACCAAAGATCAAGAAGCCATTACCACGATTGATCTCGTCGAGCGTGGAATTGAACACTTAGGAAAGTTGACCGTTGACGTGACACAGTTCTCGCGCCGCAGGCAGTTAGATTTGTCGGAGGTTGATTTGCACGAGTTGCTCGAATCAAGTCTCGATCTGGTTGCCGATAGAATCCAGGAGAAGCGCACACCAATCGAAAAAGATTTCAATGCCGGAGAGCTTCGCGCCCAGTGGGACGCAGACCAGTTGCGGCAGGTCTTCGTTAACCTCTTCGCAAACGCCATTGACGCCAGCCCAAAAGACACGCCCATCACCATCTCGACGGAACGTATCGAGGGTGGCACGCAGAGCCTCCGGCACGGTGATGTTACGAATCCGCCACAACTCGCGCGAATCACCGTTGCCGACCACGGAAACGGGATGGATGAAGCCACTCGTGCGCGCATCTTCGAGCCGTTCTTCACGACGAAAAAGCGCGGCACAGGTCTCGGACTTGCAATCGCAAAGCAGATCGTTGAGCAGCACAACGGAACAATCAGGGCGGACAGCGCTCCAGGCAAAGGCACGCGCTTCATCATTGATCTCCCTTTTCACGCAGAAGGCGTAAGGCGGGAAGCGAGCAGCGCACTTTGACAGGCTGAGAGTGTTCGTGGATTTAGGCGCGCCCCGCGCCCCCATCAAACAACTTGCGTCGGAGTGTTGACAAACATCCAAGAATCCCTATAATGCCCATTCGCCCGGAACAGGGCGGTTGAAATCCAAGCTAAAAGCGCAATCAACGAGCCGCTTCTCTTTCAAGAATTCTTATCAAGAGGGAGCGGCTGTTTCATCCCTGAAGGATGAGAGTATTTGTGTCATAGCTCTGAAGCGGACGCGAGCTTCAACGCACACCAAGGCCAGGCAACTGCACCTCAATAGATGCATCTAAAACTGACCTGTGTGAGGTGATGCCCCATTGCTTGATATGGCCGGACGACTCGGCGCAGTTTTAAAGTAACTTCGGCAGGCGGGCGCAATAAAGCCCCCATACGCTTGACAAGATTTGTGACTTGGGCTAAAGTCACGGTTTCCTTGAGGCGAAAGAATCTCGTCAGTAGGGAGCAGCCGAAGAGATGCACAGCCATCTTGGAGGTTGGGTTGAATAAAGCGATCTTTGAAAACTAGGTAGAGCGTGTCCTGTTAAAGACCTTTGAGAGCGACGCTGAACGATAAAGTTTGGCGCAGATAAAACTCGAGAAGAGTCATTATCGGATACTTTAACCAGTAGAAGATAATGTTCCAGAGAACAAATTCTAACGAGAGTTTGATCCTGGCTCAGAATCAACGCTGGCGGCGTGCCTCAGACATGCAAGTCGAACGCGAAAGGTTCCTTCGGGAACCCGGTAGAGTGGCGCACGGGTGAGTAACACGTGGGTAATTTGCCTTCGGGTGGGGAATAACAGTCGGAAACGGCTGCTAATACCGCATAATGCAGCGGCATCATAAGATGACAGTTGTTAAAGCGGGGGATCGTAAGACCTCGCGCCTGAAGAGAAGCCCGCGGCGGATTAGGTAGTTGGTGAGGTAATGGCTCACCAAGCCTGCGATCCGTAACCGGCCTGAGAGGGCGGTCGGTCACACTGACACTGACATACGGGTCAGACTCCTACGGGAGGCAGCAGTCGGGAATTTTGGGCAATGGGCGAAAGCCTGACCCAGCAACGCCGCGTGAA
>JAIVJG010000280.1 GCA_020200155.1 Acidobacteriota bacterium | reverse complement strand
GATACGCGCACGCTGGAGGACGGATGTTGGATTAGAAATGCCGGTCTCCTGCGTCGGGTCAATCGCCCACCACTGAACGGCGGAGTGGTTATCAATAACGGGGTTCCCCGCTCCGCCAACCGCTGTGCCCGCCGGGGTGGGCGTACTCGCGAGCATTACGGTGTGCGTCGTCCAGAGTGTGCCGCCGCGCAGGACGGCGTTCTGGATGCGCGAGTCGTTCGCCATGATGCGCGTGCCGGAAGTCAGGAAGGCGGACTGCTGCTTCTGCGGCACGTAGCCGCCCGTCGTTCCGATGCGCCGTGCATCGAAGCGCCACGACTGCGTTGACTGCGGGAACTGCGTGGCGACCGTGAGCACCGGCGCGGCAGCCGTGCCCGTGAGCTTGCTCATGCGGAGCTGTGCAGCCTGTGAGTCCCAGTCTTCGATGAGATACTCGGTGTCGGTCGTGTTGTCTTCGGTGATGGCCGGAGCCATCGTGAAGCCGCAGCCGAGTTCGGTTTCCTGCGTCACGCTGGCGAGGCAGGTCGAGAACAATCCTTTGAAGGACGAGACGCTGGAGAGCGTGTTGCTGTAAGCGGCCTGCTTGTCAATGGCGTAGATGTCTGCGCGCTGATAGCCGGAGACGGTGCCGTATCCGAAGACGTTCTCGTTGATCGTGATCCAGTTCTTGTTGAAGCCGAGGCTCGGATAGTCAATCCAGAGACCGCCGCTAGCGGTGGCCGCCGGGTCGGCGTCAACCGCAAAGCGATTCCACGTCCCCGTCGGGTCAGATGTTTGCGAGACGGCGAAGAGCAGCGCAGAGGAAAGCGTCTGCCCGTTGGCCGATGAGACGAAGATGAAGCGATTGTTGAAACGGTCGTACAGAATCTTCGGGTCGAAGGCCGAGACCGCCGCGCCGCCTTCGAGCGCGACGCCCGCCCAGAAGCTACTGAGCGTGACGCGCGAAAGCTCGACGCCGTTCCTGTTCTGAATTCGCATCCGGTCGTTCGTCACCGTCACAACGTGCGCCGTGCCGACCGCGCCCATCGTGTCCGCCGGAGGTCATAATCGGCACCGTGCGGTGCGCCGGGCGGTCGCCCCTCGGCGCATCAATTGACCTGATCTCAGCCGGGGCGGGCTGCGCCGGCGCGAGTTTTTCCTGCCGTGCGGCCTGCCGCACGTTGACCGGCGCGAAGACCATCACCGGGCTGACTGTCGGAAGCACAACCGCTCCGCCATTACCTTTGTTAATCATCGGCGGCGCGGGCGGAGCGGCCTGCGGTTGAGTCGCCGTCTTCGCCTTTCTCTGTGCGCTCGCGGTGCTCAGCGAACCGAAGGCGACGCCCTGCAAAATGAGCATCATGCACAGGGCGAGCCTTGAAGCCTCGGCCACGGTTCTGCCCGGTCTTTGCTTGTGATTTGACACGTTTCGTCGTGCCCTCGATTGCGCGGCTAAAGACCGGCTTAACGAGATGAGAGTACGTGCGAAGGGATTTTCATTTCTCATCGAATTTCTCCATGCGGGGTCAAGGTAATCGCTCCGGCGGCTCGTCGAAAACAGGAGATGTGCTTGGCGAAGTCGGGTCAATATGCAAGAGCGCAGCGCCGTCGTCCGGAGACTCCGGGGCGCTCCACTCAAAAAAGCTAAGAAGATTATCTTGTGATCTGGTGCAATGTGGCTGGCTGGCGCTCGCGTTGCGCTACCCTGGATATTCGACCACTACAAAGATGCAATAACGCATTAAGTACCCGTGCGGAAGCTTATCCGTGGGATATGCTTAACAACGTGGACTGATAGTAGACCAAAACACCTTCATCTCGCAAGAGTGAAACCTGCCGAGAGATTTTTATGCTGGGCGAAAGCGCCGCTCCCGTCGCCGGGGAACACAGAGATGCTGTTGCGCGTGTCGTTGGCCGTCGCTAAATCTGTCTTCCCATCGCCGTTGAAGTCGGCGGCGACGAGCGAGCGCGCCGTCCGCTCGCTGGCGAAGTCCGTGTGTTTGCCGAACGCGCCCTTGCCGTCGCCCAGAAGCACAGAGACGTTTATCTGTTTGGGATTGACGCTTGCCAGATCAAGCTTGCCGTCGCCGTTGAAGTCGCCCGCCGTGAGCGCGACGGCTTCACCCGCGAGCGGAAAACTCTTTGGCTTTCCGAACTTTCCTCTCCCTTCGTTCAGCATCAACGACACATCCTTGCCGGCGGTCGCGGCCAGGTCGCTTTTACCGTCGCCGTTGAAGTCGCCGGCGACGATAGAAGACACGCCGCCCACATCGTATGTGTCCGGTCGAGCGAAGTTGCCTTTCCCGTCACCGAGTAGAACAGACAGGTTATTGCTTGCCACCACGAGGTCTTCGTTGCCGTCCGCGTCGAAGTCGGCAACGGCGACGAACACGGAACTCGCCTCTTCGCCCGGCAGAGGGATGAGCGTTGAAGGGGTCGGTTCGCCTGCGGCGTTCGAGAGCATGACGGCCACTGCTGATTTCAAACCATCCACGACGACGAAGTCGGCGCGGCCATCCCTGTTGAAGTCCCCTTTCGCGCCGAAGAGCGGCGCAAGCGTGGAGCGAAAACTCCGTGCGGCCCCCGGCGTTCCCTTCGCGGTTCCCAAGATGAGCGCCAGATTATTCAAACCGTAATTCAACACGGCGAAGTCGCCTCTGCCATCCGCGTTGAAATCGCCTGCGGCGACGGCCACAGGCGTCTTGCCCACACCGTATCTCAACGCCGGAGAGAAACGCCCCGCGCCGTCACCCGACAGCACGGACAAATCACCCGAACCGGAATCGGCGACGACCAGATCGAGCTTTCCGTCGGCGTCGGCGTCGGCGGCGACAACCGAGAAAGGCTCCATGCCGACCGGCAGTGTGACGGCGTCCGCAAAGAGGCCGTGCGAGCCGCCGAGCGAGACTGAGACGCTGTTGGATTTCGCGTTCGCCGTCGCGATGTCGAGCCTGCGGTCGCCGTTAAAATCCGCGAGCGCGAGCGCCACCGGGCCTGAGCCGACCGAGACGCTGCTGGCCGGAACGAAACGGCCTTTCCCGTCGCCCAGAAGTATCGAGACGTTGTCGGAAGAGTTATTCACGACGGCGAGATCAACGAAGCGGTCGCCGTTGAAGTCCCCTGCGACGATGGCGCGCGGGCTGCCGCTTGCGGGAAAGCTCAAAGCGGCAGCGAAACCACCGCGCCCGTCTCCCAGAAAGACGGAGACGTTATTCGAGCCGCTGTTGGCAACCGCCAGATCGCTCTTTCCATCGCGGTTGAAGTCGCCGACGGCGACCGCCACCGGCTCTGTGCCGGTCGTCAGACTTTGCACGACACGAAAAGACGGCGCGCCGCAATGATTCGCAGCGAGCGCCTGCGGTGCTGCGAGCGCAAAGATGAGGGACAGTAAGAAAATGCATGACACAGAGAAGCGCGACGATAGAGACACTGCGAGATTCCCTTTCGGACAGTCTGAATTTATCAAGGTCGAATCATTCTTTCAGCATTTATCGTCGTGCGTCAAAGATGGAAAAAACAGACGAGCAACTGCTGCTGGCCTGCCGGCGCGGCGACGAGACCGCGTGGGAGGCGCTGGTCAAGCGCTACCAGCGTCTCATCTTCGCCATTCCGCGCCGCGCAGGGCTGGACGAAGACGCTGCGTCTGAAATTTTTCAGGACGTATTCACGGCGCTTCTGGAAAACGTCGAGAGCATCGAGCAGCCTTCGCGTCTACACGCCTGGCTCGTCACGACGGCGAAGCGCAAGACGTGGCGAATGATTAGCCGAGCCGCGCCGCTGCGTTCCTTCTCCAGCGGAGAGGATGCCGCCGACGCAGAGATATATGCCCTGCCCGACGCGCAACTCCTGCCAGACGAGGCGCTCCAACAACTCGAAGAGCAACATCTCGTCCGCGCCGCGCTCGCCGAACTCGACGCGCGTTGCGCCAAACTCCTGACGATGCTCTTTTACAATCCGGAGTCGCCGCCCTACTCCGAAATTGCCGCTGCCCTCAGCACCACCGAAGGCAGCATCGGCCCCACGCGCGCACGCTGTCTGAAAAAGCTGCTAGCGATATTGGGCAAGAAAGGGTTTACGGGACGGTAGATAAGATGACAAGAGTTTTAAGACCGAACTGAACTTAGTAATCAACGCGGCGCTGTCAGTCCGACACGATAGGCTCTGTTTGTATCCTGCCCTTGACAGTCGTTCCCTCGCGGGTGTAACGTGCGCCCGCTTCGCTGTTTCTGTTTCGTCGCCGCCGAAGAGGGCCTCAGCCTCTTCAGCCCTGAGACCTCAAACAATCAAAGATAAAGGCGTCCGTCATGCAACATCATCGGGCTGCAACTTAACTCTCCATGAGGCCGCACTGGCTGACGTGGAGCGCAGCATGTTTGCCAAGGCAAGACGCCGTTATTTTTGAGAAAGTGACTATCACAAGATGACTCACAGAATGCTAAAAGTCGGTTGCCTGCTCCTGCTGTTCCTGACATTCGCCACGTTCGCCCGCGCACAGGACACGCCGCCCTCGCCTCCGAGTTTAATCGGAAGTGCGAGCGGCCCTCATGCTGTCCTGACCTGGAGTGCAGGTTGTAGTGGCCCCACTTGCAATCACAGCCTTTATAAATCTTTGACCGGCGCGCCCGGTAGTTTCTTTTTTTGCCGGAGATAAATGACGATCCGCCGGACACGAGGCAGATTGATGGCGGTGTCAGTAATGGCGTTCCTACCTATTACTATGTCAAAGCCAGCAATAGCGCGGGCTTTGCAGATTCCAATGTCGTCGCTGTCACTGTGAGGCTGGACGCGCCGACCGGTGTCAGCGTAGTCTGGGACACTACCACGACCTGTTTTGCCGTCTCATGGAGCACGGTGGCGGAGGCTGATGGCTACGCTCTTTACAGAGCGACATCGGAGAGTCCGAATGACTTTGTCCTGGTCAATCCAGACCCTTATGTTGACACGACACCGACAAGAATCACGGACCGGATGGCTAACAACCCTGCACTGATCTACTACTACTACGTGCGTGCCAGCAACAGCGCGGGCTACAGTCCTCCCTCCGTGATTGTGGATAGTAGGGGCGGAGTGCATCCGCCGCCGTCTCCGGCCTACGGGAGTTGTTGCCTGCCGATGGATTCAACCGGCTTTCAGGGTAATGGGGGAGCAGGTGACGGCGATCCGGTCAATCTTGCTACCGGCGGAGAGTCTTATACGCCTGACCCTGACATCACAGTCTATAACCCGGATGGGCCGGGCGTGAGTTGGCAGCGCCGGTACGACAGCTATCAGGCGCTGAGGGGATATGCTTCACCGGGTCTCTCGGTCGGGTGGAGTCATACATATGATGTGACCTTGCAGGGGCCGACAACAACCGGCGCGTGGGGTGCGCTCAAGATAGTCTATCCGAACGGCGCGGATGAGACTCTGACTCCGCAGTTGACGACAGGCGGCGCACCCACCGGCGATTTCAACACGCCGCCGGGCGCTCCTTATCTCGTGCATGGCGTTCCAAGCGGAGCCGTGGGGCGGTGGCAGTCCGTCACAATCACATGGAAGGATCAGACACAGCAGAGATTCACGCTGCTTTCCACGAACGGCAACGTCTATGTGTTGAGCCAGCTTACCAATCGCGTAGGACGAAGCATTAACTTCTCGTGGAACAGCGGCGACCGCACGCTCGCGCAAATCACGGACGCATCTTCCGGCACGGCTCTCTTAAATTTCAACTATCAGGGCGGACAGTTGGCGTCCGTGACCGACGCCTACGGACGCCGCGTCGTTTATACCTACGAAGTTCCTTATGGCTCTGCGCCGGGGCGTTTGCAGTCGGTGTCTCAGGTGGGAGATGTGGGCACGACCCCGCCCGCCCGCTGGAGCTACACCTACGCGCTAAATAACGGGCAGCAACTCAACAGCATCACCGTGCCGAGTCCTTCGGGCAACGGCAACAGCACGGCAGCGATCAACTACGATGACAGGGGCAGAGTGACTTCGCTCGTGGACGGCAACGGCAACCGGCGCGTCTATACCTATGGCACGACGAGCACACAAGTACAGGTTAAAGACGCTGCCAATACGACGGTCGCCACGTGGGCGCAGAATTACACACTCGATGCGCGTAACACGGGCGTCATGGACGCGAACAATAAGAGCACGGTGCGCGAGTACAACGACGCCGCAAATCCATTGAAGGCGACGCGCGTGGTGGACAAGAACGGCAAGGCAACGACTTTCACATACGACCAGCGCGGGAGTGTATTGACGGTCACCTCTCCGCGCAATGTGACGACCACTTACACCTACGACTACACGGCCTTTCCGCTTGGTCGCCTGACGAGTGTGAAGGAAGGCAGCAAGCCCGCGACGACGTTCACCTACTACGAGCCGAGCGGGCTGGTGCACACCGTCACCTCGCCTTCTCCGACGGGCAGTGGAACCGTGACCGCTTCGTACACCTACGACGAGATGGGCAACGTGCTGACGGCGACGGGGCCGGGCAACAATGCGGCGAGCCAGATCACGACGACGCTCAGCTACACGACCGACGGCGCTTTCACGCAGCCCGCGAAGACGGGGCAGCCGCTCACCGTGACGGACAATCTGGGTCACACGTCGCACCGTCGCTATGACGCGCAGGGGCGTGTCACGTCCGAGAAGGACGCGCAGGGTTTCGAGACGAACGTCAGCTACAACGTGGCCGGACAGGTGGACACCGTGACGCTCCCGGCGACGGGGCAGACGGGGACGGGGCGTGCTCGTAGCGTGAGCACATACCTGTATCCGGGCGGGCCGCTGGCGACCAGCACGGCCTTCAACGAGAGTGGAGTGCAGGCGCAGCAGGTCTCTTATACTTACGGGCCGGAGGGCGAGACGTTGTCGGTCGCGGGCAGCGTCGAGCCGGTGACATATGCTTACGACGCGCTCTATCGTTTGAAGACTCTGAAGGACGGTAATAACAACCAGACGACCTACGCTTACAACAGTGTCGGCGACCTGACGAGAGTGCAGATGCCGGGCGGCGAGACGACGCAGTTCCCTCTGCACGACGCGAACGGCCAGACGCTGCGGCGCATTGACGGCAATGGCGTGACGACCAATTACGTCTATGACGATGCGGAGAATCAACTGACGGACATCCAGTACCCGGCCACTCCCACGCTCAACGTCCATCTCGGCTACGACT
>JAIVJG010000195.1 GCA_020200155.1 Acidobacteriota bacterium | reverse complement strand
GGCGGCGTCGTGGAGACGACGAGGAGTAAGGTAAGGGTAAGGAACGACTGCGCCTGACGAACAGTGAGGCGCGGCCACGACCGAAGGCGGGCGATGAATCCCCTCAAAGGATTCATCGCCCGCTTCGCTTTGCGCGCGAGGCGGTGCGTACAACTGGCCTCGTCGCCCCGGCATCCTAAAAACGTGTTGAATCTCTCCTTCTCGAAATTTGCAAAAGCAGCTTGTGGTATAAATAATTTGGCGGTGCGGTTCGACGCGTCCGTGCGGTTTTTCCGACTCTTAAATTTCCGGTGTGCCCGATAATGAATCTTTCAGCAAAAAAAATCATCTCCTACTTTTCACTGCTCACACTGCTCGCTTCAGTCGCGGCGACGGGGCTGGCCGTCTCGCCCGGAGCGGGCGACAGCAGCGAAGCCGCCGCGCAGCGTCTGCTCAACTGGGAAGTGACCGGGCCGATGGGCGGCGATGTGCGCTCGCTCGTCGTTGACCCGCAAGACCCGCAGCGGCTCTACTTCGGTACGATTGACGGGCAGATTTACAAGACGATGGACGGCGGGCAGACGTGGGCGCGCCTCGCAGGCTTCAACCGCCCCGGCCTCCTCATTGACAGCATGATCGTTGACCCGCGCAACTCGCAAGCCCTCTACGCCGCCGCGCACAGGCACAAGGAGCCGGGCGGCTTCTTCAAGACGACCGATGGCGGCACGACCTGGCGCGAGGCAGAGCAACTCAAGAACGAAGCCCTGCATTCGCTGGCTCAGTCGTCCTCCAATCCGGACGTGCTGGTCGCAGGGACGAATAACGGCATCTTCCGCTCGAAGGACGCGGGCGATACGTGGGAGCAACTGCCGACCTCCACCACCGCCGGTCTAATCAATGTCGAGTCGCTTGCCATTGATCCGCGCGATGCGAACGTGATCTACGCGGGCACTTGGTATCTGCCTTACAAGACGACGGACGGCGGGCAGACCTGGAAAATCGTCAAGCAGGGAATCATTGACGACTCGGACATCTTCGCCATCGAGATTGACGACCGCAATCCCAACCACGTCATCGCCTCCGCATGCAGCGGCATCTACGAGACGAAGGACGCCGGATCGAGCTGGCACAAGGTTAACGGCATCCCGTCGCAGTCGCGCCGCACGCGAGCCATTATGCAGAACCCCGCGAAGCCGCAGGTGATCTACGCCGGCACGACCGAAGGCTTCTGGCTCTCTACAAACGGCGGCAACGATTGGAAGGTCACGACCAATCGCCAGAGCTTCGAGGTCAACGCCATCGCCGCGCACCCGAACAACCCTGATATCGTCTACATCGGGACGAACAACTACGGCGTGATGATCTCGCGCGACGGCGGGCGGACATTCACGCCGACCAACGAAGGCTATTCGGGGCGTCGCGCCTACGCCATCGTGCCCGACCGAGAGAAGCCGGGACGCGTCTACGCGACGACGATCAACACGGCGACCGGCGGCGGCTATTTTTACGTCAGCGACGACAGCGGACAGACGTGGCAACTCTCCGCGCGCAACATGCCGGGCCGTCTGATTGCTTATTCCATCTTGCAGGATTTGAAAGACGGCAACATCATCTACCTCGGCACGAACTACGGGCTTTACCGCTCAACCGACCGGGGCGCTTCCTGGTCGCCGTTCGGCGCACCGAAGCCGAAGCCGCAGGGCCGTGGAAGGAAGGGACGCTCGCGCACATCTCGCGGTAGAACGGCGGCAAGCAATGCCTCCGCACGCACCAACGGCGGCACTGCTTCACGCCGCGCTACGCGTGGAACTCAAGCCGCCGTCGGCGACGAGACCGCGCCTCCGCCACAGGCTCCCGCACGGAAGCCAACAGTTGACGCAAACGTGAAATCCGCGCAGGAAGCTCTCAACAGCGCGGGCTACAGCGTGGGCACGCCGGACGGCGTGGCGGGCACGCGCACCGTCGCCGTGCTCAGGAAGTTTCAGGCAGACAAGGGCATTCCCGTTACCGGCAAACTCGATAGCGCGACGCTGACCGCGTTGGGTTTGGGCGGCGGCATGCAGTCCGCCGGCGCGACCGCCGACGCCTTGCAGAGCGCGCCCGTCTACCTGACAGACACGATCAACGCGCTTGCGCACACTTACGACGAACGCAACGGCCAGCCCGGCCTGCTCGCGGCCACGAACGCGGGACTCTTCCGCAGTTACGATTTGTCGAAGGGTTGGCAGAGGATTTCTTACGGGCAGAACTTCGACGCGCGCACGCTCTGCGTCTCGATCAGCGCGCAGAACGCTTCGACCATGTTCGTCGGGACGGCCACCTCCGGCGTGCTTGTCTCGCGCGACGACGGCAAGAACTGGGAGCAGGTGAAGAACATCACGACGGAGGCTCCCATCAATGTTATCGAGCAAGACCCGAAGCGCTTGGCCTACGTCTACGTCGGCACGACTCAGACGCTCTACATCTCGCATGACGGCGGCGAGAAGTGGCTGCGCCGTGGAGGCGGTTTGCCGCTCGGCAGTTTCACGAGCATTCTCGTCAACGCGGAGAACCCCGACGAGGTCTACGTCGGCAACGCATACGAGCGGGGCGGGCGCGTCTTCAGCACGAGCGAGGGCGGCGGCGTCTTCCGCTCGGCGGACGCCGGGATGACGTGGCAGCGCGTTGATCCGCCGCTACCGAGCCGACGCGTCTGGGCGCTCGCCTTCGACCCGCGCGACCCCAACCGCATCCTGATCGGCTCGCACTCGGCGGGCGTCTATGTCGCGCGCCGCGACGGGAGCGCGGCTTCAAAATAAGTAGAAAGGCAAAGTACGAAGGGCGAAAGTGTGGACAAAGCGTCGCTTTGATTAAGAAATCACGCCGTAGGCGTGTCCACACTTTCGCCCTTTGCCTTTCGCCCGCGCCTTGACACGCGGTTGCCCCGGCGTGTAAATTGCGTCCCTACCTGGCAAATGGCAAGGTGATTGGCGGATCACGCGGGTGATCCACGGGCATGAGGAAACGTAAACTTTTGGTGACCTCTTTAACTGAGCTTTCAGCGGCTCGCATCCCCCGCCTCAAAACTTCCGGCTTCCGTCAATCATTACAAGCTAATTTTAAATCAAGCATCGGTGCTCGCCTGCGCCTCGGGACTCTCGCCCCGCCAGTGCGCCGCGCGTGAATGCTTGAGCCGGTAGGACGCGCGAACCGGTTTTCGACGCGCCGAAATTCCAGCAGGAGTCCGACAGGAGTTTGCATGTCAACTGAAGATAACAAGCCGTCAACCGGCGAACCCACAAACGAACAGGCCGCGCCGAATGCCACGGCTCAAGACTCGACGGAGAGCGGCGCAGCCGCCGAACCGCCGCACGACGATGACGCCTCACACGCGACCGCCGGAACTATTGCGGGAACTTCCGCCGCCACTGCGCAGACTGCCACCAGCGCCCCGGCGGACGCATCACCAGACGCATCGCCAGACGCATCGCCAGACGCTACGCCCGATGCAGGCAAGGACGAAGAAGACACACACTCCGGCGGCGGCGATATGGACTTCGGCGCGATGCTCGACCAGTACGAGCAGGAGCAGGCCGCCTTTCAGGAAGGCTCCGTGGTCAGCGGCAGGGTCGTCGGCATCACAGACCGTGGCGTCGTCATTGACTTCGGTTACAAATCCGAGGGCCTCGTTCCCGCCGAAGAGTTCACGGAGAACGGCGAGCTGACCGTCAAGCGCGGCGACGAAGTTGAGGTGCTCATCAAGAACATGGAGACGCAGGAAGGCGTCCCCATCCTCTCGCGCGCAGACGCCGTGCGGATGCGCGCGTGGGACGACCTCGACGTGGCCTACCGCGATGGCACGCCGGTCAAAGGTCGCATCATCGAGCGCGTCAAGGGCGGCCTGCGCGTGGACGTGAACGGCGTGGACGCGTTCCTGCCCGGTTCGCAGGTTGACGTGCGACCCATTCGCAATCTCGAATCTCTCCGCAATCAGGAGATCGAGGCGCTCGTCATCAAGCTCAACCGCAAGCGCTCGAACGTGGTGCTGTCGCGCAAGGCCTTGCTCGAAGAGTCGAACGAGGGCAAAAAGAGCGAGACTCTCGACCAACTGGAAGAGGGCATCATCGTCGAGGGGCAGATCAAGAACCTGACAGACTACGGCGCGTTCGTTGACCTCGGCGGCATTGACGGGCTGCTCCACGTGACCGACATGTCTTGGGGACGTTTGCAGAATCCGGGTGAGTTGTTCCACGTGGGCGACAACGTACAGGTCAAGGTTTTGAAATTCGACCGCGAGCGCGAGCGCGTCTCTCTGGGCTTCAAGCAACTGCTGCCCGATCCGTGGGAGAGCGTCGAGGAGCGCTATCCCAGAAACCTCCGCATGCAGGGCAAGATCGCCAGTGTCACGGACTACGGCGCGTTCATCGAACTTGAGCCGGGCGTCGAAGGTCTCGTCCACGTCTCCGAGATGAGTTGGTCGAAGCGCATGAAGCACCCCTCGAAGATGGTCAATCCCGGCGACACGGTGGACGTGGAGGTGCTCGGCGTAGACCCCAGAGCGCGCCGCATCAGTCTCGGCATGAAGCAGACGCAGTCGAACCCCTGGGAGACGCTCAGGGATCGTTACCAGATCGGCGCGCGTGTCTCCGGGCGCGTCCGCAACCTGACAGACTTCGGCGCGTTCATCGAAGTCGAGGAAGGCGTTGACGGACTCGTTCACGTCTCCGACATCTCCTGGAACAAGCGCATCAAGCACCCCGGCGAGATTCTCAAGAAGGGGCAGGAGATTGACGCGGTCATCACCAACATTGACACGGAAAACCGCCGCCTCTCGCTCTCGATCAAAGACACTGAGCCGAGCGCGTGGGATCGCTTCATCAACGAGCACCAGCCCGGCAACATCATCCACGGCAAAATCACGCGCTTCGCCAACTTCGGCGCGTTCGTCGAACTGGCCGACGGATTGGAAGGACTCTGCCACGTCTCAGAGCTTTCGGACGAGCGTGTGGACAAGCCCGAAGATGTCGCGCAGATCGGGCAGGAGATGGACTTCCGCATCCTGCGTATCGAGCAGGAGACGAAGAAGATCGGTCTCTCGGCCCGCGCCGCCCGGCACGACGAACCCGTTCACGACGTGAAGCAGTACTCGACGGATGCCGGCGGCGGCATGGCCTCGCTCGGCGAACTGGCGGATTTCTTCCCGAAGAAACCGGACGAGCCTGAAGAAGAGAGCTAATAATTTTCGAGCCACGACCAGCAAGCCCCGCGCCGAGTTCCGATTCGATGCGGGGCTTTCTCTTTCCTATCGCCACGCGTTCATCCGGAATCAAACGTGAAAGAGCTAAACCATTGCCTGCGCGGACATTTCCACCTTGCTACCCATCAACCGTTTCTGCTACTTTACCGTCCGGCCCTGTAAGAATCATCGAAGGCGTTTTGACCGGAGGTTACAGAGATTCTTTTGACGGAGCGCCTGAAGAGGTGACACACGCCATGACAAAAGCAGAACTGGTCGAGGACGTTGCGCGCGCTGCGGATTTAACCAAGAAGGACGCGGAACGGCTGGTCGAGGTCGTCTTCGAGAGCATCATTGACACCCTCAACCATGGCAAGAAGATCGAGTTGCGCGGCTTCGGCAGCTTTCGCGTGCGCGAGCGCGGCGCGCGGCGCGGGCGCAATCCCAAGACCGGCGACCCGGTGGACATCCCGGCCAAGCGCGTGCCCTACTTCAAACCGGGCAAAGACCTGAAAGAACTCATTAACGAAGAGACAGGCGCGCCGTCGTCATCAACCGATGCGGCGTCAACTCCGGCTGGCTCCGCCTCGTCTTCATCCGGCCACGATGACGACTTCGGAAACGGCGGCACAGGGAGCGGGGGCGGACAGATGCCGCCTTTGATGTGAGTCGCGCGCGAGACGCGCGCGCGTGAGTTGAACAAAGTGGACAGGCTCTACACACCCTGGCGGAGCGACTACATTAAAGACGCGAGCGGCGATAAGAGCGAGAGCACCATCACACCCTGCGTTTTCTGCTCGATGCTCGAACGCAACGAAGACGAGCAGACATACATCCTCCAACGTGCGCGCCACAATTTCGTCGTCCTCAACCGCTACCCGTATATCAGCGGCCATCTCATGATCGTTCCCTACGAGCACACCGCCGAACTCGCCGCCCTATCCAAAGAAACCTCCGACGAACTGATGGACTTAGCCAAGCGCGCACAGGCGATCCTCCGCGAAGTCTATCGCCCGCACGGCTTCAATCTCGGCATGAACCTCGGACGAGCCGCCGGCGCGGGCGTCGCCGACCACCTCCATCTACACCTCATGCCGCGCTGGACGGGCGACACAAACTTTATGACCACCGTCGGCGAAGCGCGAGTCCTCCCCGAAGACCTGCGGATGACATACGACAAACTGCGCGTCTGCTTCTAACGCCGGAAACCGTAGAAATCAACGTTGAGAGGAGAGCCGTCTCGCTTTTGCAGACCGCCGCGCGATGAGCGCAACTGGTAATCCGACCAGTAAAGCGTGTCCGTATGCGGAAGTGCCTCCGCATAATCACACTTTGACCGCATGGCTCCGGCCAGCGATATTCAGCGTTATCTTTCGCCTTTGCCTGCCAGCGCCTTACCTTCGACCTCGCCGCCTTTACTGTGTGGCTTCGGTGATTTGCTCCGTCGTTCGGGCGTCTTGCCCGGCGTGCTCAGGCATGGTTTGCGTTGTGTCCACTTCGAGCAACAGGTTGCGGGCGAGGAGTTCGCCGGCGCGTTCAATCATGGGGCGGAGTGATCTGGCGTCAACGGCGGAGACGGCGAGGCTCTCGCGCCCGCGCGCGGTGGTCTGGCGCAGGATTGCTTCCATGTCGTCGGGCGCGACGAGGTCGGACTTGTTGTAGACGACGAGGAGCGGGATGTCTGTGTGGCCGAGGTCGGCGAGGATTTTTTCGACCGACTCGACCTGCTGTTGCCAGCGCGGATTGGAAGCATCAACCAGATGGATGAGAAGGTCGCTGTCGTCAATCTCTTCGAGCGTGGCGCGGAAGGCGGCGATGAGGTCGGGCGGAAGGTCGCGTATGAAGCCGACGGTGTCGTTGATGATGACTTCCTGCTCGCGCGGCAGTCGCAGTCGGCGCGAGGTCGGATCGAGCGTGGCGAACATGCGCTGCTCGGCGTGGACGGCGCTCGACGTGAGCGTGTTGAGCAGTGTGGATTTTCCGGCGTTGGTGTAGCCGACGATGGAGATGATGGGCAGTTCGCGGCGTGTGCGACCTTTGCGACGCTGCTGGCGTCGCTGGCGCTGCAATTCGATTTCTTTTTCGAGACGGTTGATGCGGTCGCGCACGCGCCGCCGGTCTGTCTCAAGTTTCGTTTCGCCGGGGCCACGCCCGCCGATGCCGCCCGCCAGTCGCGAGAAGGCGGAGTCCTGTCCCGCGATCAGTCTGGGCAGCATGTATTTCAACTGCGCGAGTTCCACCTGAATCTTGCCGTCGCGCGTCTGCGCGCGTTGCGCGAAGATGTCGAGGATGAGTTGGGGGCGGTCTATGACCTTGAGGTCGGTCGCCTCTGAGATGGAGCGCACCTGTGCGGGCGAGAGTTCCTGATCGAAGACGATCATGTCCGCGCCGAGACGAAGCGCACGCACGATCAACTCGTCGAGCTTGCCTTTGCCGAGCACCGTGCGCGGGTCAACCGACGCGCGGCGCTGGATGATTTCGTTGAAGACGACGACACCGGCTGAGGCGGCGAGTTCGCGCATCTCGGCCATGGATTCTTCCGCCTCGGAAACCGAACGCGTCGTGACGCCGACGAGGATGGCTCGATCCCTCACGGCGGCGCGGCGTCCGGCGCGGCGGTTGCGCGCGATCTCTTCTTCGAGCGAGTTGATGAGGTCGAGAAAATCAACGTCGAGCTGCGAGGCGACGGGCGCTTCGAGGAAGGCGTAAGCAGCGGTGGTGTCCCCTTCGCCGGAAACTTCCTCGGCGGTCGTCGGCAGCATGTGCGCGGCGCGAATTTTGCCGGGCAGACCGTTGCGCCCATCCACGTCAACCGCGACCATCAGGTCTAAGCGCAGAAGCGCGAGGTCGTTCAAGTCGTCCTGCGTCAGCTCCTCGCCGCGCAGGTGCGTGTGGACGGCGCGCAGCCCGCGAAAGCGGTCTTCGCCGACGCGTGTACGCTTCAGGTCAGGCCACTCGATGCGCCGCGCGTCGCCGACGACGACGAACTCGACGTAGCCTTTGCGGTCAATCAGCGCGCCGATCTGCCTGCGCGTCTCGTGCGAGAGTTCGGATATCTGGCGCGCGAATTCCGGCGTGACGATCTGCTGTGGCGAGATGCGGCGCGAGTAAAGCTTTTCGATGCGGCGGAGCTGGTTGGGCTTTAAACCCTGCGTGTTGCCCTGTACGTTACTGATATTAATTCCTCAAATATTTAGCCCGGCGTCTTGAATGCCGGCGGTGCTTTGGTCTCACAGGCGGGCAGTGTCCGGAAGACGCGATGACCCCATGCGAGAGGCACGTCACTGGATTGATTAGGCGCGGTCATTATAACACGGCGTGCGCGCCGCAGAGTATCGAGTGCCGTTCGTTGCAGGGCCTTGTTCTCAACTTCTTCTCAGACTTGCCACTCAATAGACAGCCCCGGCGTGCCCGTCGTATGATGGACGAAATCTAAGCGACTAATGGTCGGCACCAGAGCGCAAAGAATGTGACGTGAGATGCGCTATCTCACGGCGTGGTCTGCGCTGGTTGCATGGCCGGGGTTGACGTGTGGAGAAGCGGAATGAGTGGCGAGCAGATTGTACGTGTTGATCCGGCGGCGGCGATTCCGGGCGGAGAAGTGTCCATCGAGTGTTCGGGGTACGACACGAGCGATCTGCGCGCCTGCCGCGCGGAATTCGACGGCGAGGGGGCGCAACTGGTCGCCGCGTCGCCTGTGCGAGTGCTGGCGATTGTGCCGGAAGAGAGCGAGGGCGGCGAGGCGGAGGTCGTGCTTGAGAGCGCGGGCGGGCGACGCACTAACAAGGCGCGCGTGGTGGTCGGCAGGAGACTCGCCGAAGACCTGCACATCGTCGCCAACCCGGCGTTCGACCCCGCCGACGGCTCGCTCTACGTGACGCGCTCCGGCTCGCGCGGCCAGCGCGTGCCCGTCTCGCTCTTTCGCATCGAGCCGGACGGCGAACTGATGAACATTCACGGCGACATCACGAACCCGACCGGCATCGCCTTCAACCCTCTGGGCGAGATGTACGTCACGAGCCGACTGGACGGCAATGTCTACCGCGTCGCGCCTTTTGAAGAGGTCAGGCCGTTCGCGAGGAATCTGGGAGTGGCGACGGGCCTCGCCTTCGATCCCGCAGGGCGTATGTACGTCGGCGACCGCGCGGGCACGATCCACCGCGTCAACGGCATCGGCGAGGCGGAAGTGTTCGCGTTGCTGGAGCCTTCGGTCGCGGCCTATCACCTCGCCTTCGGGCCGGACGGCGCGCTCTACGTGACGGGCGCGACCGTGTCGAGCCACGAATCCGTCACGCGCGTTGACGAGGACGGGCGCACGAGCGTCTTTTACAGGGGCCTCGGCAGGCCGCACGGGCTGGCCTTCGACCGCGAAGGCAATCTCTACGTCGCTGCCTGCCTGCGTGGGCGGCGCGGCATCGTTCGCATCAGTCGCGACGGGCGTGATGCTGAACTCTTCGTCGCCGGAATGAATGTCGTCGGCCTGGCCTTCAGCGCGGAAGGCGACATGATCGTCGCGACGAGCGAAGCGGTCTACAGCCTGCCGCTCGGCATCAGTGGGACGCTTCTGAAACAGCCGTCAACGGTCAGCTAGTCCTTCATCAGTCAAAAGTTTCTCCCAGCCGTGTGGTGATAGCTGGCCGCCGACCATCATTTTTGACACCGCGAAACCGGCATGCTACTTTTGCTGGCTTCTCTCTTGAAGTTTTCGCCGTCTGAGTTGAAATGCCTGATATCAGTCTGGTCGCAAATTTAATCATCTTTCTGATCGTGCTGCTCTTTGCGGTTTCGGCGCACGAGGCGGCGCACGCCTGGATGTCTTACAGGTACGGCGACGACACCGCTTACCTCCTGGGGCGCATCACGCTTAACCCGGTCGCGCACACAGACCCGATTGGAACTTTGTTGATTCCGATTGTCGGCTTCATCGGCGCGAGCGCGGGCGTCTCCATCCCGCTCATCGGTTGGGGAAAGCCCACGCCGGTCAATCCGCTCAAGTGGCGCGAGAAAGACAAGGCGAACGTGATGGTTTCGCTCGCCGGAATCATGGCGAACACCATCATCGCCGTCTTCGCATTCACGGTTTTGAAAATGCTGCTCGTCAGCGGCGTGCTGGATCAGAATTTGTTCCTGAGTGTGTTGTCCGGGCAGAGCATCGGCAGCGGGTCTTGGCTCGAACCCGTGGCGCTGTTCCTCAACCTCATGCTGTTTATGAACGTGTCGCTCGCGGTTTTCAACCTGATGCCTTTCCCGCCGCTCGACGGGAGCAAAGTTTTGAGCACCATCCTGCCCGCCGGCGCGCAACCGATTATTGACGTGCTCGAACAGTACGGTTACATCATCCTCCTTGCGGCGGTTTACTTCGGAGTGTTTAGCGCGATCTTCAGTCCCATCAGGATGTTGATTTACAGGCTCCTGCTTGGTTAATTTCATGCCCAAGAGAATTTTCAGCGGCGTCCAGCCGACCGCCAACCTGCACCTCGGCAACTACCTCGGCGCGATCCGCAACTGGGTTGGCCTGCAACACGAGTACGAGAGCTTCTTCTGCGTCGTCAACCTGCACGCCATCACCGCCCCGCAAGACCCGCGAGAGTTGGCGGCGCGGACGCGCGACGTGGCGCGCATCTATCTCGCGGCGGGCGTTGACCCGCAAGTCTCGACCATCTTTGTGCAGTCGGACGTACACGAGCACGCCGAGTTGGAATGGCTTTTGAACGGCGTCACGCGCCTCTCAGAGCTTGAGCGCATGACGCAATTCAAGGACAAGGCTAAGAAGCAGCGCGAGAACGTGCTGGCGGGACTGCTCATGTATCCGGTCTTGATGGCCGCCGACATCCTTCTCTACCAGACAGACCTCGTGCCCGTCGGCCACGACCAGAAGCAGCACATCGAATTGACGCGCGACATCGCCGTCCGCTTCAATCGCGACTACGGCGAGACGTTTCGCCTGCCGGAGCCTTTCATCCCAAAGGTCGGCGCGAAGATTATGTCGCTCGACGACCCGTCAAAGAAGATGTCCAAGTCGGACGAGAACCCTGCGGGCAGGATCGCCCTGCTCGATGACGCGGACACCATTCGCCGCAAGTTCAAGCGCGCCGTCACGGATTCGGGCACGGAGATACGCTTCGACGAGTCGCGCCCGGCGATCACGAATCTGCTCTCGATCTACCAACTGCTGACGGGCAAAACCGCCGCCGAGGTGGAGGCGAACTTCGAGGGCAAGGGCTACGCGCAACTGAAGTCGGAGTTGACCGACGCGACGATTGAATTCATGCGCCCGTTTCAAGAGCGCTTTCATTCCATCGGCGATGAAGAACTCACGCGCATTCTTTCGGACGGGCGCGACCGTGCGCGCGAGATTGCCCGCCCGATCGTGCGCGAAGTGATGAAACGCATGGGGATTGCAGGAGCGTAAAAGACTGTGTCGAGCGAGCCGCCGGAGATCAACGAGCAGGACGAGCAGGCCACTGTGGCGAACGCAGCCAGCGGCGCGCAGATTAACGTCGTGGGCGCGCGGCCCGAAATCGTCACCGACCGGGGCGGCGAAGAGTTGAAACTCGTCCTCGGCGAGTTTTCAGGGCCGCTCGACCTTCTGCTCTACCTCATCCGGCAGGAGCAGGTCAGCATCTACGACATCCCCATCGCGCGCATCACTCATGCCTATCTCACCTATCTGCGGCTGATGCAGAGCACGGACATCACCGTCGCCAGCGACTTTCTCGTGATGGCCGCGACGCTCATCGAGATCAA
>JAIVJG010000107.1 GCA_020200155.1 Acidobacteriota bacterium | reverse complement strand
CGTCAAGACGATGAGCACGACGGCGAGACCCGCGCCCACCGTTCCCACGAGCGGCTCCAACCCGTACGCGCCGCCGGAAACCGTGAAGAAGATGACGCAGATAAGCGCGGGCAAAGTTAGACGACGGGACGACGGCAGAACTATGTCGCTCGGCTTGGAGGAATTCGAGGGATGAATCTCAGTTGCGGAGGTGGTCAATGTCTGTTGACGCCTTTCATCAACGAAGCTGCCTAATAAGATCGCCGGCAAAACATTTACTTGCGGCTTCGCTCACTTTTTGTCTCCGGCGTGGCGCTCAAGATAGTCGAGCAGCACGTTCGACATCACTTTGACGCCGACGACAAGGCTCTCCTCGTCCACGTCGAAGTCTGCGGTGTGCCACCCGGCGGTGATGCCCTTCGCGCGGTTGCCGACGCCGAGGAAATAGTAAAAGCCGGGCGAGACTTTCTGGTAGTAAGAGAAATCCTCCGCCGGCATGAACGGCTTGATCGCGAGCGTGTTTTTGTCGCCGACGACGCGACGGATGCCGGGAAGCGTCTCTTCGACGAGCGAGGGTTCGTTGTATGTCACGGCGGCGTTCTCGTCGAACTGCAAGTCGAAGGTCGCGCCGTATGCGGCGGTGACGTTCGAGAGCGTTTCGCGCATCAAGGTCTGTGCGCGTTGACGCACGTCTTCGTTCAATGTACGCATCGTGCCTTCCATCTTCACCTGATCGGCGATGATGTTGTTGCGGTTGCCGCCGTGAATCGTGCCGATGGTGATGACGAGCGGTTCCAGCGGGTCAATCCGGCGGCTCCTGATGTTTTGCAAAGCGGTGATGCACTCGGCGGCGACGACGACCGCGTCAATTCCCTTCTGCGGCTGCGCGCCGTGCGCGTTCTTGCCATGAATGGTGATCGTGATTTTGTCCGACGAAGACATCGCCGGCCCGGACTGGTAAGCGATCTGCCCGGCCTGTACGTTCGGCTCCGTGTGGAGGCCGAAGATGGCCTGCGGGCGCGGGTTGTCCATCGCGCCCTCTTTAATCATCAAACGCGCGCCGCCCTCTTCGCCCGCCGGCACGCCCTCTTCGGCGGGCTGAAAGATAAACTTGATCGTGCCGGGAATGTCTTCGCGCATACGGCTCAACACTTCCGCGACGCCGAGTTCGACCGTCGTGTGCACGTCGTGGCCGCAGGCGTGTTTGACGCCGGGCGTCAGAGATTTGTACGGCACGTCGTTGACTTCTTGAATCGGGAGCGCGTCCATGTCCGCGCGCACGGCGACGACTGGGCCGGGCTTACGCCCTACGAGCAGCGCCGTCACGCCATATCGCCCGACGCCCGTTTTGATGTCGGTGAGTCCCAGAGCCTTCAGCCTTTCGGCGACCACGCGAGAGGTTCGCTCCTCGCGGTTCGATAGCTCCGGGTGCATGTGAAAGTCTCGACGCTGCGCGACCAACTGCGCGCGCAGGCCCTCCGCCGCTTCGGCGATTTTCTGCTGGCGCGCGTTCGACGTGGAATCACCCGCGAGCGCGAGCGTCGTTGACCGCTGCTGTCCGAAGTTCAGCGGGACGAGAGCCAGCACAAGTGCGAAGACGAGGACGTAGTCTCTTTTCATTTTTTCTCCATCAATCAATTGCAGACGCCCGACGATCAGAGAGGGCGTACTTATCATCAAGCTGGATGCCATCCCTTTCGGTCGGGCTTACGCATCTTTACGGCGTGGCGTGGTCGCGCTGGGTGCGGCGGTAAAGGGTCAGGCCGAACCAGAGTTCCCAGAATAACGCGAGGATGACGAGCGACGCGACGACGGAGATGAGTTGCGAGTCGAGGACTTTGAGCACGACCACGTACACATCTCCGCAAATTCCCAGCGCGAGCGGCACCATCGCGGCGATAACCATCCGGCTCGCGAAACGGTGAAAGTGCTCTGTGTTCTCGCCCTCCTCGACGATGCGGTGATAGGCGGCGGGCGTCATCAGGAAAATAACTGTGAGCGCGGTCATCGCGAGGCTCGCGAGATGCACGTACTTCGACGTGGGCGGCAGCTTCTCGAAACTTTCCATCAGGACGGCGACGAACTGGAAGCCCAACAGCGCCTGCGCTCCCGGCAGCACCACGCGTGCCTCCGTCAGCACGTGCCTGATCTTGTCTTTCAATTTCGCGCCGTCGTCCGGCTCTTCTTCTTTTTGCTCGTCCATCTTTTTTGCCTCTCCCACTTCACTAGCCCTTTCCCTTCTTCTCAGAAGCTCCAACACGTACCAGAAAAAAATCGCCGTGCCGGTCGCCGCCAACCCTGCGGCGAGTCCGATTTTTCGTCCGAAGACTCGTCCTGCCGCGACGTACAGGTCTATCCCGATGCCGAGCGCGAACGGCAGCAGCGCGAAGATCATCAGCCTCGTCGCGTATGAGTGCAGTTCTTCCGTGTCTTCGCCGCGATCAACGATGCGGTGGTAGGCCGAGGGCGCGATGAGCAACGCGACCGCCGTGAGCATGGCGAACAGGCCGACGAGCTTCAGCAACTGCGAAGTCAGCGGCAGAGACTCGAACCCATTCTCCATGAAGGAGCGATACTGGAAGCCGACCAGCATCTGCGAGCCGAGCACCAGCATGCGGCTCTCGTCGAGGACGGTTTGGATTTTATCTTTCAACTGTGCCATGCGAATTCCCTTCCCATCGCTCGCCGTGTAGATGTCAGATGGCCTTCTCCCGGACGAGCCGCGCCAGCTCGCGCTTGAGCACCTTGCCCGTCGGCCCTTTCGGCAGCGACTTTGCGAAGCGCACGAACTTCGGGCATTTGTAATCCGCGAGACGTGCGCGGCAAAACTCGACGATCTCTGCTTCGCTCGCGGCCTGCCCCTCTCTCAAGACGACGAAAGCCGCGACTTCCTCCCCGTACAGTTCGTCGGGCACGCCGACCGTCGCGGCCTCGGCGATTTTCGCGTGGGTGTAAAGCAGTTCGTCAATCTCGCGCGGGTAGATGTTTTCGCCGCCGCGAATAATCATATCGGACTTCCGGTCAACGACGTAGAAGAAGCCGTCTGCATCGCGGTAGCCGATATCGCCCGTGTGGAACCAGCCGCCGCGAAAAGCTCGCGCGGTCGCCTGCTCGTCGCGGAAGTAGCCCTTGAAAATATTCTCGCCGCGCAAAACGATCTCGCCCTGGCTGCCGTGCGGCACTTCGCGCTCGTCTTCGTCGAAAATTTTCATCTCGTTGCCGATGCTCATGCCGCACGAGCCGGGCCTGCGCCGCTCGTCGGGCGGGTTGAAGGTCGAGCGGCAAGTTGACTCGGAAAGCCCGTAGCCTTCGACGACGAGGCAACCGAACGTCTCCTCGAAGCGGCGCAAGACTTCAACCGGGACGGGCGCGGAGCCGCACATCGCGAAACGTAATTGCGCGGTGCTGAATTCTTCCGGCACGCCTTCGGGGTACTTCGCCAGAAGCATTGAGAGCATCGTCGCCACAGAGCCGAACGAAGTGACTTTATAGTCGGAGATGATCTGCCAGAAGCGTGTGGCTGAGAAGCGTGGGCTGACGACCGTCGCGCCGCCCGCGTAGAGGGCACTCATCGTCGTTACAGACACGGCGTTCATGTGAAAGAGGGGCATCACGCTCAACAGGCAATCGTCCTCCGTGAAGCCGAGCCACTCGACGATCTGGCGCGCGTTCGCCAGCAGGTTGGCGTGCGTCAGCAGGCATCCCTTCGGCTTCCCCGTCGTGCCCGACGTGTAAATGAT
>JAIVJG010000279.1 GCA_020200155.1 Acidobacteriota bacterium | reverse complement strand
TCAGCGGGATTGTGCGAATCCAGGTCATTTGAATCGGTGCCTTTCTCTGGTTAAGAGTTCCTCTTGAGCCTATTTCCGCGCGCCGGGTCTGGCGCTTGCCCCACGCTTTCTACTGCGGCTCTTTCCTGTGCCTGCGCGGTATAGCTCGATTCCTTCGTCCACGATTTTTCCAGCCTTGATGGGGCCAAATCTTCCGAGCGGTTTGAACACTTTCCCGTTGGCCTCGTTGTAGGAGACGAAAAAATGCTCCACCTCTTCGACCAGAATCTCGCTGAGGTCTTTAAGCGAACGCACGTCGCCGTGCTGTCGTGCCTTGGCGGCCACGCCGACGAGCCTGTCGTTGCGCGTCGTCTGGCCGTCTCGCTCGGTCTGCTCAGCTTCAATCACGCCGAGCAGCCTGACGCGCACGAGGCAGCCGGCGAACGCGGGTTCGTCCATCAGGACGAGCACGTCGAGCGGGTCGCCGTCGCCGCCTTTCGTCAAAGGCACGAAACCGAAGTCGAAGGGAAAGACAGCGCCGGCGGGCAGCACGCCGCCGAGTTTGAAGAGGCCGAGCTTCTCGTCGTAGTCGAATTTGTTGCGGCTGCCTTTCGGCGTTTCGATGATGACGTTCAGCTCGCCTGAATCCTCGTCAAAGGCGCTCAGTTCAATCAAACGCTGTGTATTCATAGTCGCCCTCCCCTCGCTCACAAATGAGTCAACGTTTAAGAAGCAGGCCGCTGTCTTAGCAGATGCCGGGTGTTGAGACAACAATGCACTTGTGAGTTTTGACGTGCGGGCGCATGCTCGCGCCGAAATTTCCGACGCGCTCTGACGTGCGCTCGGCGTTGCGCCGGACACGCTCGACATCGAGCACGAGCGAAGGGGTCTTCAGCGCGGCGAGTCCCATGCCGTGAATTAAAAATGAAAGATGGCTGAGGCGCAAGCGTAGGACAGGCGGAACAAGCCTGCCCTACTGAATCGTGATGAAGGCATCGCTTCGGCTGGTCGCGCCGCTCGCGGTGGTGACTATGACAGTCGCTGCGCCGCTGATGCCGTCCGGGATGGCGATGTTGAGTTGGTCGAGGCCGGGAAAGCCACCCGACTTTCCGGCGTAAGAAACGTTCGCGGGTTTGCCGCCGACGGTGACGGCGACGGGGAGGGAGTTGCGCCAGCCTGTGCCGAAGAGTGCGACGACGGAGGATTTGTTGTCGAACTTCGAGGGGAAGGGGCCGCGCGTGTAACGGTTGCCGGAGACGAGCAGTGCGACCGTTTCGCCCGCGCCGCTCTGCGGGATGGTGAAGAGGCCGGGGTTCGTGCTCGCAATGCTCGCGTCGTCTGCGGCGAGCGCGTTGCCGTTCAGGTAGACGACGACGGAGCCGACGCCCGCGCCCAGACTTTTCGGGACGTGTACGTGAATCTGCGTGTCGCTGAAAGAAAGTACGGGCACGGAGACGCCTTCGATGTTGACGGAGAGGCCGCGCGTAGTCGCCTCGTCCTGAGTCGCGCCGCTCGCGCCGCGCGTTAAGCTCGCGCCTTGAATAGTCGCAAGGCCGTCAGAGGTCGCCGCGCCTTGCAGGCTCGCGCTGTTCGTCAACGTCAGGTGGCCGACGGGTGCGAGCACCGTCTCGACACCGAAAGAAAGGCCGGAGAGCGCGAGCGTGTTCGGGTTGTCGCTTTCGGCGAAGATCGCGCCGTCGCGCAGGAAGCCGTTCAAGGCCGGATCGGGGAAGGCGTCAATCTGCGGGACGCCGCCGTTTCCGCCGTCGGCGGGCAGGTCGTTCGCGCCCATCGCGTCTTCGACGATGTAGACGCTTCCGTCGCGCTCGACCGTCAGGCCGTGGAGGACGAGATTGTTGTCAATGGAAAGGCCGCTGACGACCACTTCGTCCCTGTCGGCGAAGCCGTCGTTGTTGTCATCGTAGACGGCAAGCAGCGGCGTGCTGTTGCCGGCTGAGTGGGAGAAGATGACGCCGCGCGAGTTGGCGGCGATGTCGAGCGGAGCGTCGTCGGAAAATTTGAATTGGTAGAAGGGCACGGGGTCGAGCATGTCCGGGATGCGGTCGCCGTTCGTGTCGCGGACGATACGCAGTTCGTTCGACTGAAAGTCGGCGATGACGAGATTGTTATTCGGCAGCAGCGTCAGCGCGTTCGCGTTGAAAATACGATTATCGCCGACGCGCAGGAGCGAGCGCGAAAGTGAGTTGTCGAAGCCGCCGGTGGAAGAGTCACGCACGAGCAGGACGACGCCGGGCGACGGCTCGTTCTTCGGGTCGTGCGAGTCCTGGCTGTTGAAGAAGCCGCTGGATGAGACGATGACGAACTCGCGCCCGGCGACGGACGTGCCGGTGACGACGGAGACGGCAGAGGGCAGACCGAAATCGCGTCCGAGGTCGAAGGTGCTGGACGAGTCGCGCACGTAGTCGCCGTTGGTGTCGAGGCCGACGACGAGCACGCCTGTGTCAACGTCGTCGGCGGTCGTGGCCGTACCCCGGTCGTCAATGGCTGTGAAGACTTCGTAGCGCGTGCCGGAGCGTCCGACCGCTATGTCGTAGGAGCCGCCGCGCGCGTCGAACGTCGTGCGCTCGTCGGCGACGAAGTTGCCCGACTGGTCAACGTACTCTTCATGCGTGCCGCTCGAATTGGCGAGACTCAGTTGCGACGTGTGCAGCACGCGGCTGAGCGGCGTGCCCACACTGACGCGCGGCAGAGAGACGACGTTGACGTTCGCGCCTGAAGTCGAAGCATTATTCTTCCGGCGAGGGGCTGGCTGCGGCGTGCGGCGCGCTGAATTCTGCACGGATGGCAGGGGGCGCGCGAGGGTCGCGGCTTCCGGATTTTCAACGCGCTGCGGCTGGTATGCGCCATCACGCGTGGGAAGTTTTGCGGGCGCTTGCCGGGACGCGAGCGCGCGGCGCACGTCAGGCCGAAACTCACGTTCGGCGGCATTCTGCGCGTGGACGGCGGGCGACAAAGGCCATGAAGCCGTGACTAATGCCAGTACAAGCGTGCAAATGGATAAATGAAAACGTGTGCGGGCGGTCATCAAATAGCTTCCTTATGTCGTCGTGCAGATTTCGCGAGCGCGGGAGATTCGTTCGCAAGCGGGCAGGCCGTACACTCGAAACTTTCGGCGGCGCTCGGCGTTGACGTTCGAGCCTCAAGACTGCCATTGAAGCTCTCAACGCTTTCGCCGAGTGTCGCGAGAGTCACGCGTATGCGCCGGCGCTGTTTAGCGCGCGAGTCGCCCGCGCTCGTGGGCGTTGAAACGGCGTGCGACTTGTGCGTCGGTCGTGAGCGCACGCCGCTTCAACACCATCAACGAGAACGTCAGCCCCGTTCACGTTCTCAAGGTTGATCCTCCTCGCCCTTGTTGCGACCTGAAGGCGGCCTCGTGGGCGCTGCGGGTCGTTCGCGCGGCTCGGCGGAGCGCGCGGGCGGCGGCTCGGCGTGAGCAGGTGGCGGCTCCTCTCTGTGTCGCTCTTGCCGGACAGGGGGCGGCTCTTCGCGTCGCGACGGAGGCTGTGTGCGCTCGTCCGGTTCGGGACGGCGCACGCGCGGCTCAGGCCGTTCGGAGACGGGCGGGGAAGACGGACGTTCTTCCGACGGGCGCGCGGGCCTCATACGAGGCGACTCGACATCGTCCTGTTCGCGCGGCGAGGGAGTGCGAATTCTGCCTTCGTTGATCGTGTCAGGCTCTGTGCGATTCACGTCCTCCGGAGGCGCGGGACGCGCGGGGCGCACGCGCGTGACCGGCGCAGAG
>JAIVJG010000278.1 GCA_020200155.1 Acidobacteriota bacterium | reverse complement strand
TTCGAGGTCGCGGGCGGCCTTGGCAGCCTGACCGAACAGGACAAGCGCGAAGTGCTCAAGATTTTCCGAGAGAAAGCGCAAGCCCCACAGGCCAAGACGGCGCGGAAATAAATTTGTGGAGAACGCAAAAGACCGGCGCAGGCTTTTTCCCGGTAGTGGACATACTCTGGGAGTCCCTGACGCAGTTCATCAAAAATCCACTCGCCGAACTGGTCGTAGTATTCTCGTCTGTCATCTCTGAACGCTCTTTCTAGCTTACCGTTCGTTTGCGGATGCCTGACAGACGAATGCATAAGCCTGATCCCGAGATTGGAGCAGAAGGTTGAGAGGAGATAACCTTTGAACTGTGAGCCATTGTCAAAGACTACGCCTTTCGGGATCGTCTGGTACTTCCGCATCGCGGCGATCATGGCTTTGATAGTGTCATTCTGTGTTGGCTCTCGTAGGAGTTCACAATAGACGTAAGCGCGCGAGTAATCGTCCATCAGCGTGAGTTGATAAGCCGTTCTGTCTTCATCAGTGAGCGTAACTTTCTCGAAGAAGTCGCCATGCCAGAGTGAATGCGGATGATTGCGCTCGTAGAATCGCCACACGGGAGGAGCAGGCGGCGGATGCCTCTCGTTGAGAATAGCTCGCTTAACTCGCCTGACAGTAGAGGGGCTGATTCGCAGTCCATATTGATTCTGTAAATCCCAGGCCAGGCGGTATGGCCCGAGGTAGAGCTTGGCTTCAACTATTCTCCGAATGAGTTGCTTCTCGTCATCAGTGAACCGATGAGCCTTGAATGAAGGAGTGTTGCGCTTCTTCAGGCGCGGCAAGTGAAGCCGCTTGCGGACGCGCTGGGCGGTGCGGGGGCCGGGCGAGTCCGGCGCGAGCGATTCACTGACTTGGTAAGAACTGAGGGTCGGACTGCGCTGGGAGAGAACTTTAATGCGCCGCTCCTTTTCTTCGGGCAGACGGTTGGATGGGCGCTGCGGCCCACGTCGCTGATTTTTCATCGCAGCGCGCACGACGGCGAGCGCGCGTCGCCTGAATTTATAGAGGTCGCTGCGGCAGATGCTATACTGCTGACAGACTTGAGCGGCAGGCTCGCCTCTGAGCAGAGCCAACACTGCGAGCAGTCGCCGCTCTTCCTTTTCGCCGCTCGCGGCTTCATCACTAATATTCATCACGTAAAGCCCAAGCGAATAATTTCGCAGAATGCCGAGAGAGCGAAATTATTCGCTAGTATTGACATCCAATTCAGCCAAGAGTACGCTTCAAACACCTTCTTATGCGTACTCCATCTCGTAAAACGAAACCAGCCTACAAACCTGAGATGCCCCGCGCAACTAAACAGCCGGACAGCTTGAAAGAGTTGATTGCCGCGACCATTAAGCTGTGGCGCAAGTCTCACCTGACTTACGATCAAGCGCGTTATGTCTCAAAAGAGGCGCGCAAGCGACTGGGCATTGCGAGAGTCAAGACGCGCAAGCAAATCGTTGACCGCTTATCACGTGATGATGAACAAAAACTCATTCGGCAGGCGTACAAAGATCATGGTGAGCATGGCTTGCTGATTAAGACCTTGTTCCAGAGCGGGGCGCGCGTGTCGGAGTTCGTCAGCTTACGAGTTGATGATTTGTTCTTTGACGAGCAAATGCTCTTGATTGAGAAGGGCAAGGGGGGCAAGAGTCGCTACGTTCCTATTCTTGCGGAACTCTCTCAAGAATTACGCACGCACCTGGGAAATCGCAAGATCGGATACTTATTCGAGACTAATCGTCATTCGGCTTACTCGCCCAGACGTGTGCAGCAGATTGTGAAAGACGTAGCGGAACGTGCTGGAATAACGAAACGGGTGTATCCGCATTTGCTGCGGCACTCCGTCGCCACCACACTGCTCGAACGCGGGATGCCGATTGACCAGATACAGAAGTTCCTGGGTCACTCGAAACTGGAAACCACGCAAATCTATGCGGAGTCAACAACTGAGATGATTAAGGAGAGCTACCGGCAGGCATTAGGAGGGTGATGCGCGCAGGCTTCCAGATTCATGTGCCGAAGCCGGTCAGCCCGAATGAGTTGGTCGCCGTCGTTGCCAACCTCGCCGACCGCACCGGGCAGGACTAGGTGTCATGTTTGAAAGCACCACTTTTACCAGTGGCTAATTTAAAGGAGTAGAAATTGCCTATTGAAAATCTCAACAAGCTTGCGGAATTAATCAGGCGGGAGAGTGACACCTTGCTCGCTGAATGGCGGCAGGAGGTGCGACAACTTCCTATCGCAGAGCATCTCGATGTGCCGACACTTAACGATCATCTCCTCGAACTGCTTGAGGAGCTGGGCTGCGAGCTTGAGGCCAGTAGCGACGAAACGATGATCGGAGCGGGATTGAAAGAATGTCCCGTTATTCATGGCTTGGAACGGCTGCGTAGCGGCTTCGACATTGAGGAAGTGGTCGCCGAGTACAACGCCTTGCGGAGCATCATCCAAAACCTCGCCGAGCGTCATGGTTTAAGCCTTCATGGAAAAGCAAACCACATCGTTAATCGCGTTATTGATGGATCAATCGGTCTGGCCGTCAAGACCTACGCGACGCAAAAAGCTGTAGAGGTGCAGCAACGTCGTGAGGAACACCTGTCTTTCGTCGCGCATGATCTCAGGACTCCGCTGTCAGCTATTGCGACAGCCGCCCAACTTCTTGGCACTAATTACACCGGTGGGGCAAAGGATGAGCAGGCAGCTAATTTGCTGGAGATTGTGCAGCGTAACGTCAACCGGATGAACGCGCTTGTGGTCAAAGTAGTTCAGGAAGAAACTAATCTGAAGGCAAATGCCGAAGGAAAGTTGGAGCGTCGTGAAGTAAAGCTGCGGGCGCTCGTCGAAAATCTCATTAACGACCTGCAACCGTTGGCTGGAACCTTAAACACGAAGTTGACCAATCACATCTCCGAAGAGTTGACGGCGTTTGCTGATCCCAATCTCTTGACGTTAGTCTTTCAGAACTTGATCTCTAACGCCATCAAGTACACTCCGAATGGAGAAGTCAGTGTTAGAGCAAGCGAGATTAAAGAAGGGGGCGCGGTTGAATGCTGGGTCAGCGACAACGGCGCAGGGATTCCGGCAGACCGGCTGGAAAAGGTATTCGAGAAATTAGAAACCGACCCGGATAGGAAAGAAGGCATGGGGCTTGGACTCGCCATTGTCAAACAAATTGTCGAAGCACATGATGGTCAAGTCAGCGTTACCAGCCAACTTGGTGAAGGCGCAACATTCCGTTTTACGCTTCCCCACAAAGCGAGCGGGAACAAAGAGCAAAGGTAACGTCGGGCGCTCATTGTGAAGCCTTTTTAGTTGGAATAATTGAATTAGGTGTAAGCCATTGTCCGCGAATTGCTGTCGCACTATGACAATGACCCTGCACACGTAACAGTTATTTTGTCCCGTTCAAAGTTCCGCCTCTAACAAAGGAAAGACCCACTGAGTATACGTATACTCAGTGGGTCTTTGTGTTTTCATCGCGATAACGGCTACTGTCCGAACCTATGCCGATACTCGTCTGAGGAGATGAAGGCCTTGACCATCTCGGCCTGTATAAAGTTGCCGTTGAACTGGTTGAGCTTGTCGAGCCAGAACTTCCAGCCGCCGAAGTCAGAGTCGGGCGTGTCGTTGGGGTTGCGCCGCAGGTAGCCGAAGTACTGCATCAGCACGAAGGCCCGGTTGAACTCACGCTGCTTGAGCGTGGCGTTCTCCGCGACCTTTCTAAG
>JAIVJG010000277.1 GCA_020200155.1 Acidobacteriota bacterium | reverse complement strand
ACATACACGCGGGCCGCGTCCAACTCGTCGGGCAGAGCGAGGTCTCGTATCTCGGACAACTGACGCCCGCGCAGAGGCGCGAGGCTATCAGCAAGCTGGAACTGGATAAAATCTCCTGCGTGCTCGTCTCGAAGGGATTGATGCCGCCGCCGGAACTCCTCGAAGCCGCCGAGGATGCCGTGCTGCCGCTCATCCAGACCTCTCTGATTAGCTCGCTTGCGATCAGCGTCGTCGCACAGTACCTACAGGAAGCGCTCGCGCCGCGCGAATTGCGCCACGGCGTCCTGCTCGATCTCTACGGACTCGGCGTGCTCATCGAAGGGGAGTCGGGCGTGGGCAAGTCGGAGTGCGCGCTCGACCTGATCGTGCGTGGTCACAGGCTCGTGTCGGATGATGTTGTGGACGTGCGCCGGACGGGGGCGGAGCAGTTGATGGGCAGCGCGCCGGAACTGCTGCGCGAGCACATAGAGATACGCGGCCTCGGCATTCTCAACATCCGTGATTTGTTCGGCGTCTCGGCGGTGAGCGGCCCGAAGCAAATCGGTCTGAACATCAGGCTTGAACGCTGGGACGAGACGAGCGAAATCGAGCGCCTCGGACTCGACGAGCGCGCGATTGAAATTCTCGGCGTTAACGTCCCACACTTTCTGCTGCCCGTCAGCCCCGGCAGGAATCTCTCGACGCTCGTCGAGACGGCGGTGCGCGTCCACCTGCTGCGCGTGTCCGGCCACGATGCCGCACAGCGTTTCGTCGCGCGCCACGCAGAGATGATCGAACAGGCGGCGGACGTTCGACGAGACCGGGAGCCGAATTCTGAAGCTGGCGGGGCGGGAAAATGACTGCTCATAAACGGGGCGGAGGAACGGAACTGGCGGCGGTCGCGCCGGACATCGTCATCATCACGGGCCTGAGCGGTTCGGGGATGTCTTCGGCGACGAACGCCTTTGAAGACCTCGGCTATTTCTGCGTGGACAATTTGCCGCTCACGTTGCTGCCGACGTTCGCGCGCCTCGTCGAGACGGACGACCGGCGTAAGCCGCACATCGAGCGCGCCGCCCTCGTCATCAACATTCGCGAGGGCCACTTTCTGCGCGAGTTTCCGGCGCGTCTGCGCGCTCTGCGGGCGGGTGGCCTGCGCGTCTTCGTCCTCTTTCTCGAAGCATCGGACGAAGCACTGCTGCGCCGCTTCAGCGAGACGCGCCGCCCGCACCCAGCCGACACGGGCGACGGCCTGCTCAAGTCCATCCAGAGTGAGCGCGCAGAGATGTCGCAGATACGCGCTCTCGCCGATCAGGTGATAGACACTTCGGAACACACCGTGCACACGCTGCGTCGCCTGCTGCTCGAACGCTTCAGCCCCGACCTCGAAGGCGCGCCGATGCGAGTCTCTGTCTACAGCTTCGGCCACAAGCACGGCGCTCCGCGCGATGCAGACCTGCTCTTTGACGTGCGGCATCTACCGAATCCATATTTCGTGCCGGAGTTGCGCGAGCTTTCAGGCAGCGACCGGCGCGTCGTTCAATACCTCAACGCGAGCGCCGAAGTGAAAGAGACGCTGCGACGCTTCGCCGACCTGATTGATTATTTGCTGCCGCTCTACAAACGCGAGGGCAAGTCTTACGTCACCATCGGCATCGGCTGCACGGGCGGACGCCACCGCTCCGTGATGGTCGCCAACGCGCTGGCGCGACATCTTCGCAAGGTGGGCTTCGATGCGACGGCGGTGCACAGAGACATAGCGAAGGCGAAGAAGCGCAAAGCCGTGCGCGGGAAAGAGAAGTCGGAGAGCGAAAAGTAGAAAAGCTGTGGGCGAGTAGCGTGAAGATTTGAACTTTCAACATGGATGCTGCCTGCTTTTGATTTGGAATGGAGAAAGCGAATGCCGAAGATTGACAAAGATGAAGCCGGAAGCGGCGCGACGTTGCGACGCGTCGCGGGCGTGGTGGTCACGCACGGGCAGGTCGCCAACGAGTTGCTGGCTGCTGCCGAGACAATCATCGGCCCGATCAGTCACATGACGGCTATCTCAATCGGCTGGCACGACGACGTGGACGCCGCCAGCAACGAGATTGAGCGCGCCATCGCGCGCATCTCCGAGGGGCGCGGCGTGCTCATCCTGACAGATATGTTCGGCGGCACGCCGACCAACATCGCCGCCATGTTCCTCAAAGAGGGCGAAGTGGAGGTGGTCACGGGCGTGAATCTGCCGATGGTCATTAAGCTCGCAGGACAGACGGGCGAAGAGTCTCTCGACGAGATTGCCGCGCGCGTGCGCGATCAGGGGCGCGAGGGTATTTATCTCGCAGGCGACCTGCTCTCAGGAGGGGCGAAGAAAAACTGAATGGTCGAGCGGCGCGTCACGGTCATTAATCGCCTGGGCCTGCACGCACGCGCCGCCGCGCGTCTGGTGCGGACGGCGGGCGCATTCCGGTGCGCTTTGCGTCTGGAACGCGCCGACCGGAGCGCCTCGGCGGACGCAAAGTCAATTCTCAGCGTGTTGATGCTGGCCGCCTCGCGCGGCACGGAGCTGTGCATCGTCGCCGAGGGCGTTGACGAAGTCGCGGCGCTCGAAGCGATGTGCGAGTTGATTACGAGCGGGTTCGGGGAAACCGAAGAGTGAAGGACAAGAGAGAAAAAAAGGAGCATCACTGGCGCGGCGTCGCCGTCTCCGATGGGCTGGCCGCCGGGCGCGTGCTGCGCATACACACGGGCGCGCGGCACTACATTTACCGTGTGACGCTCGACGAGTCGGAGATCGAACGCGAGGTGCGGCGCTTTCGCGCGGCTGTGCGCCTGTCACGCAGGCAGTTGCTCGCCATCAAGAAACGCGCCGAGCGCGTGCTGGGCGACGAGCACGCGTACATCTTCGACGCGCACCTCTTGATGCTCGAAGACCGCAAGCTGAACGAGGACGTGGAGACGTGGATTCGCGGCGAGCGCGTCAACAGCGAATGGGCCGTCAAGGTCGTGACGGATCAACTGCTCTCCGTCTACGCCGAGATCAAAGACGACTACCTGCGCGAGCGCAGTTCCGACATCGAGGACGTGACACGGCGTCTGCTCGTGGCGCTAAGCGGCGAAAGTCTGCCGAGCCGTCATCTGAGTGAAGACGCCATCATCGTCGCTGAAGAATTGATGCCCTCGACCATCGCCGAACTCGACTTCACGCACATCAAGGCCATCGCCACCGACATGGGCGGCTGGACTTCGCACACGGCCATCATCGCGCGCGGCCTCGGCATCCCCGCCGTCGTTGGCCTGCGCGATTTCTACCGCCAGTCGCGCACGGGCGACGCCATTGTGGTTGACGCACAGACGGGTGAAGTCGTGCTGCACCCCTCGCCTGCGGCCCTTCAACTTCACCAGTCGAATCAGACATCGCGCGCGGAACTGCCCGCCACGGCAACCGTAGGCGACGCATCGCGCGAGCCTCTGTTCACGCTCGACGGTGTGGAAATAGCCTTGCGAGCCAACGTCGAACTGCCCGTCGAGTACGAGGGCGTGCGGCGCTACGGTGCGCGTGGCATCGGCCTCTACCGCTCGGAGTTTCTGCTCTCCTATCACGGCACGATGCCGGGCGAGGACGAGCAGTGCGCGGCTTATGAAGAGGTCGGTCACGTCGCGGGCGCGGACGGGGCGACCATCCGCCTGTTCGATCTGGGCGGCGACAAGGTTGGGGGGGAGTTCAAACTTGAAGCCGAGCGCAACCCTGCGCTGGGCTTGCGCGCGATTCGCTTTTGCCTGCAACGCGAGGACATC
>JAIVJG010000035.1 GCA_020200155.1 Acidobacteriota bacterium | reverse complement strand
TAGTTCGCTCTGTTCTCCTGAGACGTCAATACGGCCCTGTCGAGATGTTATCAAGCGGACCGGCTTATTTTTATCCTGCCAATATATAAATACGCCTTCCCACAATCCATGCTCTTGATCACCATCTCTAATGTAGATGACTTTCCCTGGTATTTCCGTGTTGAAGCTTCGAGGTTCCACTGGTGATTCTAGGCGAAACATGGCCGCACGCATCCCAATTTCTCTTAGGCTCTGTGCAGCATGAGGGGCAAGTTCGAAGCCCACGTAAAAAGTTATGCCGCTCAGTAGCACCCCCAATCCAAGTACAGGTGATAAAATTCGCCAGGTTCCAATACCAGCCGCGCGTATTGCTGTGAGTTCACTGTCGCTTCCCAGCCTGCTGAAGCCCGTTGCGGTGCCGACCAGCATTGACATGGGCAATGTAAAAATGAGGATATTCGGTAACAATGCTATGATGACCTCAACCGCTAAACTCCAGGGTGCCCGCATGCCTCCCATTATCTCTGTAAATTTAGTGCCCTGTTGTATGAGCAAAATTGTGGTCAGGATTGTCAGCGCCATTAATAAATATGGAAATATGGCGCTTAAAACGTATCTATATATCAATTTCCCTTTCATGTTCATACGTGAAAATTCAAATTGTAAGCGCAACTTCGGCACAAGGAGTTGATGCGGCCAATGGCATATAAGGTGCTCACGGCGGTCACCAAATGGGCAAGAGTTTGCTACGGATGAAGAGATTTCAAGCGTAGGTTGCTGCACGGCTTGCAGTCAGCTCTATTTGGCGCACCCTTACGCCAGTCGGAAACCTGCACTCATTGAATTTCCGCGATGTGTATTCAGACGGAGTAAGTAAACCCTCCTGTACATATTTCTCAGATACCAGAGGCGTGTGCAGTGCGACCTCGTGGTTCCTTCTCTAAAGCTCGAGTGATTAAGCTTCGATTGATTCGGATCAGGTCACTCCGAGCGTGTTCAGATAGCTTTTCACACATATTTGACCATTCTAATGGAGGCTTCACAGGCATCCAACGAATTAATTTGTACAAATCTCCATTCATAACTTGGAAGCTCTCATTCTTACACCCTTTGCAGCGAAGGATACCTTCGAAATTTAAATAGACGGGCATTGCGCTTGGGATTAGTTTATGCTGACATCTCCCACAGGTCTTGAAATCCGGTAAAAACCCGGATAATTTCAACATCCATAGTTCATAATAGAGGGTGATATGGGATATCAATGCTGGTTCAGCGATTGCAGCGGCAAAACATGCTCTCACCATTCGAAACAACTTCTCTTCCGGCTGTTGGGGAGGGGCAAAATCAATGACGAGTTGAACAAGATACTCCATTATGGCAACGACATCCGGCGTTGTGGCTAAGTTAAAAAAAGACTTCAATATCTCGGCCCGCCGGATTGAGACAAGTTCGCGCCCCTCTATCTCGAAATACTCCAGGGTTATTAGCGAAAATGGTTCCAATCCGGCACCGAACCTGCTTTTGAGTCGCCTTGCACCGCGCGCCACGCCACGCATCAGCCCTGCCTCTTGCGTTAAGCAGATTGCGATTTTATCTGCCTCCGCAAGCCTATAAGTGCGGAGGACTATTGCCTCAGTTTCAATCAACCCCATAACTAAATTTGGCACCTGTCCCTATGTCTTAAGGCAGCATGTACAAAAGCCATGACAGAATTAATCCTGCCCCAATAAATTCGCCAAAAATTTTCAGGCCATATGTTAATCGCGAACCAGTGTTTTCTCGCCCGACGGTGCCGAAGATTAATGCGACGAAAGCTGCAAATAGCAACATCGAAAAGAAATGGGTCATGATTTTCTCCGTGCGGCGATGTCAAAAGCGTCCAGCGTTAATAAGTAATTTAGAAGGCCTGCGACCATGAAAAAGATATTACCGTATTCGGATGTAGGGCGACGGGACTGCTCTGTGATGGCGTATCCCAGGCTTCTAGCTCCATAGAAAAGGAGGCCCGTGCCCAAATCACACAGTCCGAACACATTCGACTTTGGTTCAACATCCCATTCCCTATCTAACTTTAAAAATATTTTTATGGATTGAAGAGACTTTGCACAAAAAAGAGGCGATCACTCCAAGATGTTGGAGCAAGGTTTATTTCCAACTCAATATCATGTAGCCATTTTGAATTTTTGTGCAAAGCCGATTGAAGCCAGGACTTCCTTAAGTCAGGTATAAGTATTACAATTAATTTTCCCTGGAGTTCATTCAAATGAGGAGATATTTATGAAAGTTGAAATTTGCACGACGGCAAAGCTACCACCTCGAACTGAAGCGCTTCTCCATAAAATTCTCGCGACGCCTCCCAGGGAACACTTGCGAGGGATTGAACGCGTTAGAGTCGTCGATGAAATCAAGGACTTTCGCATACAAGCATCTCAACTCCCGATGCTCCCAGGCTTATATCATCCTAAGCAAGGCTCTCAAGCTGCTTGGTTAGAGGTCGCGATTAACCCACTACTTCCCCGCCCCAGAGCCTTTTATAAACGACTTCTTCCACGACTATCTTTTAAAGGAAACTTTGCGTCTGTTATTTTTTCCCTAATCGGTCAGCACTATTACTTGACTCTACGCCATTCAGTAAAAAAAACTCAACTTGAGTCCTCCGTGCGTGCCTACACTGAGAAACATCTGCGAGTATGGGTGCAAAAGGAGAATAGCTTTCGTTCCCGACTCTTCAAGCCCTTTCAGCCTACACTGGAGAGATGGGCCCGTGCACTCCAGCGACATGCCAGCGATAAGACGAAAAGGGCTGCCTGATATAAATTGATGGAAAATATGGCTAGCTATCAAAGCTAGTGTTATCAGACGCATTCGTGTTATGTGTGATTTCTTTTTCCAACTCCTCCAAAACAACCCGAAGGACGCTGACAACTTCCGCTCGGCTGACATTTGCCCGGCGGAATCGCAGTTCAATTTTCCCACTATCGTCAGGCAGGGGATATCGAAATATGTATGGGGACTGCTTTAAAAGGCTATCTGTATTAACCCCACCTTTAACGCGCGTGCGCCTGACATCTCGCGCTTCATCCCTAGTCAGGCTGCGTGCGGTAATTTCTTTTATCATGGAATGCATAGAGGGTATATCAGGCTGTCTCACAACTTGTAATAATAGTGATTTGACATTAATGCCCGCGCGCCGACATTGCTCTCGCACATCTTCCGGGAGAGTCGCTATTGAGAGCGCTTCAGTAACACTGCTCCGGCTCTTGCCTACTTTTCCAGCGACTTCCTCATGTGTATAGCCAAAACGCTCACATAGAGCCGCTAGTCCATCTGCCTCCTCCCAAGGGGTCAAATCCTTTCGCTGCATGTTTTCAATGAGCGCTATTTCAGCCACCGCACGGTCATCAACATCCATTTCAATACAAGGTACCTCCCGTAAACCCGCTGCCCGTGCAGCCCGCCAGCGGCGCTCACCTGCGATGATCATCCAGCGACCACCGTCAAATGGTTTAACCAACAGGGGCTCCAGAACTCCCTTGTCTTTAATTGACGCTGTCAAGTCAACTAAATCTCCTATTTCCACTCGAGGTTGTTCTGGATTTGGATTGAGTTTATCCACAGCAATTAGACGTCCGATGGGCGTCGGGCGCTGTCCAGACAATTCTTCGACATAATGTGCATCATGTCGCATATGAACGCTGGTAGGAAGTCCCTTTCTAGACACGACTGATTACCTCTTCGCAAAGTTTGGCATATTCCAAGGCTCCCGATGATTGCGGCGCAAAACTGAAAATTGATTCTTTGTATGCAGGAGCTTCCTCCAGACGAACGCTCTTCGTGATAACAGTTTCAAACATCTGGGCTCCGAAAACATTTCTTATCTGCTCATGAACCTCGCGCGCCAGTGTCGTCCGCTTATCATGAAGCGTGACGACTACACCTATAACACGTAAGTTGGGATTTGGTCGTGCTTTAACCTTTTCAATCGTCTCCAAAAGATCGTCCGTTCCTTCGAGAGCAAAGTAAGATGATTGGATAGGAATGAGAACATGGGAGGCAGCGACCAGAGCGTTCACGGTAATAAGGCCCAGTGTAGGCGGAGTGTCTATGAAAACAACATCGTACTGATCGCGAAGTGCCTCCAAACGATCCTTTAAACGGAAGGGAGCGTCAAAATCACCGACCAATTTCGATTCCAGCTTTGCCAGGCTTATTCTAGAGGGGATCATTTCTAAGCCTTCTACCGCAGTGCGATAGATATAGCCTGTCAGCGCCCCCCCATCTATTAGCATCTCATAGGCCGAAAGATCAACGGTCTGCGGGTCAAGAAAAGAGATGGAGCTGTTGCCCTGTGGATCCAGATCCAACAGGAGTACGCGACGACCACGCTGTGCAAAGGCCGCAGCGAGATTAATAGCAGTTGTGGTTTTACCCACCCCTCCTTTTTGGTTTGCTATGGCAATGACTATACTCAAAGGCTTATGCTTTCACAGCTTTCAAAGACGATCGAGTGAATAATTAAGTAAGGCCACACACCTCCTACATCGGAAGGTCGCCTGCTTCACCTATGATATCCGGCCACTCGTCGTCGCCTTCAGAGGACTCTTCTTCATCATCCGAGACAGTATTTCGGGAAGCGCGTATGACATCTTCATTGACAAAGATGGGACAATCAGCGCGGAGAGCTAGAGCAATGGCATCGGACGGGCGGGAGTCTAGCATTAAAGCGTCTCCAGCGCCATTACGCATTTCAATGACCGCAAAGAAGGTGTTTTCACGCAACTCGGTGACCACCACACGCTCAATTTGCGCCCCCATTTCAATAATCATGTTGCGCAAAAGATCATGTGTCATGGGTCTTTGAGGTGTTATTTTTTCGATTTCAAGGGCGATGGCATTGGCTTCATAGGCTCCGACCCAGATCGGCAGCATTGTCTCACTGTGTACATCTTTTAGTATAATAATGGGTGTGCCACTATTAGGATCCATCATTAACCCTCTGATTTTAACTTCAATTTCCATTCAGACACCTCACTCTTTGCACTACCTGCCATCAAGCCACAAGTTCCCCATATAGACTGTGAACCTTTGCTTCCGATATCTTTAACTTGACAATTTTGCCTAATAGCTCTGCCGTCCCTCTGAAATTCACGACCTTGTGACACGTAGTGTGCCCTGTCAAATCAATCGCCGATTTTGCGCTCTCTCCTTCCACTAATACTTTAACCTCTCTCCCTATATATTCACTGTATTTCTTTTTCTGTATCTCCATCTGCAATTTCTCCAGTGCCAAAAAACGTGCCGTTTTCTCACCTTCTGTCACGCCATCTACCAATCTTGACGCAGGAGTTGCTTTCCTCTCTGAATACTTGAAGATATAAATGCCGTCAAATTGACATTGTTCGACTAAGCGCATTGTATCTTCGAACTCTTTGGACTCCTCGCTTGGAAAACCAATGATAATGTCAGTAGTCAGAGAGATTTTCTGCCGCGCGTTTTTGATGGAAGCAATACGCGAGAGGTAATCGGAAACTTTATATCCCCGCCGCATAGCCCTTAGTACACGGTCGTTGCCAGACTGCACAGGCAGGTGCACCCAATTACAAAGATTCTCATACTCGTCAATGGCGGCCACAATATCAGCATGAAAATCCCGCGGGAACGAGGTGGTAAATTTTATCCTCGGCATTCCCGTCGAAGCAACGGCCCTAAGCAATCGTGAGAACGGTGTCGCCCCCTTAAACTCCGCAATCCCAATATCCGATTTGGGGCGATAGCTGTTAACGTTTTGACCAATAAGCTGAATTTCTTGAAAGCCCTCGGATTTCAGCCGATGCACTTCACTTATGATCTCATCAGCGTCCCGGCTGCGTTCCCTCCCCCGCGAGAATGGAACAATGCAATATGTACAAAATTTATTACACCCTTCAATAATTGGAACGAATCCAACATAGCGCGAGTGTCGTTCGACAGGCGACACATCCCATACTTCTCCCTCTTGACGCTCCCCCAGATCAAGCGCTCTTCGCTCACCGTTTTTGATTCTCTCAATCAGTTTGTGAAGTCTATCTGTTGCGCGTGTGCCGGCTACTAGACGGATCGCAGGGGCGTGATCAAATATGGCCGCTCCCTCCAACTGCGCAACGCACCCCATCACACCCATTAGCGGCTCGTTACCGGCTCTCAGTCGCCTGATTTCTCCGATACGCGTGTAGAGCTTTTGTTCTGCGCGAGCCCTTACAGAGCAGGTATTAAAAAGTACGACATCAGCTGTAGTCGAATCGTTGACAACATCATAGCCAGAAGCTCGGAATTTACTTTCAGCGCGTTCCGTATCGGCTGTATTCATCTGACAGCCGAATGTCTCTATATAAACGCTGGTCTTTTCCATCTATTGAGTTCCCTTCAGGATACGAGTGTAACAGAGCCACATCATACAGCGCGAGATAACTTTTAAGCCAATCTATGAGTTTTTCATTCTTATTTGGTCATTTGTTTAACTACAACTCACCGCAGGGATAAGACTTTTCGCCTGTTTTGTAGATTTATTGCCGGCAACGAATATGCCATTAACCAGCAACGCACGGAGATGCCATTTGAAGAGATAAGCGCATTGTACTGACTGGTTGAATACACAATATCTTAATAACCCAACATCCTTAACTTTTCATAACGCTTTGTAAGACGCTCAACAGATGAAAGATAACGAGATTGGTTTAAACTTAAAAGAATTGACTCATCAAGTGAACGTGCTGTCTCTTCAGGCGATGTATGAGCGCCCGTTTTAGGTTCAACAACGATTTTGTCAATGATTTTTAATTTAAATAAATCTTCTGCTGTAAGACGTAGTGACTCGGCTGCATGTGATGCCTGTCCTGCATCTTTCCACAGGATCGCCGCACAACCTTCGGGTGTAATAACTGAATAGATTGAATTCTCTAACATCAAAATTTGATCACCAACACCTATGGCTAATGCTCCACCTGACCCCCCCTCACCGATTATCGTAACAATTATCGGAACTCGTAATCGAGACATAACGAATAGGTTACGTGCTATGGCCTCTGCCTGACCACGTTCTTCCGCATCAATTCCAGGATAGGCTCCCGGAGTATCGATAAAAGTAATAATGGGACGGTCATATTTCTCAGCTAATTTCATAACACGCAAAGCTTTGCGATAACCTTCGGGTTTAGGCATCCCGAAATTGCGAAATCGCCTCTGCTTCGTATCTCGCCCCTTCTGATGTCCCATGACAGCGACAGGGATATTATGGAAGTGAGCAAATCCACAAATCAATGCCGGATCGTCAGCAAACCGACGATCTCCACGTAATTCGATGAATTCCGTAAACAGCTTTGAGATAAAGTCACTTGTGTACGGCCTATCAGCATGCCTAGCTAATTTGACGCGCTCAATAGCCTTACTAAAGGCGATATCACTCTCATCTTCATTAATTGAATTTTGCACAACCATCTCTGTGAATCTCACTCCAGAACTGAATCTTACCCTATTTAGTGGAGAGGCAGATAAGCCTCTTGTCGAGCCTCACGCCGCTTGTTTCAATTGCGCTTGATAGTAGCGCGCTTCATACTCAGTCGGCGCTAAGTATCCGCTGGCCGAGTGCATTCGCTGGCGATTGTAGAAGACTTCGATGTAATCGAAGAGCAGGTCGCCTGCTTGCTGCCGCGTCTCGAAGCAATCCCCGAGTTCGGCCTTCAAGATGCCGAAGAAACTTTCGGTGACCGCGTTGTCCCAACAGTTGCCACGTCGCGACATACTTTGCCGGCAGTGCCACGCCGCAAGTTTCGCCCGGAACGCATGACTCGCGCGACTTTCTCCCACGATCACTATGCACCAGTGGCGACACTGCTTGACCGCGCCGATGTTGGGCTTGTCTAAACGCCCGCTCGACAAACTCGGTCGTCAGCCGCTCACTCACCGCCCATCCGACGACGAGCCGTGAATACAGATCAAGAAAGACGACCAGATAGAGCCAACCCTCCTGAGTCCAGACGTAGGTGATGTCCGAAGTCCAGACCTGATTCGGCCTCTCGGTCGTGAACTCTCTCGCCAGCACGTTCTCCGCCACCGGCAACGAGTGCCGCGAACTAGTCGTTGCAACTCGGAACTTCCTGACGCGCTTGGCGCAAATCGCTTTCTCTTTCATCAGGCGCGCCACCCGCTTGTGGTTGACCGCCTCGCCCTGTTGCCGCAACCGGCGATAAATCTTCGGGCTACCGTAGGTCGCGCGACTCGCCTCATGCACGGCTTTGATTTCTTTCAACAACCGCTCGTTCCCCCGCGCCCGCTCAGACTGTGGACGCTTACGCCAACGATAATAGCCGGAGGCGCTGATATCGAGCGCCCTCGACATGGCGGCGACACTGAACTCCGTTTCGTGATCGCGCATGAAGGCGTACTTTACCGGAGACTGCCGGGCATTGTTACGCCGCGGCCTTTTTTAGGATGGTGCGCTCCTCCTCAAGCTGCTTAACCTGTTGCCGCAGTTCAAAGTTCTCTTGTTCGAGCGGCGTGCGTTGCCCGTGCCCGCGAAACGCATCCGCCCCTTCATGCTTCGCCGCTCTGACCCATCGCGACATTGTCCACGGCGAGACGCCCAGACTCTTGGCCGCGTCCGCAATCGTGCGTCCCTGTTCATTCACGAGTCAGGCTGCGCCCTCTTTGAACTCTTTCGTATATTGTTTTCTTTCTTTCATCGTGCCTCCATTCTATCGGTTATCGTGGAGGCTCTAAAAGTGTCTTATCTGGCTCTCTACTTTTTGGGGTAAGGTTCAATGAACGCCTTATCAACTTGATAGGCGTAAAGAAACAAACTGGAGTACACCCCTAAAATGAGACAGGTAGTTAGGGTGGTATCCTTGCAAAAGGAGAGCAACCATGACCCTCAAGCGACGCCAGTTCACCAAAGAGTTCAAATTCTAAGTCGTGCGCGAAGTCGAAGCGGGCAAGAGTGTGGTGTAGGCCGCGCGCGAGCATCAACTTCATCCAAACACGATTATCAAGCGGCGCAAACTCCATCAGTAGTATGCCGAACGCGCCTTCGCCGGAAACGGCCATACCTACAAAGACGAAGCGTGCATTGCAGACCTTGAGCGCATGGTCGGACAGATAACGATGGAAGTTGGCGCTCGCCGCACTACGGATGGCGCTGTCTGGTCCGTACTATAACCAAGGGGTTGGTGCATCATTCGGATCGGGGCGTGCAGTATGCTTCGCTCGACTACACTGCTTTACTCAAAGAGCATCAAGTGCGCATCAGCATGAGCCGACGCGGTAATGCTTACGACAATGCCCAAGCGGAAAGCTTCATCAAGACGCTCAAATACGAAGAAGTTTATCTGCGCGAATATGAGACGATGGCGGAGGCGCGAATCTGCATCAGCCATTTTCTCGAAACGGTCTATAATCAGAAACGGCTGCACTCGGCGCTGGGCTACATGCCTCCCGTAGAGTTCGAGCAGCTAAACACACAATCGGTATCACCCTAACTGGTTGTCTCACTTTTGGGGTGCACTCCAGTCTGCTCTTCAGTAAATCTGGACTTAATTCAGCGTCGCCCGTAAATACTATAAGCCAATTATTTTCTGCTTTAAACAGTTGATTAACGCTCTAAACAAATGCCTGTTAAATGACTAGTCCGATGTGCAAATATGCGAATCAGTAGTTGAAAACGAGGAGAAAGAAAGCGACTGCCAGTTTTCCCCAGCAATGAATCATTAGCGCGTCTGTTGAGCGCACTTTGCTCGCTCTTTGAATCTGGGTCTTCTCTTGTATCCAGTTGAAGAGACTTTCAATGGGTTGACGAATGCGACGCACCAAACGGTTGTAATACTTCTCATCAAGAGTTAGCTCTTTGCCTTTCGCCCTTTTCTGTGGCGCCACCAGCCGCGTCTGCTGTTCTTTCAAGTGCGAGATGATCTGTGGTGTCGGATAAGCCAGATCGCCAAAGAGTTCGGTGAAGGCTACTTCTTCCGGCTGCTGCTCAATGAAGGCTTTTGAATCGTGATGCGAGGCTGCACAGAGCCAGACTTGAGAGGGCAGCGGTAAGCATCCTGTGCGTCTTTGTGCAATGCAGTGCAGGCGCACGCCATGAAAGCGGGTTTTCTTGGCAGCACAATATCCAATCTCGGCGATCTCGCGCCCGACCCGCGCACCGTAAGAATTGCCGTGCTGGGCGAGCATCACGGGCAATGAGTCTACCAGGTGATCAAACTCTGGCGCTCTCTGCGCGGCCACAGCGCCGGACAAGACCGCACCGAAAGTCTGAAAAGTCGGCTCCAAGCGGTTCAGCCGCAGGACAAAGGTTTGATAGCTCGGTAAGTGTGGGAACCACGCTCGCCAATACTTTACAATCAAGCGATGCATCTTCTTTTTCTCGAAGCAGCCCTCTAAGTGAGCGAAGAACCAGATGGTAATTAGCTCTTGATCAGTGAACTCCGGCTTTGAATTATTGCTCAAGCGTTGATAACAAGTTTCCGAATATGTATCGTAGGTTTGACAGACAAACAGATAGATTTCAATCAGTAGATTTTCCATAAGCAAGAAAATTCTACTCAATCTGCTGTTTGTCTGTCTTTTCAACTACTGATTCGCATCAATAACTATTCCCACTCAATAGTACTAGGCGGTTTAGAAGTAATGTCATAGACTAGTCGGTTGATACCGCACACTTCAGATATAATTCTTGTAGAAATACGCGCAAGAATATCATACGGCAGGCGTGCCCAATCAGCCGTCATCCCGTCGGTACTGGTAACAACCCTCACAGCTATTACCCGCTCATAAGTCCGATAGTCTCCCATTACTCCTACACTAGAGATTGGAAGAAGGACAGGAAAAGCTTGCCAGACACTTTGATAGAGGTTAGCTAATTTTAATTCCTCTTCTAAAATACGGTCGGCATTTCTCAACAATTTCAAATCTTCATACTTCACCTCACCTATAATTCTGATAGCTAATCCTGGGCCGGGAAAAGGGTGCCGGTTCAAAATTTCTGCTGGAATGTCTAGCTCATGCCCAAGCTTTCGCACTTCATCCTTAAAAAGCTCGCGTAAAGGTTCTATCAATTTCAACCTCATTCGTTCTGGCAAGCCCCCAACGTTGTGATGACTCTTAATAACAGATGACGGGCCACGCACGGAGACTGACTCAATAACATCAGGATAAAGAGTTCCCTGAACTAAAAATTCAACAGACCCGATGCGTTGCGCTTCTTCCTCAAAGATATCAATAAAGGTTTTTCCAATTATTTTGCGCTTCTTCTCCGGATCATCAACACCCGCTAAAGCACTGAGGAACTTATCAGATGCTCGCACACCAATCACCTTCAAATTCATGCTGCGCTCGAACAATGCGCGTGTCTGCTCAAATTCGCCTTCACGTAAGAGTCCAGTATCTACGAAGACGCAAATCTGGCGCTTCCCGATTGCTTGATGCACCAAGGCGGCGGCAACGGCTGAATCCACTCCCCCTGATAAGCCACATATAACAGAGCTATCACCCACAGTATTCTGGATATTACCAATCTGCTCTGAGATAATTGAACGTGGGGACCAGTTCGACTCAAGGTGACAAATTCCGTAAAGAAAATTTTGAATAATTTGCTTGCCCCAAATCGTGTGCGCGACTTCAGGGTGAAATTGCACGGCGTATATGCGTTTGCTTAAGTCCTCCATTGCATTAAGCATTTTATTATTGACGGCGGTTATGCGAAATCCTGGCGGCATACTTATCACTTCATCGCCGTGACTCATCCATACGTCAATTTCCTTTGGCAGTCCGACAAAAAGAGGACTATCTAGTGCTTCGACATTCAGGCGAGCATATCCGTACTCCCTCTTACTTGAAGGGCGAACTTCCCCCCCCAGTTTGTAGGCTAATAGTTGTAAACCATAGCAAATAGCTAGAATAGGACAATCAACAACTTCAAGAAGCTCTGTAGCCAGTTGAGGGGCATTTGCATCATAAACAGAAGATGGGCCACCAGATAAAATCAAACCCTGCGGTTTTTTTGAAAGAATTTCATCGGACAACACATTATAAGGCAATATTTCGCAGTAAATGCCTGATTCGCGAATGCGCCGAGCAATTAGCTGTGTGTATTGCGAGCCGAAATCTAAGATAAGGACGCCACGATGTTGATCCGTGAAGCTCAAAGAAATATGTCTCCTCTCTAAGTACAGGACAAAAGATTACAAAGTCTAATGAAATCAAAGCGTTTGGCTGACGCGTCCTGATTGCATTGGATGCGTCGCAAGTGATCGAACCCATGACGAAAAAGACTTTTCGCAAGGTGATCATGTTTCTTGATCTTGATTGGGATGGCGCGTGCCAACCATTGACCCGCAATGTACGCCCAACAAAATGCCACCATCAACAGGGCCAGCAGTTTCTCCAGTCTCTCCCGCTCGGTGAGATGGGTTTCTTCCAAACAAAAGCCACGCGACTTCAAACAACCAAACAAGCTTTCGATCTTCCATCGCAAGGCATAGTCTGGCAGTATCTTGGCGCTTCTGATGTGGATGCGAAACGGCAGTCTCTTTCGCCGCAGGTAACGGAACCACTCGCGGCCAATAAATTCGCGGTCTGCCGTGACAAACGAAAGGGAATCTTTGCCAAAAAGTTTCAGATACTTTTCCAAAGGGTGATTCTCTCCGCAGTGTTGGAACAACCTTTCTTCTCCAACACCGTCCACAAAAGAGGGAACGCTACGCTTTTGTAGACCAGACTCAGCATCAAGATATTCAAAGGTGTCGTGCCCAAGTACCAATCGGTTCGGTCAATCGAAACGACAAAGTGTTGTTTGATGCCAAGCAGTTTAACGACCAGATGTGCGACCTCAGCAAAAGGCAGATCGAAGAATCGAAGGAAGCGCTGGCATCGGTTGTAATGCGAATCAGGTTTGGCGCGTCCGTTCATCACCGCCGAGAATGCACCAGACTGACGGTCTTGACTTGAACGAGAGCGATGATGAACTTCGCCGAAGAAGTTGATTCGAGCTTTGTTCCAAGTTACATTTTCATCAAGCGTTCGCTCCAAACGGCGAATGTCGGCCATTGTGCATGTCTCCTTTCAAAAAATGTTTGGCGACAAATCTTGTTAAGGATAGCGACACAGTGGCCTTTTATGCAGTTTCAATTAGCAGTGAGTTGGTAAGATTATTTTGTGGAAACTAAACTTATCGAACTCTACTTGCTAATCTGCCGTCTCTACGATAATCAACCCGTCCTCAAACAGCAACTGAGCAATAATCATCAGCCGTTGTTTTCGGACGAAGAGCTGTTGACGATGTACTTGTTCGGACATCTCCAAGGTCACACCACTGGCCGCCGCATCTATGATTACATTGATAATCATTGGCGAGCATGGTTTCCTGCCCTGCCTGCCTATCAAGCCTTCAATCGCCGCCTGAATGAACTCGTTCCGGCTTTCGAGTTCTTAATTGAACACCTCTTAAAGGGTGCGGCATGGCAGATTCAATCAACGGATGACCGGCTCGTTGATTCCGTGCCCGTGATGCTCGCTCGTGGCATTCATGCCAATCGTGGGCGGGTCGCTGCCGGCTTAGCTGACGCTGGCTTTTGCGCCACCAAACAGCAGCATCACCGGGGCGTCAAACTGCACTTTATCGCCGCACACCGAAGCAAAGGATTACCGTTACCCGAACGAATCCACTTATCAAAAGCTTCACAACACGATTTGGCAGCCTTGCGCGAACTCTCGCCTCGGATGCCCGCAAACAGCGGCTTGTTCGCCGACAACGTTTACTTTCACGCCGCCACGCAAGCGGAGTTGAAAGAGCAAGGCTCGTTTTTGGTTGCTTCATACAAACGTCACCGAAACGAACCGCAGACCAACGTGCCGACGCTCTACAATCGTTTTGTCTCAGCGATTCGCTAGCCGCAGGAAAATTTATTCAATTGGCTGATCCAAAAAAAAGGCCTACAGAACGCTTCGCGCGTTCGTTCAAGCCAGGGGTTGAAAGTACATTGCTATGGCAAACTCGCCGTCGCCTGTTTATTGCTCACTTTCCACTCTTGATTCGCATAGCCTTTGAATAATACACTTTTCCATTCTCCAATGCCCTAGGGAAAGTTTATAATACAGACATTTTTAAAGTGAAAATATCACACATGATGTTAAGCCTCTTTCTTCCACGTAACAAGTATCCTTTGATTCTTATGTTCGGATTGACCTTGCTCATTCTCGTCCCCACTTTCTGTTATAGAGCAACTGCACAAATTTCGCTTTCCAGGCCACTGATTGAGAGATGGCATTACGAAATGGATAGAACTGTAAACTTCCCCCCTGCGATTAGTAAAGAGCGAATATACCTACCACTCACTACGGGCACCCTCCTCTCGCTTCGGACCCTCGATGGCAATCTGAATTGGAGAGCAGAGATAGGAGGAGAAATTTCCGCTGGACTGGTAGCGGATGAAAGAGGAGTTTACATTGCTTCGGAGACACAAGCATCGGCTACGTACTTCCCACAATCTACTGGTGCTTTGCGGGCCATCGGGAGTCAGAGTGGCATTACGCTATGGATGCGTACGCTTCAAGCTCCAATTCGAGGTGCTCTTGTTTCTAATGAGACTACTCTTTTCGGCGGAGCATCAGACGGCAGGCTGTATGCCGTTGCGAAGCAGACGGGTGAATTATTATGGATCAATCAGCATAAATCCCCCTTTCTCTGTCCGCCCTTATTATCCAAAGATCATTTGTATATTGGTGATGAAAGAGGAAGTTTCCTGGACATAAATCAATCTACAGGACGCGTAATATGGCGTTATCAGACGAGGGGTGCCATTCGGGCCACGGTAGCGGTGGCGAATCAAATAATATTTTTAGGTTCATCAGACGGTTACGTGTACGCCTTGGATGAGCGAACTCATCGCTTACGTTGGCGAGTCCGAATGGGTGGCAGCGTCCAATCCATTGTTCCTACAGAAAAAGGATTAATTGTCAGCTCCCTCGATAATTTTGTCTACAATCTCACATATGGAAAAGGAGACAAACTCTGGAAACGCCAACTCGCGGGGCGGATTATCGCTCAGCCTTTAGCCATCGGAGACAGTGTGATTTTTGCTCCCCTTGCTGGAGACGAATGCGTGATTCTTGACCTGCGGGACGGGAAAAAGCTTAACAGTTTACCCGTCGGCGAAGACGGCAATACCGCTGCATCCCCTGTGCTTGCAGGCAATTTACTACTATTAACGACACGCAGGGGCTTGAAAGCTTATACTAATGTCCTGACCGAAGATCACGAATAACAGAGATTGCTATTTATTTGTAACCTATGCGAATCAAGAGTAGAAAATGACGCCTATTGAAAACAAAGGGCTTATGCATCTGGCCTTAAAACTTTCGCCATGACACAGACCGTAAGCCATTGATTCCACTTGCACGATTTCTACCCTTGATTCGCATAACCTATAGCTATAGCACGTAACGTTGCGGCGCGTGCGTGCCCCAATGAGATACAACCTATGGAATAGATGACTCACTCGGGTTATTAGCCTGAGCAAAGCGTGTACGTAAAAAAGACCAGACCCTTAAAATTATTCCGTGAGCCACATAGGCAGAGATGAGTAACAATAGGACATAACGAGAATACAACCATATGAGCATCCCTGTCGCTGCTATTAAAATCATTGCCTTCATGGTGCTTCGTTTGCCTACCCCGATGGCCTTGAAACTGGAGTAGCGCAGCGGACTGACCATTAGCGCGGCCAAGACAGCCATCAGTGCCATCATTAGACTACTGTATAAAGTCGGCAAATCCCTTTCGTAATGCGCCAGGGGCATGGGTGCGAAGTGGACAATAGCCGCGATGAGGCCAGCAGCCGCAGGAATTGGCAGGCCTATAAAACTCTTCTTGTCCACCTTAGCTGTGCCTTCGGCCAAGGTTCGCGGTCTCGTCGCCTGTACGTTAAAACGAGCCAGACGAAATGCTCCGCAAATCAGGAACATGAATGAGATAAACCAGCCGAGTTTGTGCAAGTCGCTTCCATCAGCGAACGTGGCACCATAGCCCCATGCATAGACGAGCACGGCAGGCGCGATACCAAAAGTGAGCACGTCCGCAATCGAATCGAACTGTACACCAATTTCAGTTGTAGTTTTCGTTAGGCGTGCGATCCGCCCGTCCAAGGTGTCGAATAGTATCGCCCAGCCAATGGCTCTTGAAGCGCTGTCGAAATGGGCCGTCGCTCGCAACAGTTCGGAATCAGTCCCTCCATTGAGTAGTTGAAAGCCGCGCAACGCTCCCATCACGGCATAATATCCCATCCCAATGTTTGCCGCCGTGAAAGCAGACGGCAGTATGTACAGGCCTTTCCTGAGGCTCTGGTGCCCACGCGAACCCGCCTCCTCCTCCACTTCTTTACGAACTGCTCTACTCACCATTGTTGATTCTCCCAATAATACTTACGCCGCCGCGAACCCGCGCACCAACGCTCAACATGATTTCGACTTGATGGGGTAACACTAAGTCCGTCCGCGAGCCGAATTTTATCAGACCGAAGCGCTCTCCCAGAGATAGACGGTCGCCTGGACGCTTCCAACAAACAATCCGACGCGCTACCACGCCAGCGATCTGCTTACACACCACGGTCATCTGCTCTCCTCGAATGGTCATGGCGCTCTGCTCGTTGACCAAACTCGCTTCGTCTCTGGTGGCCATCAGGAATTTTCCGCTGGTGTAGGTCACATCTGTGACCTCCCCGGCGATAGGCGCGCGGTTGATATGCACATCAAAGGGAGAGAGGAAAATGCTGACTGTGGTAGGCGAGTGTGGGTCATCCGGCGCGAGTTTTTCAATGCGCGTCACGCGTCCGTCGGCAGGTGACACAACCACGCTATTATCGGACGGGACAGCGCGCTGCGGGTCGCGGAAGAAGTACGCCATAAAGGCCGCGAGTAATACTAGTGGGACAACCAGCCACCAGAATCCGAGCAGGCCCGCGAGGGCCGCAGCGAGTAGAGGACTCAACACCCATGGAATAGCATCTCTTACCATTTTGGAATGCGCTCACTGTTTAAGTTTGTAGACGAATCTCGTCTGTTAAAGGAAACGGGGCGCTCAAATACTGAGATGCGCCCCCGTCTCGTGACTCCGTCGAGGAGTTAGTTGATAACCCGCTATCCTACGTCGCGGTTTAGTGGGCCGTCTGCTCCGGCTTTTGGTGACGCACCATAATTTCATACATTTGATCTTTAACAGCCAGTTTTTTCTTCTTTAAAGTAACTTCTTCCAACCGCTCTTCGTCGCTTGGGAAAGGAAGTGCGGATAACTCACTGAGGCGCTGCTCATAACGGCCATGCTCTCGCGCCAGTTCGCGAAACTCCGGGTTGCTCGTCATGAGGTGCTCTTTCAGACTGTCCGGGTTGGTTATTTCCATTACGGGAAATGCTCCTTTCAGGTGCGTTGGTTTGTGTGTCCTCGTCTCGTCAAGTCACAACTGTTCGGGACGAAGCGTTCAGATGTCTCGATGAGAAAATGGTAGCCTAATTCATAGGGGCTAATCAAGCAGAATCGGATTCGGATAGGATGAGAGTCATCACGAGTGCATCTTCCGTCGGATTTCTATAGTAGTTTCGCCGCTGTCCCGCAATGGAAAATCCGATGCGGCGGTAGAGCGCCTGCGCGGCTTGGTTGCCCGCACGTACCTCCAGCACCGCACTGTGCACGCCTCGCCGCGCGCCGATTTCAATGGCCGTGCCAAGCAGCGATCCTCCCATGCCCTGTCGCCTGAGCGCTTCACGCACTCCCACATTATTGACGTGCAATTCGCCGGCCCCGATACGCGCGGCGATAAAGCCAAGCACTGGTCGCCCGACCGTTCCGCTATGTGATTGATGGCGCGCGACCAGCATGATTGATTCAGGGCGTTCAAGTTCCGCGCGATAGGATTCCCATCCCCACAAACTCAACCCGCTGGCTTCTTCGATTTCCACCACTTCCAGTAGGTCGTGTTCAGTCATCATTTCGATGGTGAATTCTGAATAGGCTCTTTCAGAAACAACTTGGACGCATGACATCACTCTTCAACTCCGCATCTGATGCTCGAACATATAATGCTTGCAACGCCCCGGCGCTCGTCGCACGACCTACACGAAACTCCGACCGAGCAAGAGTCGCTATACTTTGCGCAAGCGATTCGGTGTTGTCGGCAATCATCCATTCCCCTTCATTCGGCTCCTGTTTATCTGGCGAACACTCGATTAGCTCGACTCCAGCCCTTCTCGCGCCCGCAACTATTGAATCAATCAGCGGCACAGAGCCACGAAGTATCCACTTCAACCCACCTCCCGCTATGACTGCCTTTTCGACGAGATCATTAGGGGAGAGGTGCGCGGGCGCATCATACTCGATAACCCTCCCGTCTTGCGAAACGCTGAGGAACTGAACAAACACCTCGCCGCGACCGGCGGGAATGGTCGCGACGATACGTGCGCCGGGTCGTAACGCATGAGCGACCGCGTGCAACGTGGGTACACCGACCAAAGGTCTGCGTAAAGTCGCGGCGAAAGCCTTGACTGTCGCCAGCCCCGCGCGCAAGCCCGTAAAACTTCCCGGCCCGGTCGCGACCGCAAAAAGATCTATTTCACTCAGCTTAACCGATGCTTCGTTGAGCGTCATGTCCACTTCGCAGAGAATATTCGTGGAATTGGGCGAGCGAATGTCGCTCGTGTGAAGTGAGAGCAGGTGCGTGCCGCGCGTCAACGAGACGCTCCTCTTCTCCGTTGCAGAGTCCATGCTCAGGATCAGCAGTTCGTCGTCCGCAGTCACGATGCGTGCGCCTCTCCGCTATGTTCCCACCACGCGGCCATCGTATTGAATCTCCTCTAGTTTGACATGTTACAGTTGGCCGCGCGATTATAGGCCCGGTCACACATCAACGCAAATTAGTCATCCGGCGAACGCCGCCGGCACACAGGTTTGAAGGGGTATGAGTCTGCGGGTCGGAATTTTAACTGGCGGTGGCGATTGTCCGGGACTTAACGCAGTGATCCGTGCCGTAGTCCGCCGCGCCAGCGCCATGCTGGACGGCGCGGTGGTGGTCGGCATCAAAAACGGCTGGCGAGGGCTGATCGAGGATGACACCGAAGTGCTGACGCGGCAGTCCGTGACAGGCATCCTCCCGCGCGGCGGCACTATCCTCGGCACTTCGCGCGTCAACCCGGAAGACGACGCGAGCATCGGACACATCAAGGCTAACTGGGACAAGCACAACCTCAACGCGCTTATCGTCATCGGCGGCGAAGGCACTCTGCGAGCCGCGCGCGACATGTGGCGCGACCACCAGTATCCTGTCGTCGGCATCCCCAAAACGATTGATAATGACCTGTGCGGCACGGATTTCACATTCGGCTTTGACACCGCGATCAGCGTCGTCACCGACGCCGTTGACCGCCTGCATTCGACCGCCGAGTCGCACCATCGCGCGATGGTCGTCGAGGTCATGGGCCGCCATGCCGGTTGGATCGCGGCCTACGGGGGCATCGCCGGCGGGGCCGACGTGATCCTTGTTCCCGAGCGCCCTTTCAGGCTCTCCAAGGTGTGCGAGATTCTGAGGCGGCGCGAGAGTCAGGGCCGCCCCTTTTCCGTCATCGTCGTCGCTGAATACGCGCAGCCTCATCCGGAAGAGGACTTTCTCACGCCCGAGCAACGCACCGAAATTTACCAGCACGGCAGGCTCGGCGGGATAAGTTTCTATCTCGCGCGCGAGATAGAAAGATGCACGGGGATTCAGGCGCGCGTCACGAACCTCGGCTACGTGCAACGCGGCGGATCGCCAACCGCTTTCGACCGCGTACTGGCGACGCGCTTCGGGATCAAAGCCGTCGAGATGGTGGCAGCCGGCGAGTGGGGACAGATGGTGGCGTTGCGCGGAACAAGCGTGATCGGCGTCCCTCTCGACGAAGCGGTCAATAACATCAAATATCTTGACGATGAAATTTATCGCGTGGCGGAAGTCTTCTTCGGTTAAAATATTTCTTCCTTTCCTTATCAGATGTTTTGTCGGGAGGCTCCCCTGCTGGCCGGAGTTGCGCGGGTCGTTATTGCACGATGAAGATTTGTCCCATCTGCAAGTACTGCTACGAAGACACCGATGCCGTCTGTACGCGCGGCGATCACGGTGAACTAATACCCTCACGCCACGGCTCGCGCATCATCGCGGAAAAGTACAAGCTCGACCGGCTGCTTGGCCGCGGGGGAATGGGTGCGGTTTATGCCGGGATGCACGTCGAATTAGAGCGCATGGTCGCGGTCAAGCTATTGCTCCCAGACCTCGTCTCCGATACTCAGGCGCTTGAACGCTTTCGGCGCGAGGCACGCGCGGCGGCACGTCTCAATCACCCCAACGTCGTGGACACATACGACTACGGGCTTCTGCCCGGCGGCGAGGCTTACATCGTGATGGAGCTGGTCGAGGGACAGACGTTGCGCGAGTATATGAACGCGGCGCACACACTCCCCTTCTCCGAAGCCGTCGCCATCGCCCGGCAGGTCGCCGACGGCATTGAGGTGGCGCACCGCAACGGCATCGTACACCGCGACCTGAAGCCGTCGAACATCATTCTGACGCGTGACCATCACGACTTACTACTCGCCAAAGTGGTTGATTTCGGCATTGCCAAACTGAAAGAGCACACGACGACAGGCGGCGACGGCGCTTTGACCAGCGCGGGTTCACTCGTCGGGACACCGCGTTACATGTCGCCGGAGCAATGTGCAGGCAACGACATAGATGCGCGCACGGACATCTACAGCCTCGGCGTCATCCTCTACGAAATGCTCGCCGGGCAACCACCCTTCGACGCATCATCGGCCACGGCGATTGCTCTCAAGCACGTGACGGAGACGCCGCCCCCGCTACGAACGTTTCGCACGGACGCGCCGGAAATAATCGAAGGTATCGTTATGCAGGCATTGGAAAAAGACCTTGCCAAGCGCCAGCAGACCGCAGCGGAGTTTGCACGCGGACTAAGGGCTTTTGAGGATGCTTCGCGACGATTGATTTCCGTCGAGACCACGACGACGGGCACGCCTGAACTCAATCAGGCATCCGCTGAGGCCGCCTCGCCGTCCGCTATCTCCACCAGTGCTGATGCTCTCAAAGAGACGAGACAGCACAATTCCGTCCCTGGCACTGGACAGTTACCGGCGGAAGGTGAAATCGGGACGGAACGCGCCGGCGGGCCGACAAGTGAGATTGAAGAACAACCCGATCAAGACGAACCCCAATCCGCATTGTTAGACTCTCCCGAAAAGTTTAATCAGGAACCGGATGCGGTCACATACGCCGTCTCTACGCACGGAGAAACGCACCCGCCGCAGTCTGTGCAACCTGAGAATCCCGACACTGTAGGTTTTGAAGGCTCAAGCCCAGTAGCTGCTCCTCCGCAGTCGTTCAAGGAAACAAGCTCGAAGAATCCTCTTTCAACGATGCTTATTTATGGAGGGATGGGACTGGTGGTCGTTATCGGACTCGCATCGCTCTGGCTGTGGGCATCGCGCCACCAATCGCCCGCCGCTCAGGCGCGGTTGACTACAAACACCGCAGCTCCCTCTCTCACGCCGGACTCTAATAATCAATCACAGCCAGCCGTTATTGATCCGAAACCTTCGCCCTCGCCAAAGATGCAGACCGACAGCGTGTCTCCCGCGCCGGACGAGAGGGACATGATAGAGCCGCCTGCCGCAGAGCAACGAGCTTTACGCACGGCGCTCGATGGGTGGATTGCGGCGACGAATGCGAGGAGCATTAACCTCCAGATGAATTTCTACGCCTCTCGTCTCAACGCCTTCTACCTGTCACGCGATGTCTCGCGCGACGCCGTCCGCGCCGAAAAAGAGAATACGTTCGCACAGGCACGCCGCGTCAGCATGTCCGTCAGCGACGTGACGACTAAGTTGGGGCGCGACGGGCGCACCGCCGTCATGCGTTTTCGTAAACGATTCGATATTGAAAACGCCGGGCAGAGCCGCAACGGCGAAGTCTTACAGGAACTCGGTTGGGTGAAGACGAAAGGTGTTTGGAGGATCAATAGCGAGCGCGACCTGCAAGTCTTACGCTAGAGCGTATTCCGCCTCGCTCCTGCCCCGGCGGTCGGGTGTTTCAATACTCGCACGCTGTTTTAATCTCCGGAAACAATCTTTTCTTTGATCTGAGTCTCGATCTTCTCGCTTTTAATATCCAGTCTCAGGCGATTGAATAAACTCATGTACTGGTTCGCCACCCAGACGAGTGCGAACCCGCCGATCAGGTATCCGCGCCAGTCGTCGAAGAGTAGTTTGTAGTTTGTGATGAAGAGGAAAAACGCCGTCACGTAATGGCTAAAGCAGAACTCGCAGATGAAGAGGTAGAAAAATTTCCGTTTGTACCAGCGTTCGCAAATCTTACTCTTTTCGACGCAGAATTCACGCGGCTCGCGAAACACCTCCTCATGCGTGATCGTCCATGAGATACACGCAATCGGGATGGCGAGAAGAAAAAGGGTGGCAACTTGCATGCTCAGGTTCATCGGCTTCTAACTTTCAGAGTTTTGTATATTCCTTTTGATGTTTCGGCTTTCATCGAAACTATCACGCTTTTAATTTGAAAGCGAGTGCACTTCCATTCTTCTCCCAGAAGCTTGCTTGCCCACCCGCGCGCCTCCTACGTGCCTTTCCCGGTCATTTATGCTAGTTTTGCGCCTACGGTTGATTTCGCAAAGCCCAATACGGGCGGCAAGACATGACGACCACGAGCACACCTCTCACGCCGATGCTGCGGCAATATCAGGAACTCAAGCGGCAGCATCCCGGCACGCTTCTGTTTTTTCGCCTCGGCGATTTCTACGAACTATTCTTCGACGATGCCGTGACGGGTGCGCGCGAACTCGAAATCACACTCACCGCTCGACACAAGGAGCGCGGCACGGCCATCCCTATGTGCGGCGTGCCGCACCACGCTGTCGCGGGCTACGTCGCGCGGCTGATACGCAAGGGCTATCGCGTCGCCATGTGCGAGCAGACCGAAGACCCTACTAAGACAAAGAAGCTCCTTTCAACGAACGCTACGCGGAGAGCAACGCTCCCGTCGCGCGCATCCTCCCGGCGGATCATGCGACGACGAACGGCGAGCGCATGGCCCTCACGCCGGTTGACGACTGGCTGTGGGAGCCTCTGTCCTGTGCTTCGCTGCTGCTTGAACAGTTCGGCGTGCGAACGCTCGAAGGTTACGGGCTGAACAAGAAGACGGACGCAGTGAGCGCTGCCGGCGTGTGCCTGCGCTACGCGCGCGAGACGCAACGCGTCGCCGCCGCGCACATCACCGACATCAACTATTTCGAGGAGCGAGATCATCTCGTCCTCGACGCAGTCACCTGCCGCAATCTGGAATTGACGGAGACGCAGAGTGGCGCGGGTCGAGGTCACACACTGTTGAGCGCGTTGGACGCGACTGTGACGGGAATGGGCGCACGCCTTCTGCGCCAATGGATGCTCCGCCCTTCCGTCCGTCGTGGTGAAATCGAGGCACGCCTCGCGGCGGTCGAAGACCTCCACCGTTCGCAGATGAATCGCGACCGCGTCCGCGCACTGCTCCGCGAAGTCGCAGACCTCGAACGTCTCGTCGGGCGCATCAACATGGGCACGGCCTCCGCGCGCGACCTCGTCGCCCTCCGTGGCTCTCTGGATCAAGTACCCGCCATTCGTCAGGCGTTATCGGACTCAGAGCCGTCGCTCCTCCAGATCATCGTCGAGAATGCCGACGAAATGCCGGACGTGCGCGAGTTGATTGCCAAGGCGATCAGTGATGATCCACCACTCAATTTTTCCGACCTCGGCGTCATACGCGATGGCTACGAACCGGAGTTGGACGAGTTGCGTTCGATCAGCCGCAACGCCAAGCAAATTATTGCGGGCATCGAGACCAGAGAGCGTGCGCGCTCCGGCATAGCGACTCTGCGCGTGCGCTATAACAATGTCTTCGGCTATTTCATAGAGGTGTCGAAGGCCAGCGCGTCGCGCGTCCCTGCCGAATACGAGCGCAGGCAGACGCTCGCCAACGCCGAACGCTACACCACGCCGGAGTTGAAGGAGTGGGAGCAGAAGGTGCTGGGGGCGGACGGGCACATGCTGGAAATCGAAACTCGACTGTTCGGCGAGATTCGCGCACGCGTCGCGCAGGAGACGAAGCGATTGCAGGCGACTGCGCGCGCGCTTTCGATTCTCGACGTGCTCGCATCACTCGCAGAGGTCGCCGTGCGTCGCCGCTACACACGCCCCGTCTTTCACGACGGCGACGAGCTTGAGATAGTCGCTGGCCGCAATCCAGTCATCGAAGCGATCAGCGACGTGCCGTTCGTCCCGAACGACCTGTACATGAACAACTCGACGGATCGTTTTCTCATCATCACCGGCCCGAACATGGGCGGCAAGTCCACGATCCTGCGACAGACGGCATTGATCGCGCTCCTCGCGCAAATGGGTTCGTTCGTCCCCGCAGAGCGTGCGCGCCTGCCCGTGCTTGACCGCATCTGGACGCGTGTCGGCGCGTCCGACGATCTCGCGCGCGGGCGCTCTACATTCATGGTCGAAATGACGGAGACGGCTGCGATCCTGCATAACGCGACGCCGCGCTCGCTCATCCTGCTCGACGAGATAGGTCGCGGCACGGCGACTTTCGACGGCCTCTCCATCGCCTGGGCGGTCGCCGAACACCTCCACGACTCGCCTGAGCACGCCGCCAAGACGCTCTTCGCCACCCACTATCACGAGCTGACGGAACTGGCCGAGCGTCTTCCCGGCGCGCAGAATTACCAGATACGCGTCGTTGAGCGCGAGGGCGAGGTAATCTTCCTCTATCGCCTTGAGCGTGGGCGCGCTTCCAAATCCTATGGTATCGAAGTCGCGCGTCTGGCGGGACTGCCGCCGTCCGTACTCGAACGCGCACGCGAAGTTCTCGCAAGGCTTGAGAGATACGAACTGGATGTGTTTGAAGAAGAGGCGGTCGCCGTTCAGAAAGCGCCGGAGGGAAATCCCGCCGGACTCACGCTCGCGCGGGGCGGCGAAGGCGGGGACGCGCTTGGCAGGGCCGCTGGCCGCGCCGGAAGACGCGCGCTGGCCGCGCAGGTCACGCTCTTCGATACGGTCAATCAAGCCCTGCTTGACGAGCTTCGGAGCCTTCAGTTAGAAACTCTCTCGCCGGAAGAGGCGCGACAGATGCTCCTGAATTTAAAGAACCGGCTGGTCTGACGAACGCATGAGAAGTGTCGCGTGCGAGGCTTAGCCGTGGAGGTAGAGTCTTTGTTTCTTCCAGAATAATCGCGCTGGCTTCGTAGCTCATTAAGTGCTAATCTCGGCATCCGGCGCGGCATTTCGCAGCGAACCCAATTTCGGCGCGGCACATAATTAATGACAGATTTCGCAACCCTTCAGTCGCTCCCCCTCGAACAGCAAATCGGACAACTCCTCTACATCGGATTGCCTGGCACCGAACTCGACGACGCATCGCGTGCGCTCGTTGAAGAGATTAATCCCGGCGGCGTCATCATTTTCGGGCGCAACGTGGCCGAGCCACAGCAATTGCGCGCACTGATTGACGGCGTGCGCGCTCTCGTCCCCGTCGAGCCGCTGGTCGGCATTGATCAGGAAGGCGGACTCGTTGATCGCCTGCGCCGCATCCTGACGCCGATGCCCGCGGCGCGTTCCATACGTCAACATGGAGACCTCGCCGCCGCGCGCGCACTGGGACGCATCACAGGCGAGGTGCTGCGACTGCTCGGCTTCAATATGAACTTCGCGCCGGTCATGTCCATTATGACCGAAGACCGCGACCTGCTCTCAAACGGCCTCTACTCTCGCTCCTACGGTCGCTCTCCCGGCGAAGTGCTCGGCTACACGATGGTCTACCTGCGCGGCTTGCAGGGGACGGGTTGCATGGGCTGCGCCAAACATTTTCCGGGCATCGGGGCCGGCGAGGTAGACTCGCACGAGATGATACCCATCATACACCTCACGCACGACGACCTGATCGCACAAGACCTCGCGCCCTACATCGAGCTTTTCCAGCGCGAGGACAACATGGTGCGTGCGGTGATGGTCAGCCACGGCGGATTCCCCAACATTGACATCCATCGCGGCACCGCCGGCGGCCATCTCGTCCCCGCATCTATCAATTACGAGATCGTGACGCGACTGCTGCGCGAAGAGTTGGGCTACGAGGGGCTGGTCGTAACCGACGACCTTGAGATGGGAGCCATCGCCAAGCACTACGAGATCGAGGACGCATCGCTGCGCGCCATCCAGGCCGGCGAGGACATGCTCCTCATCTGCGCACGCCCGGACTTGATACGTCGCGGTTACAACTCTCTGTTGCACGCCGCTCGCGATGGCGTGTTGAGCAGGGAGCGCATAGAATTATCCCTCCGCCGCATCGCGGACTTCAAAAAGCTGACGCATACTCCCACGCCGTTCGATGCCAAGCGTTTCAATGAACTCTCTGCGGAAGTAGAAGAACTGAACCGCAAGCTTAATTACGTTTACGGAGGCAAATTGTGATGCTGTCTCGACGTGTCGTCGCTCTTTTTTTCGTTCTCGCGTGCGCTGCACTCATATTGAATTGTAAGGGTGGAGGCCAGCAGAGCCAGACGTTCGTCACCGTCCTTGATTCAAACCCGGCGACGCTCGACCCGCTGGATGGCACGGACGCGTCGAGCTTTCGCCTGCAACAACTAATCTTCAATTCTCTCTTGAAGAAGAATGAGAAATTCGAGTACGTCGGCGACCTGGCCTCTGATTACCAGATTACTGACGACGGCAAGACCGTCACCTTCACGCTGCACGACGGCGTGACCTTCCATGACGGAAGGCCGCTTACTTCCGCCGACGCCAAGTACACGATTGATTCGCTGCTCGCCTCAGACAAAAAGAAAGCGGCCCCTTTTTCTGAAACGATTCAGGGCGGCGCTAATCAGCCATACATCATTGCGACCGAGACGCCAGACCCGCGCACGCTCGTCGTTCGACTTCGCAAGCCCTGGTCGCAACTGTTGCCGAATCTCGTCTCCGTGCCGGTCATCCCGCAGGGCAGCGCCGACACACAGAAGCAGAATCCGGTCGGCTCCGGCCCCTTCCGTTTCGTCCGCTACGACGAGTCGCAGCAAATCGTGGATTTGCAGGCCTACGACAAGCACTGGCAGGGCGCGCCCGCCATCAAAGACCTGCGCGTCCGCGCCATTCTCGACGCCAACACGCTCCAGGCCGAATTGCAGAGCGGGCGCGTTGACATTGTCAGTGGCGCGGCCAATCTCTCGCCCGACTCTTATAAGTTTTTGGCGCAGGACTCAAAGCTGAAGGTGGATCAATTCCCCGGTGCGAACATCGTGTATCTAGGCTTCAACTGCGAGCAAGCGCCCCTCAATAACGTCAAGGTTCGACAGGCCATTGCCTACGCGGTTGACCGCGAGTCTATCGTGCGCGACCTCCTGCTTGGTCAGGCACACGTCGCTCATTCGATTCTGCCTGAAGCTTCTTGGGCTTACGACGCGGGCCAGAAATATACTTACGATCCCGCGCACGCCAAACAGTTGCTCGACGAAGCGGGTTTTCGCGACCCTGACGGCGATGGCCCGCGCAATCGCTTCGACAAGCCTATCGTTTTTAAAATCTCCGCAGGGAATGCCGCCGTCAGCCAGTTCACCAGCGTCATTCAAAACTCTTTGAAAAGCATCGGCGTGCCCGTCGAGATCGAGACGTTGGAGACCAACACTTTGATCCCGCAACTCAACCTCGGCCAGTTTCAGTTGACGACCCTGCGCTGGATTGGCGGCAATCAAGACCCGATTTTCCTGCGCGACCTCTTCCACTCCGCAGAGATTCCCACGCCCGCGCGCAACAACACGCGCAACCGCAGCCGCTATCGCAACCCGGAATTCGACCGTCTCCTCGACGAAGCCGTTAACACGACGGATCGAGAGAAGGCCAGAGCGCTCTACGTGCAGGCACAGCAGATCGTCGCGCGAGACGTGCCGATGCTCCCGCTCTGGTATCCGGATGTGATGGTGATTTCACGCAAGGGCGTCGGAAATATCAAAGTTGACGCAAGCAACGACTTCAGCTTTTTACGCAGCGTGGCGATTGAGAACAAATGAGCGGAGAGGTTGCGACAGTAAACGCCCCCTTGATTTTCAATCAATAATCGCGCCGATTTCCCGCATCGTGTCCGACAACTCAAGGAGAGTTATGACGCCTTCGCGGATGACTCTTGCGCTTGAGCCCGTCACGTCCAGCACCGTTGACGGCTGCTCCGTGCGTGATTCGCCGCCGTCAACGATCAAGGCGACGCGGTGAGAAAAATAGTTTTGCACTTCGACGGCGGATCGCGCGGGCGGTTGTCCGGGCGGGTTGGCGCTCGTGGCCGTCAGAGCGCCGCCGCAGGCACGTGCGAGCGCACGCACGGCTCCGTCATCGGGCAGACGGATGCCCACGCTTCCCGTACCGGCTGTCAGTTCATACGGCACTTCCCCCCGCGCGCGTCCCACTAAAGTGAGCGCGCCCGGCCAGTATCGCGCGCTCAGCTCCTTGAACAGCGGAGATTTGACGGCGAGGAATTGTTCGGCGACCTCCGCGTCGCTGATGACGACGAGGATAGGCTTACCTTCTTCCCTCCCCTTTAAATCCTTCAACGCGTGGAGCGCGTCTCGATTGAAAGGGTCAACTCCCAGACCGTAAAATGTGTCCGTGCGGAATGCGGCTGCTGGCGACCGACTTCTGGATTTTTACGCCGACCTGTTGGAAACGCGCGCCCGTGCTTTATCGCTACCTGGCCCTCCACGGCATCGAGTCGCGTGTTTTGTTCGGCGTCAGGAGAGACGGCGAGGGACTACTCGACGGGCATGCCTGGCTTGAAGCAAAGGGGCGTCCCCTGCTCGAAACGACCGCACCTACCTATAAAGTGACTTTCAGTTATCCCGTTTGAGAGACGGGACACTTCTCCTTAAACAAAAGGTTGGCCTTATCTCGCGCGTGCCGCAAAACGATAGGCGAACCACACCAGTGGACGAAGGGGCGCGCTTTCGAGAAACGCCGCCAGGAATCCATGCCCCGACGCGGAAAGCCCTTCGATCAGCGCGCGGCTCCCGCCGTATACTCTGCCCGTGTGGCTAACCCAATGCACCTGTACTTTCGACCAGCGTCGTATCTGTACCGGCAACTCGTCTTGAAGAGATTGATAGGGCTGGGTGACCAGATTGGGTGTGGCGAAGCGTTGCAGGCAACGCACCCAGCGGGCGCAGGAGACATTATCGCCGTCCCAGAGCAACACGCTTTGACCATCGAGCGCACTCACACTGATGCCGGGAAATTGTTCCGGCGCACGCCGGAAATTACGCCAGCACTTGGCGGCTCCCTTGAAGGGGCGCATGCTTGCAACGCGACGCGACGACGCCGGCCAATCAACGAAGACCAGGTACATCGCCAACTGAAAGGGAAAGAAAATGTTCATCAAGACGAGCGTGGTAAAATGAAAGAGCACGCCAAAACCCAGAATCAAAGGGCGCGCGCGCTTCCACCACACGGCGAGCGGGAAAAGAAGTTCCCACACGACTATCGCGCCGACCGCCAGCGGGAGGTACTGGCGAATTTCGGGTAGCCAGAAGGCCACGCGGAAATGCGTGTCGTGCAGGTTATCGAGGGAATGAGAGATTGCCAGCGACGGAAGGCTGTCCGGGTTAAAATATCCAAGGCCACCCACGCGTATTTTCAAGAGGGCTGAACTGAAATAGACCCACGCCATCAGGATACGCATTAAAAGAATCGGATACCCGTAAATAAAACTACGCCCCCGGCGCTGCGTAGTGCGTGGCAGGCTATCAATTGAAAAGCTGTCGCCGCAGGGAGTGAACGCGAGGATGATCAGATAATAAACTCCGAGCATCTCATCATGATTAAAGTGGCCGTAGCTACGCAGTAATCCCTGGTAAAAAATCACGAGCAGCGCAGACGCTTTCGTCGAGAAGCCAGTCAGGTACCCGAACGTGCTCATCGTAAGCGAAACGACCAGCGCGCACTTTAGCGCCAGCATGCCTTCAGGAGTCAGCAGGCGGTCGTAGAGTTCCCAAGAGAAAAATTGCATCAAACCTGTCGGGCGGAGAATGGTGACGGGCAGCCGCGCGAGGCTTGAAAAGGAAGTGAGGAGGACGGAGAGGAGAAAGATGCCGTGCACGATTGCGCGCACCATGCCGAGCGCCGAATCCGTCGAAGGAACAAGGCGGGTCACAGTTCCACGCGCCATGATTCAATTAACTTATCGTAATCGGCGTAGCGATTGCCTTCCCACCTGTATGCATCCAGCCTGATGGCTTTCAAGCGACCCGGCGTCCCCGCTGCGTGCTTCGAGTTGTAAAGCTCTCCCCAGGCGCGCAGAAGTTCGGGCAGTCGCGCCCCACGCGGAAGGTTTTCCATTCCACCCGCCGCTTGAAGCATCGCAGCATTGGCAGGATGTAGAGACCGGAGCCTGAAATTAGCGTTGTCTACGGTTGCGGCGACCATCCCCCACGTGCGCGCGTAGAGCGCATTCGTCAGTGTAATTGGCGCGATGTCTATCGTTTCGCCTGTCAGAGGCTCGCCATGCAGGATGTAATAGTTTTGCCCACGCTCAAGCACGCGACCATCCATCATCATCGTCGAGGCCGCGACCGGGTACATATTTCTGAGAGATACAAAAGCCCACAACAGCGGCACCAGGAGCGCTGCGGTGAGCGCGGCGTATCTGACCACATACCGGCACGCTTCACGTCGCTCACTGTTGTTCTGTGGTGTCGGGATCATCAGCGCTCTCGGACAAGTTTGTGGGAAAGGAAATGGCGAAGAAGTTTTTCCAGGCTGGCTGCGGCGCGCTCCTGCGTCACGTTATACTCCGCCGTCATCTCGCCGATAATCTCTCTGTTCGTGGCCCCCTTTTCGAGACAGCGCCATACGAGCATCGCTGTTTCGTTCAGTTGGTAATACTTTTTCGTGTTCAGATCAACGAGCACGCCTTCGCCGCCTTCAAAATCTGTGGAGACGATGTGCTCGTAGGGTGAAAGACTATGCGAATTGAATTCTATATCTCTACTCATCAAAGGTTCTGTCCCATTTCAAAAAGGTGATAATCATTCTCTTAACTTATGAGCGTTGGAGGTCAGCTTGCTTCATTCTCAAACGCTGGTAAGGCTCTGCCGCCCAACGCTCGGCCATCTCACGTACAAGGGGAGAGGCGGTTTCCTTTTTTAATTTCGTGTCGTCAGCGAAGGGGCGTTCCGGGATTGGGTCTTTTGAATATAAGCGCGAAGTGCGCGCCAGAACTTCAATCTCAGCTTCGGAGAGATGTACGCCGAAAAACTCAAGGATGCGGATAAGCGTCGCGGGTGATAACTGATCGAAGTTGACTAGCAGAGTTTTCGCATCCGTGTGCTCGACGCCGACGTTGTAAAACTTCCCCAAGGCCCTCGCGCAAAATTCCTCCGGTGTCATTTTCAAAACACTCTCAACATTCTCTCCGAGAATGGCCGAGGCCATCTCAGGATTGAGCCTGACATTCATCCACTCCGGCACTAACAACAAATTAGAGACCATGGTTTCGACCGGGTTGCGATAGACAAACACGCATGGAGCGTTCGGCCATATTTCCCGCACACGAAGGTACTGAAGCACACTGCAACTCGAAAATTTAACAAAGTAGTGGCGCTCGTTCCCCAAGCGACGTTGTCCGAGGGCGCTCACGGCTCCCCGCAAGAAGATTGAGTACAGCAAGAATTTTATGCCACCCTCCGAAGAGTTCGTCTGAATGCGACCGACTAATTTTTCGACGGGGTGTGCTTCGGAAATTACCAGAGCACCCTGTGCTGCCCGGCACGCGTTTGAAATAAGTGTCGAGCCGCAACGTGAAGTGTGAAAGATGAAACCTGTGGGACTTAAGCTCTCTGAGAGTTTTTCTAACTGGATCAGGGCATCGAACTCCGTGAGGACTTCTGGTCTCCACGGCTCATCTCTTTTCACACGCTCTACTGTCTGGTGAAAGAACGGCTCGGAGAACCCGACGCCGGACATTTCCATCCAACGGAGGTAGGGGCGCGCATCATTGATGACGACATCAACAGGCAGCCAGTTTCGGAGCGATGAAATGTCAGGATTAAAATCAACCGGAGGAAATTCTCCGATTGATTTCGCGCCATTTTCAATCAGATGCTCACCCATCTTACAATTTCAGCTAACCACAGGGGATGACACGCGTAGGTCGCGCGTTAAATGTGATTCACCCTTATTCGGTATATCACAGGCCGGGAAGTTAAAGACTCTTCATGACGGGCAGCGCGCGAGAAGCATTCACGTTCACTGGCTGGTCGTGCCACGGAATCTTCCCGTAACTTTTTAGACACAGCAGACACGGAGACCCAGTGTACAAATCCGCCGTCTTCCCCTCTTCGGCTAATTGGAAAAGGAGACTTTGACGCCTCTCTATCTGCGCCTCAGCCACGGATCGCAAACGCTGGTAAGCAGTCGCGAAATCTTCCGTTGCCAGATCAGATACAACATCGCCTTCGCCGACTGCGCCGCGAAAACCGGAGAGGTTGCAGCAGAGTGAAAGCCGCCCACGATAATCTATGTTGCAGTTCGTGCCCGCCAGCGACGAGCATGGCGCAACCGGGTCTGTATTGTAGTACCCCACCTCAATGTTGATCAGCATTTTAAAGATACGCCGCAACTCGGCAATCTCTTCTTCGGCGCGCGCGCGCTCATCTATATCCAGCGCGGACTCATCTTCGACTGACAGGGATGTCGGCATAATATGTGAGAAGCTGAGAGCTTGCGCTCCCATTCTCGCCGCGAACATCGCGATCTGTTCGAGCTGCGGGACGGTGTCACGCCGAATTCCGACCTTCACATTGAAAGGAAAGTCGTCCGGATGGCAGATGGCGAAGGCTCTGACGAGACGCACGAACGATCCCTCACCTCGCCAGTAGTCGTGCGCTTCACGAGTCGCTCCGTCGAGGCTGAAGGTCACATGGCTCACAGAGTCTCGATTGGCACGAATCGCCGGCCATACTTTCCCGAAATGCCATCCGTTCGTCACGAAGCTTGACTTGAGACCCGCCGCACCGACCGCTTCGAGGATTTCCCTGAACTGTGGATGAAGGGTGACTTCCCCACCGGTAAAAGTGACATGAGTGATGCCTACGGTGGCGCGCGCCTCTTCGATGATGCGTTGCAACAGTTCAAGCGGGAAGAAATTTGCGGGTGTGTGGTAGAGCGCATCCTCATCGCGTAGGCAATAGCTGCAATGGAGATTGCAGAGATTGGTCAGCTCTATGGTGAGACGCTGCGGGCCGTAATCAGGTTGGCGCATAAATACGTCCTTAGCTAATCCGGTTTCTCAAACACGAACCGAGCAGCCGTGGAGCGTATTCGGGGTCGTCCAATAAATCTCGACCGGCGGCGAGTTCAAAGGCAATGCACTGTTTGACGAGGCGGGCGATGAGACGCAACTGCTCATCAGCAGTCGGGCGGTCATAACAAGCCCAAGGGCACATTTTGATGAGACAGGCCATGGCTTCGGATTGCGACAACTCTCTGAGATGCGTTTCGCGTGCGGGAGTGACTTCCTTGAAGAAGATCGCTCGCGGGCGACAACTAGAAGCATAGCCTGCTGGAAAATATTGCTGGGGTGCAAGGCGGTGTTTGAATTCACCGGACACATCGGGCATCAAAGAGCGCAGTTCGGGAATCGCGCTCACGCCTAAAGTGTCAGAAGTAAGGGCGAAGCATTTGCGTAATCCTCGTCCCTCAATCCAGCCAGCACGCTCGTTTAGCAGGGTGACATCGTCGGAGAGATAGCTCCAACCGCTCGCAGCCAGTTGTGTTGTCAGCGTAGATTTTCCGCTACCCGAAGCGCCGACGATTAAAGCGCCCGTTCCACGCTCCGGCTCAATCACCCCGCCGCAATGAAGTTCGAGCAGACCGCAGCGACGAAATGCCGCGCTGATGGCATATGAAAAGACCAGCGCGAGCAAGGGAGATTGTAGCTCGAAATCTTCTCTCAGCCAGACATTTATCTCAGCCGCCGGCGGCGCATTTACGATTATCAGGGAGCCTTCGATTTCCAGGTAAGAAATGCGTCCGTCCGTATGGCAATACCCACCACCAGCGATCTCGAAATAATCAAGCCCCTGCGGCACAGACGGTGGCTCTGAATTACATCTGAGCTTTATTGAAGTACAGGATGGCTGTTTCCCCTCCGCCTCACAAGGAGAAACATACCATCCTGAAAAGAAATGTTCGATAATTTGCGCAGACCACTCGTCAAGAGCAACCATCAAAAGCAAACGATCCGCCACTGTGTAGTACCGTTGGAGCGCTCTTTCGACAGTGGGATAGACGGTTTCCATGACAGCGGGAAAGTGTCTGCTCAACCCACTCTTCAGTTAGTAGCGCCGCTACTCGTCGCCTGAAAGAAAGTAGTGGCTTCAAGCACGTCAACGGGGGTGGAGATTTCGGGTTCCACAAATTCTTTTTTGCCGGCAACAGCGCCATTGGGCGATGACTCACCTTTGTGTAGGCTTTGCTGGATGAAAGAGTCGGGGTTGTGTTTCTCGTTTTGCTTGCTCAAGGTTACATGCCTCCTCAGGTGTGTGGCTAATCTTCAGATTTAGTTGAAGCCGGCGCGAGTAAAGCTAGGCGGAGCGGCTGTATGTCGTATGTTTGCAAATCCGTGCGATAGAAAAAACGGACGGACGGCGAAAGGCTACGGACGGCTTGTTCCAGCGAATAATTGCTGAAATCCACGTCAATGATTTCAGGCGTATCGTAACGCAATTCAAACGGAATGCCTACTTCACTCGCGATCTTAAAGAGTACCACCGTGAGCGGTTGCTTGCGTGCGCGAACGCTGAGTTGATTCTTCGAGTAAGAGACCTTAAGCGGGTTGGCTTCATCTTTCTTCTTTAACGTCTCTTCGTCGCCGACGCCCTCTTCGGTGTCGCCCTCGATCAAGATTGCCTCGGAGCTTCCTTTAACGACTTCACTCAGTGACGGCGGCCTCTCGTTCATCGCCTGTAGGTAAATCGCCAGAGGTTTGGGCTGGAATAGCCCTTCGCCCCCGATTTCGTAATCAATGTACGGGTGCGGAGACAGCATTCGCACCGTGGCTTCCAGATTCATCCCACCGAAGTCCAGCGTCACGCGCTGCCGCCCCATCACCGGACTCAGCTTAACCGGCACCTTCAGGATGCGACTGAGTTCGTTCGTAATGTCGCCAAGTTTTGCGTCCTTCGCCTTGACGGTAAAAAATCGGGGCGTCCCCTTGGTGGCCTTGACGCTCCAAGTGCCTTTGTCCGTGCCCTCTTTCTCAGCGGGGGATGATGCTTCTTTGTCGGCCTCCCCTCTCCCTTGCGTAGTGCCGGCCTTCTGAGTGGGGGTGCCGCCCGTCTGGACGCTCGCGAAAGAGGCGGTTGTGGATATTAATAATGCGAGGGCGAAAACGGCGCACTTCAAAATGCTGCGCCGATAATAAATCTTAAACTGCTTCATTCAAAAACTGATTCCTTCCAACAGTGCTCTCCCCGTGGGAATTTTCCCGGCTGCTTGCGAGGAGATATCTGGTGCGCGGACGGCCCACGGAAACTGGAAAGCACCTACCCAACGGGTTCATTTAGCGGGCATGCGGAAACTAACATAAATGAGAAGAGGCGTCAACAGATGGGCGCGATAATTCGCCTGGAAATAGGCAGTTAGAATTATTTAACACCTTAGCTTTACTAATTTGACCTCCCGGGGCGGGTCTAATTTTGTGCAGTGTGTGCGCTCGACCGACTCTCCACAAGGCCGCTGTCGCCGCCTAGCTAATGCTCTCCGTGTCCTTTCAGCATCAGGCGTAAAGGCCGCAGGAGGTAATAGACAAACGAAAGCCGCGCGGGCAGGGCTGCGAAAGCGAGGTCGCCATCTGTGGGCGTCATAATGAAGTGGAGGTAGCGAAACTTGTCACCCCACCTCTTCCTCGCACTCACATTAAATCGCATGGCTTGAAAAAGGCCCGCCGGGCTGTATTCGCTTCCCTCAAACATGCGCTCGACGACCTGTCTTGAGAGTGCGGCCACTTCCTTTCCGGCGAACGCTTTCTCTCTCACTTCCTCTGGCAAAGCCGCGCCAAGCAGTTCATTCGAGAGACGCAGGCCGAGAAGGAGCATACGTTTGTGCCCGGACTGCTCGGCCCTCTGAAAAATCCAGGGCCAGTCCAGATCAGGATGCGAGTTGATTAACTCCGCGACATCGCAAATCCACGCCAACCGCTCCCACAAATGTTTCGCCCCATGCACGCACAATGACAACAGGAGGTCTTCCGTCGAGAGCGTCCTCATTTCTACATGATTAATTGTCATCATCCGCAAACGCCCCCACATCGCTTCGGCGCTCAGTGAAGACGCAAACCGCCTGGCTGCAACTTCCCAGTGGAGTTCCACGATGAGGCGGCCTTCATCCCGCGTGAATGGAAAATTGTGCTGCGCTGCGAGAAGCATGGATCGCTGCGCGGCGTTGAGTTGAAGCTGCGACTGGTAGCCATGCGCTTCGAGGAGTTCGATGGCGCGCGTCACGTCTTGCTTTCGCACCATGATGTCGAGGTCTACGAAGCGGCGGAGCGCCAGGTTGCCGTAGGCCGTGAGGGCAAGCGCGGGGCCTTTGTATGGAATCGCCTGCACGCCATTCTCTTCAAAGCTGCGAATTATCCTGACCAGTTCTCCGGCCAGAAAAAGGTTGCGCGCCGCGTTGTCGCGGTAATTATCTTTAAGTTTTTTGAGTGGAACAGACGGCGTGCCGCCGGGCGCGGTCGCATTAAGCTGCCAGTAGATGAGTTGCAGGACTGAATGACGCTTCGCCTGTTGATAGAGATATTCCCAATTGAGATTTTCGCCGAGAAGCTCGCGGATGCGCCGCGCAACCTCGTCGCTTACGTGAGTGCGGGCAGCGCAGAGCAGAAGCTCACGCTCAGGACGTGCAGCGAAAAGTGGTTGCAGATTATTGCTGTTGGATGGGACGCTCATTGCAACAACACGTCATTCATATATCTTGTGCTTCGTCAGGCTCTACGGAGACGTAGCGGCGTGCCAGTCCGAGTTCGCGAAGCTTATGTTGAAGCGATTGCCGGTGCATGCCGAGTATCGAGGCGGCGCGTGTGACGTTGCCGCCGGATTCTTCCAAACAGCGTGCAATGTAGCGACGCTCGAACTCGCGCCTGTCCTCTCGAAAGTCCGAGGTGAACGGCACTGCGAGCGCGCCCGTGTCCTGAGCGGTTGCGAGAGTCTCAGTTCCGTGGCTCTCCCTCTTACTGATTTCCGCAGGCAGGTCGCGCGCCGCCAGCACTTCGCCTTCAGCCAGAATCAGCGAGCGCTCGATAGCGTTTCGCAGCTCGCGCACATTGCCCGGCCAGTTGTACTCGACAAGCTGACGAAGCGCGGGTGGACTAATGGCGCGCGCCGGGAGACTGTAACGCTGCTCGGCCTGTCGCGCGAAAGACTCGGCGAGCATAGGGATGTCTTCGCGGCGTTCGCGCAGGGGCGCGACCTCGATGGTCACGACCTGAAGGCGGTAGAAGAGATCTGCGCGGAAGTTTCCCGCTGCGATCTCCTGCTCAAGTGGCCTGTGCGTCGCGCTGACGATACGCACGTTAACCGGGATTGACTCAGAGCCGCCGAGCCTCTCAATCCTCCGCTCTTCGAGCGCGCGCAGGAGTTTTGCTTGCACGTTGGCGCTCATGTCGCCGATCTCGTCGAGGAAGAGCGTGCCGCCGTCGGCCTGCTCAAACTTGCCGCGCCGGCGCGCAGCCGCGCCGGTGAACGCGCCCTTTTCGTGCCCGAATAGTTCCGACTCGATCAGCTCCGAGGGAAGCGCCGCGCAATTGACGGCGACGAAAGTGCCGCTGCGTCGCGAAGTGCTCCGCTCGTGGAGTTCTCGCGCGACGAGTTCCTTGCCCGTGCCGCTCTCGCCGCGCACAAGCACCGTCGCGTCCGTCTCGGCCACTTTCTCGATCATCGCGCGCACGCGCCTGATGGCCTCCGAATTGCCGATGAGTGTCCCGCGTTGCGCCGCTTCGAGTTCGATGCGTTGGCGCAGGGATTGATTCTCGCGCCGCAGCCGCGTCGTCTCCAGCGCGTTCTTGACGACCAGTCGCAGTTCGTCTACCTCGAAGGGCTTGGAGAGATAATCGTAAGCGCCTGTCTTAATCGCCTCGACCGCCATCCGCTCGGAGCCGTAGGCGGTAATCATCACGACAAGCGGCGATTGCTCGCCTGTTTGCGCCAGCTCACGCAGGAAGTCAAGGCCGCTCGCGCCCGGTAAATTCACGTCGAGGAGAATCAAATCCGGCAGCTTCGCACTGACGAACACACGTGCCGCATCAATGCTCCCTGCCTCCGCGATTTCGTAGCCTGCACCGCCGAGCGCACGCCGCATCCCGTACCGCGCCGCTTCCTCATCGTCAACGATGAGAATGCGAACTGCCTCTCTCTGGTCTTTCTTGGAAGTCATTCGTCATTCCTTATCGAATTTCGCGGACACATGACAAGCTCGTTGTTCGGCGGCGGCTTTTCGTACTGCACTATCATTGCCGGAGCGGCACCACAATTTCAAAGCAAGCACCGGAAGTGTTCATAGAAGTGCTGAGCCGCGCCGTGCCGCCGACCTCTTCGATGCGCTTTCTGACGATTGCCAGACCCAGACCTGTCCCACGCTGCTTCGTCGTGAAGAAGGGTTCCCAGACGCGCTCCCTGTCTTCAGGCATGATTCCCGGCCCTTCATCTTCTACGGACAGGATGAATTTGCCGTCGTCGCCCCGTCCCGTAATGATAACGCGGCCCCGCGCAGGGGTCGCCTGCAATGCGTTCAGCAGCAGATTCGATAGCGCGTCGCGGACGGCTGCGACACATGCTCCGTTAAGCTCTCCAAGGCCGGAATCAAGATTAACTTTGATTGCTACGTCACGGCTTTCAGCTTCAGTTTGAAAAAGATAGACAATGGCGCGCACGAGTTCGCCGGCGCGGTGCGGCGCGTCCGACTGTGGGACGCTACGCGCGAAATTCAGCATTTGCGTGACGCTGCGACTCAGACGATCCGTCTCGCCGACGATCAAATCCAGGTCGCGATTGTACTCGCGTTTGAGGTGTTCATCTTCGCGCATCACCTGCGCGATGGACTTGATGGCTGAGAGAGGGTTTCTGATTTCATGCGCGACCGTGGCGGCCATTTGTCCGAGCGCGGCGAGGCGCTCGCCCTGCGCCACGCGAAGTTCGAGCCGCACGTTTTCTTCAACCAAACGGCAGTCTTCGACGGCAATCGCCACCTGCCCCGCAAGGAGTTCGAGCATCGAGCGCACGTCGTCGGTCAAAGCGTCGGGCACTGCATCAACCAGCATCAGCCCCACGTCGCGATTCTCTCGGCGCAAAGGATATGCGAGTTTGTAACCGCGTTCTAGCAGCAACGAATCGCCCTCAAGCGAATCCTGACCTGACTCACGCGCACGCTCAAGAATCTCCTCAAAAAATTTTTCGCACGCAAGTTCGCCTGCCGTATTCTCCATGCCTGCCAGGCGCGCAAACGTTTCTCCGCCCTCTACGCTCATTTCTCCACTCTTTTCAACAAGCCTGGACGCTCCCGTCTCTTCAATATTCGAGGGGGCAAAGCCCCCGGCGTTATCGGACGCTTTGGGCGGCTCCTCTAGAATGAGTAGCCGGACGCGCCGCAACCCCAATCCTGCGACGGTTCGCTCCTCGACAAAGCGCAGCAGTTCCGGTAGTTGCTTATACCTTCCCGCGTGCGCGCCGATGCGCGCCACGACGTCCCTGTAGAGCGCGGCTTCACGCTCGAAGAATTGTCGGAATCTTTTGTCGAGCCAGTGCCGGAGCGGTGATGCGGTGAGCGCAAGCAGAAGGATAAGGATTGACTCGACGACGCCGGGGCGCAACTCGTATCGAAACGTCAGCCATTCGCCGAGTGTGCGTATGCCGTAGAGGTAGACCACCAGCACAACCGAGGCGAACGAAGCGACGATGAGACTCTCTTTGATAATCAGTTCGAGGTAGCGGTAACGGTAAATGTGATATGCGAGCAGCGCGGTCGGCACGAGCGAGCCGAGATTGGCGAAAGCTTTGAGATAAAGTCCGAGCGCCGTGCCTTCCCCGACTCCGAGCGCGTAGACGACGAAGATCAACATGGCGATGCCGACGAATGTCGCCGCGAGCGTCTTCATTAAGCGTCTCTCGCTCGGCGACTTTGAGAGATGTGCGATGAGCAGGTTGGTGACGGCGACGACGCACAGCACATATGTCGCCCACAATGCGAAGGGCAGCACGAGCCTCGACAGGCGGACGAATAGCGGTGCGTAAATTCCCGTCCAGAGTTTCGGCACGGCGTAGGCGAAAAACAAAAGCGGGAGGTAAGAAAGGTAGACGCGTAGTTTCTCAATCCTGTTGAGCGGTCGCGAGCGTGCGTTGGCCCAGAGGTGCAGGTGTACGTGGAGATGTATGGCTTCGAGCAGAGACATAACGAAAAAGGCGATTCGACGATAAGAAGACTGCCTACATCTTATCACCCAACCGCCCTTGAATGTTGACGCGCAGCCAACCCGGCAATCAGTTCTGGCTGCCCCCCTGCGCCGCCGTGTCGCTTGCCGCCGGTACGAGCGTGACCTCGATGCGACGATTACGCTGGCGACCGGCGGGCGTGGTGTTGGCGGCCACGGGATTCGACGCGCCGAGGCCGCTGGCTTGTATGCGCGCCCCGTCCACGCCGGCTGAGACGAGCCGCCCGGCGAGCGTTTCGGCGCGATCCTGCGTGAGCTTTTGCAGCGCAGCTTCTTCACCACGGCTGTCTGCGTAAGCCTCTATGACGATCTTGAAGTCGGGATTGTTTGAGAGCAGCGCCGCGAGGGGATCAATCGTGGTCGCGGCCTTCGGCGTCAGGTCTGCGGCGCGAGCACCCGCCCACATCGCATCGGAGAGCACGAGCACGAGTCCGCGCCCCGTCTCCTTCACCGTCCCGAAGCGCGCCAGCGAGAGCCTGAGCGCGCTGGCCGCCTCGCGCTGCCTCGACGCGCGTTGCTCGGCGACGGCACGCGACTGCTCGGCAGCGAGGCGCGACTGCTCGGCGCTCCTCTCGCCTTCGATGCGCGCCAGTAGGACTCTGGACTGCTCGGCCTCTGCGCGCGTGGTTTGCAGTTCGTCACGCAAACTCGCGACTTCGTTACGCAGATCGCGCAACTGCTGGTTGGCATTCAGGGCGTCACGCTCGGCCAACTCTCTGGCGTGCTCCTCGTTTCTCAGACGCTCGCGCAAATCCTGTATCTGCTGCGTGGCGGTGGCGGCACTGTCTTCGGCCTCGCGCACAGCCGCGTCGCGCCGCGCGATCTCATCACGCCGCTTGCGCGCTGCGGCTCTGGAGACGGCAGACTCCTCGGCCTTGACGGCCAGACTGGTTGCCGTCCGCGCGGCGGCATCAACCTCGGATTCGGCCTGATTCAAACGCCACGCATTTTCAGCCTTTTCAAGCTGCGACTTCGCCGCGCTCAACTCGTTCTCCGCGTCGCGTTCAGCACCGGCGTATCGCGCGAGGTTGAGCGCCTGCCGCGCGCCGAGCAGAGAGATGGGCGTTTTGACATAGTCCCTGTCGGCCATGTCCGGCACGCGCGTGTCGTTGAAGTAGTCGCTGGCGTTACCGAGATACTGGACGTTGACGGTCGCCACGTCTGCGTCGCCGGGGTCGCGCGGCGGGAGGTTTTCCAGTACGACCATGCGGCTCGGACTGCGGACGAGAAAGTGTGGCTCGGCTGTGACGATGAGGGCGAAGGTTTGCAGTGTTGTCGTCACGTCAATCTTGGTGTTGACGATGGCGCTGCCGCTCCGCTTGATCTCGCCGAGGTTGTCGGCCTGTCCTTCCGGCGAGATGGCCCACAGCACGAACGTCGTGTAGACGCTCCCCAGTTCGTAAGCACGCGGCAGATTCTTGATCTCCATCTCGACGCGCGTGTTGCGTCGCCCCGTGCGCTTCACTTTAGCCTCGCCGGTTAAGCGCGGCAAACGCGTCGTGCCGCGAAACTTGAGCGAGACGGTTTGGTCGAGCGGGTACGTCACTGCGACGGTCTCCCTACGCATGTCGCTCTGCGCGAACGCGCCGGACACGCCGCACGACAGCAGACAGAATGCCAGTGCTACAAGACAAATGCGAAAAGGAGAGCGTGAGCTTTTCATCGAACATTTACTCCTTGGGTAAAAATAGAAGCTGTCGAGCGGCGGGGTTATCTGCGTGTCTGGTGCGCTGCCACAGCCTTCGTTATCTGATTGATGCGCCCCGCGCCCGAATTGTTGCCGCACATCTGTTGGAGACGTGAAGGCAAAAAAGAAAAAAAGGTAAAGGTGAAAGCAGAAAATTTCTTTCACTTTTACCATTTCCCCCGGCCTTCTTCATTGTCGCGCCGCGCGGCGGTCGGCGACGAATTGCACGAGCGCGACGGCGACGGCGCAAAGTAATAGGATGTGGACGAAGCCCTCTCTGCCCAGTATGAATTTGCCTACGAACCACGCGATGAAAAGTGCGGCGGCAATCAACCAGATCATTGAGAGCGTTCCCCGTCCGACGATGTCGTCAAAAGCTCGACGAGCTTTCACTTCATCGCGGTTTTGATCGAGCCTTTCGGGAGTTCGACCGCGCGCAGATTCGTCCTCGTCGTATCGCTCCCGACAACTACTCCGCCGCCGTTCAACGATGGCGCGACGACTAACGCGCGTGGCGAGGCGTCCGCGTCGCCGCTGGCCGTGCGCTTGCCCGCGCCCTCTTCCACCTTCCAGATGAGCGAACCGTCCCTGCCCGAATAGCCCACAGCGAAGTCTGCGCCGCCCGCCGCGATGACATCGAGAATGCCGTCGGCGTTCAAGTCGGCGAAGGCCACGGACGCTGCGTCCTTCGCGCCCTCCGCGTGCCACATCACGTTCCCGCTCACCGTGCTTACAAGCGCCACGCGCCCGCGCTTCGTGACCATGAGTATCTCGACCGTGCCGTCACCATCCAAATCAGCGGCGCTGAGCGTTCCGCGCAAAGCGTCGTCTTCGGACGCAATCTTTCCGAGGACTTTTAAATCCGGCAGAGATAAAGCCGCCAGACCGTCCCCCATTCCCACTATTAACAAAGGCGTCGCACCCGACAATGCCAGCGGCGGGGTGGTCAGATCGGAGTCCAGCTTTTCCTCGCGGATCACATTCCCGTCAACGCCGCGAAGCTCGACTTTGCGATTTTTCAAACCCAGCGCGACGCCCTTCAGTTCGCCCAACGTGAACGGGAAAGGAGCGCCCAACGCCTCCGCGTCCAGATTCTTCTCCGCGACGACG
>JAIVJG010000194.1 GCA_020200155.1 Acidobacteriota bacterium | reverse complement strand
TGACGAATCGCCTCGACGAACGTCGCCACCCCGCCGCGCTCGGGGCGGTTCGACTTGTGTTCTTTTTTAACTGCGGTTGACATAGAAAACTTTTCGCGTTCGCGCGGGTCACGATTTGCCGTGATGTTTCTTCCATTCCTCATCGCTGACGTAGGCTTCGACGAAATAGCAATACCCGTTGAAGTCGAAAGCGACCGGCTCCGGCAGATAGCTCGCGAGAAACTGCACATCCTTCGGCGCGACCACATAACAATGGTACATCAGCGAGTCGCCATCTTCATTAAACCACTTTCTAAATTCTTCGAGATTGAACTTGAGCAGCGGATACTCCGTCACAAACTCCTCGGTCGGATTACTGAAGACCGTCAACACACGCTCGACGGGCGGACTGCTCTCTGTTTCTGCGCTTTCAAGATTCAAACTCATGGCGATTTGATTAACTAATCCCTGCCGAACACCTTTGGACGAAATGCAGGCGGCACGACGTTGTTGTCGAAGACGTTGTAAGCCGCCTTCTCGGCTTCGGGCATCGGCGACGATTCAGCCCACTCGGAATCCTCTTCAATCTCGCGCTTCACGTCACTGATGATTTCATCGAGCCGCTCGCGTGTGGCGACGCCTTTGGAAATCAGGTGTCGCTCGTAGCGCGTGACGGGATCGCGCCGCTCCCACTCTTCAAGTTCGCCGGCGGGGATGTAGCGCTGGTCGTCGTGCTCGGCGTGTCCTTTGCGGCGATAGGTCTTGGCTTCAATCAAAACTGAGCCGCCTCCGCCACGCGCGAAGTCGGCGGCGTGCTTCATCACTTCGTAGCAGGCGACGAGGTCGTTGCCGTCAACGATATGGCCGGGAATGCCGTAGCCTGCGGCCTTCTCTGCGAGATGCCGGACTGCCGTTTGCTTCGAGGTCGGCGTCGAATAGGCGTACCAGTTGTGCTCGGCGACGATGATGAGCGGGAGACGCTGGACGGCGGCGAAGTTCAGCCCTTCGTGGAAAGCGCCGGTGCTCATCCCACCGTCGCCGATGTAGGCGACCGCCACCGAATCTTTTTTCTGCATCCGCGCTGCGAGGACGATGCCGGTCATCACCGGAATCATGTCGCCGAGGTGAGAAATCGGGCCGATGAAGCCCTTTTCGAGATTGCCGAAGTGGATGTTGAGATCGCGCCCCTCCGAAGGCCCCCACGCCTTCGCCATGTACTGCGCGAAAATCTCGCGCGGGCGAATGCCCTTGACGAGCACAGCGCCGAGGTCGCGGATGAGCGGCGAGATGAAGTCGTGCGGCGAGAGCGCGTATGCCGTCCCGACCGCCGTCGCCTCCTGCCCCAGCGAGCGAAAGACGCCGCCGACCACTTTCGTCTGGCGATAAAGATTGACGAGCCTTTCTTCGACCAGGCGCGTCAGCATCAGATGACGGTAAAGCTCAAGCAACTGCTCCGGCTCAAGCGTCGTCTCGCTTGTGCAGACGAGTTCGCCCACCTCGTCCTTTGGATCAGCGAGCGGCCACGCTTCGGTGTGCGCCGGCGGCAAAAAGACGAATGGATGCGCCTTTGTCGTCGTCGCCGCGCCGTCGCCATTCGTCGTGGCTTTCGCCTCTTCCGTCTTCTCCTGTGCGCCTTTATGCTTACCCGCCGGACGCGAAGACGCTTTACTGGAGGAACCGTTTTTCATATCAAGCCAGTGAGCGACAAACGACGAGCCGCAGGCTTTCCTACTTGTCGCCTGTCGCTCGTTACCTGTCGCCGCTTTAGAAATGTATCGTCAGATCGTGGATGCCCTCGGCGGCTTCCATGATGGACTCGGAGACGGTCGGGTGCGCGTGAATGGTGCGGCCCAACTCCTCAGCCGTTGATTCCAGATGCATCGCGACGATGCACTCGTGGATGATCTCGGTGGCGTGCGGGCCGATGATGTGGACGCCGAGAATCTCGTCGTACTTTTTATCTGAGACGACCTTGACGAAGCCCTCTTCCTCGCCGAGTATGCGCGCCTTGCCCGAAGCGGAGAAAGGGAATTTGGCGGCCTTCACGTCGTAGCCTTCTTCGCGCGCCTTCTCTTCCGTCAGCCCGACGCTCGCCACTTCCGGGTCGCAATACGTGCACGACGGAACTTGCCGCATGTTGAGCGGCTCGACTTTCTGCCCGGCGATCTGCTCGACGACGAGGATGCCCTCTTTCGACGCGAGGTGCGCGAGCCAAGGCGTCGGAATCACGTCGCCGATGGCGTAGACGTTCGGCTCGCCGGTGCGGCAAAACTCGTCCACCTGAACATTGCCGCGCTCGACCTTGATCTTCGTGCCCTCGATGCCTAAGCCTTGCAGGTAAGGCATGCGCCCGACCGCGACGAGCAGCCGCCCGTGACCTCAACCTTGCCGGGCAGAGCGAGACGCCCCGCGCCGTTGAAGACCGTCACCTTGTTCTTCTTCATCAAAAACTCGACGCCCTTCGCGTTCTTTGTGACGATCTTGTCCTTGCGCTTCTGCACGTCGGCGAAGGCGAGTTGGATGGCCGACGCCTCAATTTGCACGCCGTAGTCCGCCGCGTGCTGCGTCTGCTCGTAGACGTGCGCCGACATCAGCAGCGCCTTCGTCGGGATGCAGCCGCGCAGGCCGCACGTGCCGCCGAGCCGCTTGTCCTTCTCCACCAGCGCGACTTTTAAGCCCAGTTGCGCCCCGCGAATCGCCGCCACGTAGCCGCCCGGCCCCGCCCCTATAATCGTCACGTCAAACTGTTCTGTAGACAAATTCATTCTCCTCGAAGACATGACAGGAAAGAATTGATCTTTCGCCTGTTACCTCCCACCTGTCATTGCTGTAGCTGCTTTTCAAGCGGTAATTATAATCCGGCACGCGCGTTTACTCCAATTCACTGCGGCTCTGTCGTGCGCGTCGCTCGCAACCTTCAGGCGAGCGCGGCGACCGCGAGTCAGCCCCTGAACAACTCCTGATAGTCGTTAATCAGCCTGTCGAGCCGCTCGCGGAACTCAGCGTTGCCCGCCTCGTTGAGATACCTCGTTCGCAGACCCTGCACACGCATCACGTTGTCAATCTCGCTTTCGAGGGCATGGCGACGCAGTTCGTTGTCCTGCTGAAATCGCTCGCTCTTTTTCACGGCGGCGATCTTCGACGCCAGCGCGGCCCTGCGAGCGTCGAGCAGCGTCTGCGCGTCGGCGAGGCCGGAGACGGGGTCGCGCGCCGACTCGACCTTCTTCAACAGTTCAGCCGTGAGCGAGTCGAGTTCAGACAGAGTCTGCTCGGCGCTCGCCTCGACCGGCGCGTTTGAATTGTTCGCCGCGCTTCCGCCGCAACCCGCCAGCGGCGAGAGGCCGCAGACGAGCGCCAGCAACCAACAGGCGATTATTTTACGCATGCGTACTCCACAGGATTTACGGTAGACGATATGATGTAACAAGTGGCATAACGAAAGTCAAACCAGGGAGCAAGCGCACGCACGCTCTCGATGAAAACCAATCGAACGAGAGGCCGAAAACTATGGAGCACACCGAAGGATTCCTGAAACTTGTCGAAGACGCCAAAACGCGCGTCCGGGAGGTGAACGTCGAAGAAGCACGCCGCCGTCTCGCCGCCAACGACGGGGCGCACCTGATAGACGTGCGCGAGGACAACGAATGGCAGCGGGGGCACGCGAGCGGCGCGGAGCACATGGGCCGCGGCATCATCGAGCGCGACCTCGAAACTAAAATCCCGGACAAGGGCGCGGAGTTGATACTCTACTGCGGCGGCGGCTATCGCTCGGCGCTGGCCGCCGACAACCTGCAAAGGATGGGCTACACGAGCGTCTACTCGTTGGCCGGTGGCTGGAAGGCGTGGCGGGAGTCGGGCGCGCCTGTCGAGGGTGCGGACGAGAATTGAGTCCGTGGCTATTCAGAAACGATTGCGTCGCCGTTGATTTCGCCCGCGTTGTCGAGCAGGAAGGCCGGCACATCAGACAAACGAGAGGAGGGAGCAGAAATGATTTCCGCTCCCTCCTCTCGTTTGTGTGGTGGTCTCAGTTCAAGTGTTGACGGAAGCGGCGTCTCAAAAGGCGTCGCTTCCGTTAACTTTTATCTCCTCACTTGAATTTGAAGTTCGCGCTGCGGACGCTGCCGTCCCCGAACACGATGACGAGCTGGCGACAGGAGGCGGTGTTGCCGACGGCATCCGTCGCCGTCACGCTCACGGTTGTCGTGCCGAGGGGATAGGTCGCGCCCGACGCGCTGCTGTAGGTGATCGAAACCGCGCCGTCGCAGTTGTCCGTCGCCGTCGCCGGCGAATAACTCACGGGCATCGCCGTCGCCGTCGAATTGAGCGGCAGCGCAATCGTGATGTTGGACGGGCAACTGATGACCGGCGCGACGTTGTCAATGACCGTAATGGTCTGTGTGGCGCTGGCGGAGTTGTGCGTGTCGCTTGCCGTGTACGTGCGTGTGATGACGAGCGGGCTGCTGGTCGAACCCGCGCCGATGCTGGTCTGGGAAACCGACACGGTCGGCGTGCCGCAGTTGTCGGCGGCGGTCGCCTGCGAAGGATCGGCAGCGGGCACCTGGCTGGCACACGAGTAGGTCGCGTCCGGCGGAGCGGTGATCGTCGGCGGCGTGTTATCGGCGACCGTGACGGTCGTCGAGACACTCGTTGAGTTATTCGACGCATCGGTGACGGTGATCGTGACTGGCGTCGTGGAACCAAGGACAATCGAAGTGCCCGCCGCAGGCGATTGCGTGATAGTGAGCGACTCGGCCTCCGTGCAGTTATCCGAAGCACCAACGCTGGACTTGAAGTCCGGGACTTGCGCATCACAGCTATCATTCGCCGAAATGGTCTCCGGGGCGGGCGCTTGTGCCGTCGGCGGCGTGACATCCCGAATAGTGACGGTCTGCTGGCACTGGGCTGTGTTGCCCGCCGCGTCAGTCGCCGTCCACGTGATCGTGGTGGTGCCGACCGGATACGGGTTGGTCGTCAGATTCAACCCGTCGCTGCGGCTGCCGCTCACAGTCACGCCGGGCCTGTCGTCGGTCGCGGTGGCTGTGCCGGGATCGAGAGTGACCGCGCAGGAGTTCGCCGGCGCGTCCTGCGTGATGCTGTCCGGGCACGAGATGACCGGCGGTTCGGTGTCGGCAGCCGTGTTCACCGTGACGTTGAAGCTACAACTCCCGCCGCCTGTGGCTGTGGCCGTGACGGGCGTCGTGCCGAGGTTGAAGGTCGAGCCTGATGGATGGTCGTAAGTCACCGTGCCGCAACTGCCCGAAGTGGTTGGGTCTGCGAAGGTGACGACCGCCGTGCCTGAGCCGGCAGGGTCTTCGGTGATCGTGATGCTCTGCGGGCAAGTGAGCATGCAGGTGGACGACGTGACTATCACGTTGAAGGTGCAGGTCGCCGTGTTGCCGGAGGCGTCGGTGGCCGTGACGGTCACGGGCGTTGTGCCGACGTTGAACTGCGAACCAGAAGCCGGGCTGCTGGTGACAGTGCCGGGACGCGGGTCGTTGTCGGTCGCCGTCGGCAACGTGAAATTGACCGTAGCGTGACCTGAGCCGGATGAACTCTCCGGGACAGAGATGTCCTGCGGACAGGAGACGCTCGGCGGCTCAATGTCATTGACCGTGACGTTGAAGCCCGCAGGGTCGTTCACTCCATCGCCACATTGCACGACGGTAGTGCCGATGGAAAAGAAGGAGCCGGAGACGGGATTGCATGTGACGCTCCCGCAGTTATGCACGGTCGGAGCCGTGTAAGTGACTTGTGCGCCACTCTGTCCCGCTTCGTTGTTCACCGAAATGTCGGCGGGAACGTCAATCACGCAGAGCGGAGCAGTAATCCCTTTCCCCCCGGCGCTTGAAGAGTTGTCAATGGGCTTCGGGTCGGGAGTTGAAGCCGAGGCCGTAATGTCCGCTGTGTTGGTGATGATCGTGCCGTCAGGCGTGTTGCCGTCGAGCAGATAGATGAGTTTGAACTGGGCCTCCGCATCTCTCGGCAGGCTGGTGATGGAGCAGTCCGTCGTGCCCGTCCCACCCGCAGGCGGATTCGTGCAGGTGAAGGCCGGCCCCGACACTTGTGTCTCAGACACCCACGTCATGTTCGCCGGAACGGCGTCCGTCAGGTGTACGTTTGCCGCAGCATCCGGGCCTGCGTTCCTCACAATGATCTGGTACGCGACGTTCTCGCCGACATGAAGGTCTTCTTTCCCGCTCGTGTTGTATTTGATGACGGAGAGATCGGCGGAGGGATTTGCCGGATCGCTCACCGTGAAGGTCGCGATGAAGCGCGCGCGACCGTTCGTCGTATCCACATCAACGACGCGCCACGTCCCACGATTCCTTAATGTAATGCCGTCCACGATGGAAGTGGGTGATGAGGGAATGTTGAAGGAATCGAACTGCGTGCTGGCCGTCACGTCCGTCGAGCGCCGTGCGAAACCGTCCGGGTCAACCCACACGAAGCGGCGCAGGGGGCGGCCAGGAATCACGGGCGCGTCCGTGATCTGCGTGCATGCCGTCTGTCCCAGCGCGAACGCCGTCTTCGGGGTGGAGCAGTCGGCGGCGAAGATCGAGACTGACTCGGAGGCGAAGAATAACGCTGGGGCCAACAGCGCCGCTAAAGGCGCGTCTGGTTCCAGGAAGGGGTTAGTACCGCGCGCGGCGGCGGTTGAATGATTCGTCGAGTAGTTCGTCACGCCGCTTTTCACGAGCGCCATCGCCGGCGGGCGGGCGTTTGTAGAAGAAGCGGACTGAAATTCGCCGCTCATCATCGTGTCCGGGGCGAAGGCGGAGGACGTTTCGTAAAAGGCTCCCGACAGGAGAGTCATCAAACTGACCGCAACGCACATCTGCGCCAGCTTTTCGGGGAATCGCGTTGGAAACGCGGCGGCGCGTGTAATTTTAATGAAATCCGTTTTTATTCGGGTTAATAAAGATCGAAGGGGCTGACTTGTAGGGTGGTGCAGGGGGTTCATGTATGTTCCTCACTTTTCTAAGGTGTTGATATCGGTAGGACTTCCGGCGGCGACGACGTTAGGCTTAAGGTCTGATGAAATGTTTGCGAACTGGCCGGGGAAGATTGGGAACCTGATTGAACTGTTTTGCGAGCGACCTTTGACGAATGGTCTATATACTCCTTTACGTTTCAAAAAACAAGGCTTTTAGGAAAGTTTTTCTCCACACGCACGTTTTGCCCTCGCCCACGGGCGGTTTGGGAGTGGAAAATCGGTCGGCATTTGAGTTGGATGATGTAGTGTACAATTTCTCGTAGTATCATTATTCCACCAGCATTTTCAAAGCGCGGCTCCAACGTTCGTCGTACTTCATTGTGTGTGAGCCTGCTTCTGAGAGAGGGATGAAATTTACGATGTCACAGGAAGCAACCGGACAAAAAGAGCGGAACACGCCGGGGAGTCGCGTGGAAACGGACTCGATGGGCGAGATCGAGGTGCCGTCGGACAAGTATTACGGGGCGCAGACCGCACGTTCGCTGATTCACTTTCATATAGGCTTCGACACGATGCCGCGCGAGATGATTCGCGCGCTCGGCATTCTGAAGAAGGCGTCGGCGCTCGTGAATGGGGAACTGGGCAAGCTCCCTGCGGACAGGACGCGGCTCATTGAACAAGCCTGCGAAGAGGTGATCGAAGGCAAGCTGGATGAGCATTTTCCTTTGCGCGTGTGGCAGACGGGTTCGGGGACGCAGACCAACATGAATGCCAACGAGGTCATCTCGAACCGCGCCATCGAGATCGCGGGCGGCGTGTTGGGCAGCAAGCAGCCCGTGCACCCGAACGACGACGTGAATATGTCGCAATCGTCGAACGACACCTTCCCGACAGCCATGCACATCGCCGCCGCCGAGCAGTTCAATCAACTCATCCCCGAAATCCAGAGAGTCCACGACGCGATTGACGCGAAGGCCAGAGAGTTCGCGGACGTGGTGAAGATCGGTCGCACGCACTTGCAGGACGCGACGCCCCTGACCGTCGGGCAGGAATTTTCAGGCTGGGCCAGCCTGCTTGAGCGCGACATCGAGCGTCTGCAAATGGTCTTGCCCGGCCTCTACGACCTCGCCATCGGCGGCACGGCGGTCGGCACGGGACTCAACTCTCACCCGGAGTTCGGCGTGCGCGCGGCGGCGAAAATCGCGGAGCTGACGGGATTGCCTTTCAAGTCGCACCCGAACAAGTTCGCTGCGCTCTCGGCGCACGACGAGATAGTGTTTGCGAGCGGCGCGCTGAAGACTCTCGCCGGGTCGTTGATGAAGATTGCGAACGACATCAGGTGGCTGGCGTCGGGGCCGCGCGCGGGTTTCGGCGAGTTGTCGCTGCCGGAGAACGAACCCGGCTCCTCGATCATGCCGGGCAAGGTCAACCCGACGCAATCGGAGGCGATGACGATGGTCGCCGTGCAGGTGATGGGCAACGATGCGGCGATTGGATTCGCAGGCTCGCAGGGCAACTTCGAGTTGAACGTCTTCAACCCCGTGATGATTCACAACCTGCTGCACTCGATTCGGTTGCTCAAAGACGCCAGCCACGGCTTCGTTGACTACTGCGTCGCCGGCATCGAACTCAACCGCGCGCAGATTGACGCGCACCTCAAAAACTCGCTCATGCTGGTGACGGCCTTGAACCCGCACATCGGCTACGACAACGCCGCGAAGATCGCCAAGCACGCGCACAAGCGCGGCATCTCCCTGCGCGAGTCGGCGGTCGAACTAGGACTCCTGACCGGCGAGCAGTTCGACGAGTACGTCAGGCCGGAAGAGATGACGCACCCGTAAAATAAAGTTAAGGGCAAAGGGCGAGAGATAGCAGCAGAGGCGGACGCACTGCCTCTCTATGCCTTTTGCCTTTTCCCTTTTGCCGGATCAGGCGCATCGTGAAGGGTGCGTTTCGCATCTAAATGCTTGTAGTTCGCGGGAGCGCCGCGGGGTTGTTTGAGGTTGGTGAGGGATCGGCGCAGGGTCTAAAAGCTTGCTGGCGGTTTCCCGGAGTGAGAATATATTTTGTGTTTCGCGCCCTCAAAGTGAAGCTGCACGCGCGGTGTCATCTTGAGGTCGGAGTTGCAAGGAGATTGGAAGTTGACCACATTGACGGAAACTTTGGAGAGAGCACCGGCGCTCGAAGACTATTTCGGATTGTCGGACGCGGAGTTGCACGAGCGCATCGAGGCGGCGCGGCGCACTTTGGGAGAGCGGCTCGTTATCCTCGGCCATCATTACCAGCGCGACGACGTGATTCGCCACGCCGACCTGACGGGCGACTCCTTCAAGCTCTCGATGCAGGCTCGCGAGCGACCCCGCGCGGAGTTCATCGTCTTCTGCGGCGTCCACTTCATGGCCGAATCAGCCGACATCCTCTCGGCCCCGCACCAGAAAGTAATCCTGCCAGACCTCGGCGCGGGCTGCTCGATGGCCGACATGGCGACTGTCGAACAGGTGGAGGACGCCTGGGAACAACTCGAATCAATCGGCGTCATCGGCGACTTCAAGGTGATGCCGATCACGTACATGAATTCGTCTGCGGCGATCAAGGCTTTCTGCGGCGAGCACGGCGGCGTCGTCTGCACGTCGTCGAACGCCGTGCCGCTGTTCGACAAGAGTTTGAAGGATGCGGACAAGCTTTTCTTCTTCCCCGACCAACACCTTGGCAGGAACACCGGCGTCAAGTTCGGCATCCCGCTCGAACAGATGGCGCTCTGGGACCCGTCGAAGGAACTGGGCGGCAACACCGAAGAGCAGTTGAGAAACGCGCGCCTCATCCTCTGGAAAGGCCACTGCTCCGTGCATGGGCGCTTCCGCCCCTCGCACGTGGATCAGGTGCGCGCCGAAGTTCCGGGCATCAAGGTGCTGGTGCATCCCGAATGCACGCGCGAAGTCGTGGAGAAAAGCGACCTCAACGGCTCGACCGAGTTCATCATCAAAACGATAGAGGCCGCGCCCGCCGGGTCGAGTTGGGCCGTGGGCACGGAAGTCAATCTCGTCAACCGCCTCGTCGCGCGATTCCCCGACAAACACATTCGCCTGCTCGCGCCCGACCTCTGCATGTGCGCGACGATGTACCGCATCGCGCCGCAGAATCTCGCGTGGGCGCTCGAATCGCTCGTCGCCGGACGCGTCGTCAACCAGATTATCGTACCGGACGAGACGGCACGCTGGGCGCTCGTCGCGCTCGACCGCATGCTGGCAATTAAATGAGTGAGGCGTCAATCGTCCGTCGTGAATAGATTGAGACCTGATTTTCTTCCGTTCACGATTGACGCTTTACGCTTCACGAGGTTTTAGATGGCTGATCCGAATGACCGCGTGACGGAGAACGCGCCGGGCACGTATTACGTGGACACGAATTGCATTGACTGCGACGCGTGCCGCGGGAAAGCACCGGAATATTTCACGCGCATGGACAGCAAGCACTACTCGTATGTTTTCAGGCAGCCACAGACCGAGGAGGAGCGAACGATTTGTGAAGAGGCGTTGATGGACTGTCCCGTCGAAGCCATCGGCAATGACGGGTAGGCAGCAATGTGCGGAAGGCAAGAGGCGAAAATTAAAGAAGACGGCTCGCGTGGGCCGTCTTCTTTTCTTTTGAAGTATGCCGTTCGCCTTACTTAGCGCCGCGCGATAAATTCCCTCTTGACTTGTCCCGCGCGGGCGTTATTATCCGGCCATGAGCCAACCCATGATTAGCTTCGGCCCCCGCGCGAATCAAGCCGTCGTCAGCGTCCACACCGTCGGCGTGCTGATCGAGATACTCCGCACCGCCGGTCTCAGTTCGTGCCAGATTACGAGCACCAGCCGGACTCCTGCGGATCAGGCGCGCATCATGTTTAGCAACATCAGCAAGCACGGCGTGGCGAGCCAGAAAGCTCTCTACGCGGCTCCGGGCCGGGCGGTGATTGACGAGTTCGTGAGGGCGAAGAACGCGGGACGGAATCGCGCCGAAATCATCGCGGCGATGGAGGCAAAAATCAGGGCGCTCGGGCCGGAAAAAGTGAGCCGCCACTGCTCCGACCCGGCCAAGCTCAACGTGGTTGACATCTCGCCCTCATCCATCGCCAACAAAAAGGCATTCCAAAACGCCGTCAACGCGGCCATTGAAGAGGGCACGGTCAGCAAATTTCTCACGCCCGCCAATCAAGACCCCGCGTTCCACCTGGAAATCCCGCAGCCCCAGCAAACGTAACGCGAGATTCGCCTTTCCTCTGCCGTCCCCGGTATGTTTTGGGTTGATGAGGACGACCCTCCCAAGCCGGTATAAACTGCCCTGCGAACGGATTAAAGGTTGCACAGCCAGCGAGAGGTGGAGGCCACTTGACCCTCCGAAGTTAAGTTCGCCGCATTCTCAAGCGTGCCATCTTCCAACTGCATCCAGATTTCCGTCGCCATCTTCTTCGCAATCGCGGCTCCGATAAAAAATGTGTGTGGTGTGAGATTGCTCTGCGCGAACACTGTCTGAATTCGCGCAAGAGCGGTTCTCGCCGTTTTCCAGTGCTCGTCTGCTCCGGCGGGATCAATGCCGCCCTTGAGTTCTCCGAGCGCGATGTATGAAGCGGGGATGTGGTAGTTGTTCTGGAGTTCTTCGGGACGGCAGTTGAGTAAACACAAATCCACGTTGTTCTTCAAGAATGGCACCGTCATGTTGTAAACGACCGTGCGCCGTCGCCTGCCTTTCTCCCAACTCAAGCCGCGCAGGTAGAGTTCAATTCCCGAATCTTCACCCGTCATCGGTATCCATGAATTACTCGCTGAATGTAGCCATCGGTAAGGAATGCCGGCCAGCGCGAGAGTTGAGATAAGGGCACGGCTCAATTTTCTCTGGGCCAGAACTCCGCCCACGTTACGCATTGAGCCGCCCAAAGTGTCGCCGCGCGTTAAGAGAAATCTAAACACCAACTCCTCGATAAAATCCGCCCCCGCCAGCGCGAGGAAGTTTTCTATCAGACCTAAAATCGCGGCGGCTTTATCTTCGGGTTGGAGATGTACGGCGGCTTTGTCGGACACTCCGGCGGCGGTGAGCAAGGCTGCTTGTATTCCCTCAATGTCAACGAGACCGGCAGGAGTATCGGCGCTCGTGGCGGCGACTTTAAGCGCCCGCGCTTGTTCGACGAAGGGAGTCGCGCGGCGATTCTTTTCAAGCGCCAGAGACACAAATCCGGCTCGAATCGCTTCGTACCGGGTGACGAGATCATCGCTTGAAGCCAGATGCAAGCGGTGCGGCCTGGGCTTCGCCATCAAGCTTTTCTCCACACATACACGCACTTTCGCAGGGCTTCGCGCCCGTGCCGTCCCATCTGCTGGCTGCTGTTTCCCTTGCCGCCCGGCAGCACGAGAATCTTCTCGACATCAAAGCCCAAGCTCTGCGCGATGTCGGAGAGAATCATGTCCACGGGGATGCTGACCCCGGCATAACGAACGTTGTCGTTGACCATCAAGAGCGGCACACCCGGCTTTAGCACGCGGGCGCATTCGGAAATCACGCAGGCCATTTCGTAGAAGTAACCGCGCACCATTCTGGGGATGCCGTTGTTATTTAAGAAACCTTCCGCTTTCTGTTCTTCCAGATATCGCAGAATAAGTTGCAGCAACTGCTGCCCGTTCGTGGCGGCGACGGCACACGCCCAGCGCGGATTCATCGCCAGCAGGTCTTTCGCACGATTCTCCACCGTGCAGCTCAACATCTCCTGCCGCAGTTGGCTCAACTCTTTTTCGCCGACGCCGAGCAGGGCCAACTCGAGCGCGTAGGTTCTGGTGTAGTCGTAGCGATTGCAGTAAGGCGGCGAGGTGATGACGGCATCATATTCATCATCCGATAGGGACGGCATCACGGAAAGACACGAGCCGGCGTAAAGGCTGGTTCCGCCATTCAACTGCTCCGCAGGGAATAGTTCGGTCGGCTGCCTGAGAGTTTCGAGGTCGCGCACAATTTCATTCAGCTTATCGCAAATCGCCTGATCAAACGTCAGGATCAGGCCTTTGTTGAAAGGCTTCCGGCCCTGTGGACGCTGAGACCGATAGTCCCAACGTAGGTACTGGCCGTCCTTGCGCGTGTAACTCACGGATTCCATCACACAGAGCAAAGCGAAGCGTAAGATTGCCTGAGCGCGCGCACTCTCCTTTCGCAACGCGCCCGCATATCGCTCGATGGCGTCCAGCGTTTGCTCCGGGTAGGCTCCCCGGGTAATCCGCAATTCCGGTAGAGACTCTCGCGTCTCGGATTGTTGCCAGGGACGTGTGACGGCCCACCGGCGCAACGTCGCGACATCGTCCGGGGTAAATTCTTCGAGGAGTGTTTTGGTGGAAATGATGTGCTGCCCGATGGGGAGGAGTTCAATACCCTCGGCCTTCATTCCGGCAGCGCTTGCGACGAACAAAGTCGTCCCGCTACCTGCGAAGGGGTCTAAGATTTTGCCTGCCGTGATTTTATACTGCGATAACAGGTGCTCGATTAAAGAGGCCGAGAAAGCTTCTTTATACTTATACCAACGATATACAGATCTGGTCTTGTTAGCCTGGAAGCTGACCAGTGAGCGCGTCAGGGATGCTTGGATCGCCAGCTTGCTCTGGAACCTCCGAGACAAATCCCGATCAACGCTTTCTATCTCAAGAAGTGTGCGCGCCGACGCAGGTGGTGGGGCTTCGACTTTATCGGCTGCATTCAACACAAAGGAGGTTTCTCGTCTCATGCGGTTTCCCGGGTCATCAACGATTATCAAAGTTTTGCCGTCAGGCGTGCATTTGAACCATAGTCTAAACGACTACTTTAATCCACCCGTCCTCGATCAACACTTCGTAACTCTCAACGTCCTCGCCGGGGCGGTTGATGCAAGCGCCGGTGCGGAAGTCGAAGCGCCAGCCGTGCCAGTCGCATTCGACGGCGTGGTCTTGGAGATTGCCGTCGGCGAGGGGCGCGCCTTTGTGTGGGCAGAAGTTTTCGAGACAGAAGAAATCGCCGCCGACATGGTAGAGGGCGAGTTCACCGCCGCCTTCGAGTTCGATTGTCGCGGCGCGCCCGTCAGGCACGTCTTCGACGCGACCGACGGTGACGAGCTTTCCTTCGCGCGGAGAGCGACGTGGGTTGTCGCGGCTGGAATTAAATGATTGCATTGCGCGCGGAATCGTAACAAACTGCGCGCGGCTACAGCAAACAACGCGCTCGCTCGCGCCGTCAAGCCTCGCACGTCGCGCTCTCGCGGGCCTCGCAAGATTTTCCTCGCAAGGCGTTCCTGTTAGTGGCACGCGCGGAGCCGTTTTTATCTATCAACTCTCCCGGCACAGGCGCGATGGACGTTCGAGTGATACAGGGAGTGGAAAAATTATGACAAAGAGTTTCCTGATGCTGAGGGCGTGCGCCCTTGTGCTGATTCTGATTTTCGCGGCGCAAGCCTCTGCGGCGGCGAAAGAGTTGACGGTGCGTGGCCGGCTCGCTCAGACGGTCGAGCCGGGCGGGTGGGTGATTAACGCGGACGCGCAGAAGTATCTCATCCTGAACGCGCGGAAGTTTCAGAGCGAGTCCTGGTTCCGCGAAGGCGCGGAGGTCGAGGCGACGGGCGAGACGAAGCCGGACGCGTTGACGGTTTATCAGGAGGGCGTGCCGTTCGAGGCGCGCACTATAGTCGCGCGGCAGGGCGGTGGCGGTGCTGCTGCCGTGACCGGCGGTGCGGCGGACAGAGATCGTAACTTGACTCGCGTCTCGGTGACGGGCGACGCGGTCGTGCAGTCGCAGCCCGACACGGCGATCATCATGCTCGCGGTCGTCACGCAGAACGCCAGCGCCTCCGAAGCGCAGGCCGAGAACGCAAGCAAGTCGGATGCAGTGGTGCGCGCCGTCAAAGCGGCGGCGGGCGCGAACGCGGAGGTGAAGACCGGCGGCTACAGCCTGCAACCGCAGTACGTTTACAAAGAAGGCACAGCCCCGACCATCACCAGCTATATCGTGCGCAACAGTGTGATCGTGGCGTTGAGCGAACTGGGGCGCGTCGGCGGCGTGATTGACGCGGCCTCACGCGCGGGCGCGAACAGCGTGGACAATCTCGCCTTCACGCTGCGCCGCGACCAGCAGGCGCGCACGCAGGCATTGTCGGCGGCGACGCGCGAGGCCGTAGCCAAAGCGCGCACCATCGCGGAGGCGCTCGGCGGTCGCGTCGTGCGCGTCGTCGAAGTGCAGGAGGCCGGCGCGTTTCGCCCGCCGATCCCGCGCGCCGAACGCGAACAGCTCAGCTTCGCGAGGGCAGGAGCAGGAGCGCCTTCAACGCCCATCGAAGTCGGCTCGCTCGAAGTCCGCGCGCAAGTGCAACTCGTCGCGGAGATCGAGACGAAGCCGTAAATCGAATGATGAATGCGAAATGATGAGTGATGAATGAAAGCAAAAGCCTGTCTTTCATTCATCACTCATCATTTCGCATTCATCATTTCTTCCACTGGTAATCTCGCCTGAACCGGGTATAATTACCCTCGTTCCCCTTGAAGTAAAAATTTTGAGAAGCCGGCGCTGGCGTCCGTGTCTTCGGACGCGCCGGACGCGAGGACGACGAGCTTCGCCGCAGCAAACGAGCGAAGTCGTCGTGTCTTGCCTGAACAAGATTACACGGGAGGAAACTTATGTCGAGATACGGTTCTGACAGGGACGACGATTTTTACGGTGGCGGTGGCGGTCGCCCTTCGCGCGGGCGCGATTACTACGAAGACGACCGCTACGGCCCGTCGCGACGCGGCGACTATGACGAGCGCGGCGTTTACGGGCGCGAACAGTTTGGTCGAGATTATGATCGCGGCGAGCGGCCACTCTCGCGCGGCGACCGCAGGGATTTTTACCGCGACGACCGTGAGATGGACAGGCGCGATTACGACGAGCACAGCGAGCGCCGCGAAGAGCGTTCGCTGCTCGACGAGGGCCGCGCCTACGTGCGCGAGAAGTTCGGGCGTGGCCGTGGGCGCGGTCGCGGGGCTTCGCGCTCGCACGTTCGTTGCCGCGACATTATGACGCGCGACGTGACGGTGGCGACGCGCGAAACGATGCTCGTGGAGGTGGCGCGCATGATGCGCGATGAAGATACAGGCGTGATTCCCGTCGTCGAGCGCGCAGAGAGCCTCACCGATCTGGCCGAGACGAGGCCCGACGTGAACCGCGTGCAGCCGAACATCGTCGGCTGTCACCTGTCACCTGTCACGATTCTTATGGCTGAATCAATCGAACGTTACATGCGTATGCTGCCGAAGGCGAACTCCGTGCGCTGCACGAGCCGCCTGTGGTATCCGCCGGCGGACGTTTACCGCGTGCAGGACGGGTGGGTCGTGAAGGTCGAGTTGGCGGGCGTCCGCGTGGACGAACTCGAAATCATCATCGAGGGCGATTCATTGAGCATCGCCGGCTGCCGCCGCGACACCGTGCACACAGAGACCGTCTCCTATCATCAACTGGAAATCACCTACAGCCGCTTTGAAAAAAAGATTCGCTTCCCGTGTCCGATTGAAGGCACGCGCATTGAGACGGGCTACCAGGACGGGCTGCTCGTCCTGCGCCTGCGCGGCTCGGAGGAGTGCGGATAAACGCAACTTTCCCGAAGCGGCGCTTCCACACTTCGAGGGAAAATAATCTACCCCTTATGGCCGAAGAAACTTTGAAGAATAATCAAGCGCAGACTGCCGGAGAGCCAGCGCCCGCCTCGCCGCAGGAGGCGAGGAACGCCGCGCCGACCGACGCGGCGACTGGCGCGCAGGACGAAAGCCGGGAAGCGACGCCCGCGCCGGATGAGCAGGGTGTGTTCGAGATCGCCGTGCTGCCTTTGCAGAACACGACGATGTTTCCGGGCACGGTGATACCGCTCGCCGCCGGACGCCCGCGCTCGGTCGCGGCCATCGAGGCGACGCTCTCGACGCCGGAGAAACTTCTCGCGTGCCTCACCGTGCGCGAAGGCAAAACGTCGCCGGAGCACGAGGCGACGCCGCCCGACGATCTCTACAGCGTGGGCGCGCTCGTCATGGTCAAGCGCATGATGCGCGCAGAAGAGGCGCTGCAAATCATCGTGCAGGGCACGGAGCGCGTCCGCATCGTCGAGTGGACGCAGACCGATCCCTTCCTGCGTGCGCGCGTGCGTGTGCTGCCCGCGCCGTCGAAGAAGGACGACGAAGAGGTCGAGGCGCTCTTTCGCAACGTGCAGACGCTGATTCAGCGCGCTCTGGCGATGCTGCCCGAAATCCCGCCGGAGGTGCGCTCCGCCGTGCTCGGCTCGAACGACCCCGTGCAACTCACCTACTTCCTCGCCTCCATCCTCAACCTCGGCGTCGAGGAGGAGCAGCGGATGATCGAGGCCGACACCGTTGACGAGTTGCTGCAAATCGCCTACAGCCGCCTCGCGCGCGAGGTCGAGATCATGCAACTGCGGACGAAGATCGCGAGCGAGGCGCAGAGCGAGATGAACAAGGCGCAGCGCGACTACATCCTGCGCCAGCAGATGAAGGCCATCCAGAAGGAACTCGGCGACGAAGAGGGCGGCGAGCGAGCGGAGTCAGAGATGTTGCGCGAGCGTCTGGGCGAGGCCGATCTGCCCGAAGAGGTACGCAGGGAAGCCGAGCGAGAGTTGAAGCGCATGGAGCGTCTGCCGTCCGCCGCGCCCGACTATCACGTCATACGCTCTTATCTGGAATACGTGCTTGAACTGCCCTGGAAGAAATCCTCGGAAGACAAGCTCGACCTCGACGAAGCGCGGCGCATTCTCGACGAAGACCACTACGGCCTTGAGGAAGTTAAAGAGCGCATACTGGAATTCCTCGCCGTCATCAAACTGCGCCCCACGTCGAAGAGTCCGATCCTGTGCTTCGTCGGCCCGCCGGGCGTCGGCAAGACTTCACTGGGCCGCTCGATTGCACGCGCGCTGGGCCGCGAATTCGAGCGTCTTTCTCTGGGCGGCGTGCGCGACGAGGCGGAGTTGCGCGGCCATCGTCGCACCTACATCGGCGCGATGCCGGGGCGCATCATCCAGTCGCTCAGGCGCGCGGGCGTCAATAATCCCATCCTGATGCTCGACGAGATTGACAAGCTCGGCGCTGATTTTCGCGGCGATCCGGCGTCCGCGCTGCTGGAAATTCTCGACCCGCAGCAGAACCACACGTTCACGGATCACTACCTCGATCTGCCCTTCGACCTCTCGAACGTCTTCTTCATCGCGACGGCGAACCAGCTCTCGCCGATTCCGATGCCGCTGCGCGACCGCATGGAGATCATCTACCTCGCGGGCTACAGCGATCAGGAGAAGCTGCACATCGCGCGGCAGTATCTCGTCCCGCGACAGACGACGGAGAACGGGCTGCAATCGGATCAACTGGAAGTGACGGACGACGCGCTAATGTACATCGCCTCGCGCTACACGCGAGAGGCGGGCGTGCGTCAGTTGGAGCGCACCATCGGGCGCATCGCGCGCAAGGCCGCGCTGAGAGTGGCGCGTGGAAAGGCGGAGAAGGTGCACGTCGGGGAGGGCGACCTCAAGGAACTGCTCGGCGCGCCGCGCTTCTACCCGGAAGAGGCGCGCAAAGAGTCGCCGGTCGGCGTCTCGACCGGCATGGCCTGGACGGAGATGGGCGGACAACTCCTCTTCATCGAAGCGTCGCTTCTGCCGGGCGGCTCCGGCCTCGCCATCACCGGACAAATCGGCGAGGTGATGCAGGAGTCTGCGCGTGCGGCGCGCTCTTTCCTGTGGTCGCACGCCGGCGAGTTCGGCATTGACCCGCAGATGTTCAAATCTTACGGCGAGCACATACACGTGCCAGCCGGCGCGATTCCGAAGGACGGCCCTTCGGCGGGCGTCGCGATCACGTCGGCGCTCGCGTCGCTGATGACCGGGCGGCGCGTGCGTCCCGACACGGCGATGACGGGCGAAATCACGCTCTCCGGTCTCGTCTTCCCCGTCGGCGGCATCAAGGAAAAAGTGCTCGCCGCGCATCGCGCCGGAATCAGGCGCGTCGTGCTCCCCGCGCGCAACGAGGCCGACACCGAAGAAATTCCCGAAGACGTGCGTAAAGAGTTGGAGTTTGTCTACGTGGGCCGCATCAACGAGGCGCTCGACGCGACGCTCGAAAAGCTCGTCGCCACGCCGCCGCCGCCACCCGACCCGTTGTCGGAAGACGGACGCGAGCGTGCCGCGTCGGGCAAGCCCGAACCAGAGGTGTTGAGGGTCAGAGAGAAGTAAGTGCGTCGGCGTGAGCTTGAAGCAGCGGCGTAAGGCATGAACGTGAGAGAGTGCGTGAGCGCATCTCAAGTTCATGCCTGCAATCGCTCGCCACGCCGGGGCCACTTGCTTCGCGTTCGCGCTTCCGTTCCACACACGCCTTTCTCCGACGCCATGCACAGCTTGAAGCGAATCCTTATCTTTTGCGCGCTCGCGCTCGGCGCGATTGTCTGGGCGTCGCCCGCAGTGTGGACGGCGCGCGGCGCGTCGGGCGCGGATGAAGGGCCTGTGCATGGACTCGACCCGTTCGTGCTGCTTTCGATTGCGCTGATGCTGCTCGTGGCGAAACTCGGCGGCGAGTTGTTCGCGAAGCTCAAACAGCCAGCCGTGCTCGGCGAACTGATCGGCGGAATCCTCGTCGGCAGCCTTTCGCTGTTCGGCGTCGCGTCGGTCGAGTCTTTACGCACGGACGCCGTCATCGCCGCTCTCGCGGAACTCGGCGTCATCACCCTGCTTTTTGAAGTCGGGCTGGAAACGAATTTGCGCGAGATGGCGGAGGTCGGCTGGTCGTCTCTGCTGGTGGCGACGCTCGGCGTGGTCGTTCCATTCTTCCTCGGATGGGGCGTGGCCGTGCTCTTTATTCCGGGCGGGCCGACGCTCACGCACATCTTCATCGGCGCGACGCTCTGCGCCACGAGCGTCGGCATCACGGCGCGCGTCCTGAAAGATTTGGGATGGTTGCAGGCGCGCGAGGCGCGCATCATTCTCGGCGCGGCGGTGATTGACGACGTGCTGGGGTTGCTCGTGCTGGCGGTGGTTGCGGGCGCGATCAAGGCGACGGCGGCAGGCGAGGCGTTGGCGCTCGCGAGCGTCGGGCTGATCGCGCTGAAGTCTCTGGCCTTCCTCGCGGGAGCGGTGCTGTTAGGGCAGTTCGTCGTGCCGCACTTGTTCAGGGGCGCGGGGCGGCTTGAGAGTCGCGGCGTGATGGTGGCCTTCGCCATCGCGTTCTGCTTTCTGCTGGCGTGGGCGGCGGCGCGTTTGGGACTCGCGCCCATCGTCGGCGCGTTTGCCGCCGGGATGATGCTCGACGAAATCCACTTCGAGGCTTTCGTCAGACGCGGCGAGCGGACGCTCACCGAATTGCTCGCGCCTGTGAGCGCGTTGCTCGTGCCCATCTTTTTCGTGTTGATGGGATTGAAAGTTGACCTGCGCGTGTTCGGGCAACTGAGCGTGCTCGGCTTCGCGCTGGCACTGACGGCGGCGGCGGTCTTCGGCAAACAGGTCTGCTCGCTCGGCGTGTTGGAGCGCGGCGTCAATCGTCTGGCCGTGGGATTGGGCATGATCCCGCGCGGTGAGGTCGGGTTGATCTTTGCAGGCATTGGCGCGACGCTCTTGCTGCCGAACGAGCAGGGCGCGAGCGTGCCGGTCGTCGGCGCGGAGACGTTCGGAGCAATCGTGATTATGGTCGTCGTGACGACGCTCGTAACGCCGCCCGTGCTCAAGTGGTCGCTGCAACGCACGGCGCGCAAATCGAAAACGGCGGCGAGCGCGGAAGTCTCAGAGTAAGACGCCGGGCGCGTGCGGTGCGCAATCAAAGTCGAATAAGCGGAGGGTGAAACATGGTCAGCAAGAAAGCACAGAGCAAGGCGGGCATCCCGGACAGGCGGCGCGGGCAGCAGATGGGCGACGAGCGCAGCACGCCGGGCAAACTTGCAGAGGATGAAAAGAAGACCCCTGCGCGCAGCGGACGACTCAAGCGCGCGAGCAAATATTTCAGTGATGAGTCGTCGCAGCAGATAGCGAGCGGCGGCGAAGGGCCGAGCGCCACGTCCCCTTCTGTGCCCGCCGCGATCACGACGGGCGAGCCGGTCGGACAGTCGGGCGGCGAGAAGGTGTTCAAAGCAAGGCAAAAGGCAGGGAAGAAAAAAGGCTAAAGGCCGGAGACGAGAGGCTCGATTGATAGCCGTCTCCCGTCTCCAGCCCCTCTCCAAAAAAGAAAGGCGTCAGGCTCCCCCATAAAGCCTGACGCCTAACGGCCACTTGAAGCGTGGCCTGCCCCAAAGTTTCACTCGATTCTCAGAAGGATCGTTGCCTGCTGAACACGGACATCATACACACGAGCCGCGCCCGCATGGTTGCGATCAGATTGCATTGAGATGACGAAATCGCAACGGACGTTTGAGCAGAACGAGCACCCTCGCCTGTATCGAACTTGAGAAAAATTCTGCCTGCAAACTCCCTCTCAAGCTTTTGAGCCTGCCTTGCAGACAGGCAGACAGGCGAGGAATGCCCGTCCTATTATCTGCGCTAAGGGGTCGCGGAATTTTTCGCGCGCGGCGTGCCGTTGATGGCCCCGCCGCCGGAGTTCGTCCCGTTGCGCGTCACGCCGTTGTTGCTGCGCCAGTTCGACGCGCTGTCGCCGCTCGTCGCCGGGTTGATCCGCTCCATCGTGTAGTAGCCGGTGGTCGTTCCCGCGTACCACGCCCCGCCGCTCGAATTGACGATGTCCACACGCGCGCCCGCAGAGTTCTGCAATTCCAGCGAATCGCCCGCGTTCGCCAAGCTCATCCCAGACACGGTGATGTCTCCGGCGACGCTCGTGGCGGTCGAGGAGCGTTCGATCAGGTAGTAGCCGTTGGCCGCGATGCTGCCGGAGAGGTTATAGATTTGCGCGCCCGCGTCGTCCACGATGCGCCAGCCCGTCAGGCTGACCGCGCTGCCGGAGTTGTTATAAAGCTCGATCCACTCGTCGAGAGAGTTCGCAGCCGAGCCGGCCCAAGCCACTTCGTTGATGACCACCGTAGGGCCTTGCGTCCCGCCGCCACCACCGCCCGTGACGCCGTCGGTCGAGTAGTTGAAGGTCTGCCCCGTCGAACTGATGGTGACGGAGTAAGTGCTGCCGCCCGTCAGGAAGGTGATGTCGCCGCCGACTTTCACTTTCGCGGACGTGCCGCCCGCGCCGAGTTCGGTCTGCCAGATGGTGTCCATCGTGGGCGCGGCGGCGAGACGGTCGAGCACGGTCTGCGTCGGGTGGCCGTAGGTGTTGCCGTCGCCGCAACTGATGACGGCCTGCTGCGGCTTGAGCGTGTTGACGAGTGTCTGGTTGGTCGAGGTCAGGCTGCCGTGGTGTCCCGCGTGGAGCACGTCCACGTCGCCCACGTCGGGCGCGACCAGCGATTCGACATCGGCTGTCGTCACGCCACCCGTCGTGCCGCCGCCGGTCATGTCGGAGGCGATGAAATAGTCGAACGTGCCGAAGCGCAGGACGAGCGCGATGGAGCGGTCGTTCTCGCCGGACGGCGTGACCGTGCCGCGATTGGTGCGCCCGTCCACGGCGAGGCACGTCAGCGTGCAGCCGCCGCCGAGGTCAATCACCTGATTGAGCGCGATGGTCGTGCGCTTCGCGCCGACGGCGTTGACGTAGTCGGTGAAAGTCTGCGATGAGTAAGTGCCGCCCCGGTCATAAGAGGCGAGGTTGACGGGGATGCCGCCGTTAATCAGTTCGTCAATGCCGCCGATGTGGTCGGCGTGGTAATGTCCGGCGACGAAGTAGTCAATCGAGGTAATGCCGAGCGAGTTGAGCACGCTGCGGATTTTCGTGCCGGAGCCGGTCAGGCCGCCGTCGTACAGGAGCGTGCGCGTGGGGCCGACGATCAGCGTTGAGTCGCCCTGCCCGACATCTATGTGCACGATGCGAACCTGCTGCGCGCTGGCGCTCGAAGCCGAGACGACGACGGCAGCGAAGAGAAGACACACGAGAAGTAGCTTGGTGGTGATTTGACGCATTATTCTTTCTCCATTCAGATGGTTGTTGAGAGACAAAAAGAGGAGGGGCGAAAGCTTCCCGGTATTTGCCGGGAAACCGGACAGACCGCAGGCAGAGCATGCACCGAGCGTGTCAGCTTCACGTTACGGCGAGGCGAACAGTTTGTTAAATTGATCTCAGGGGGGCAGAACTGAAACGCGCGTATCTTAACATCATGCGCGGCATTGTCACGGAGAAAAATTATGAAAGACGCGAAAAGCGCCGGGGCGGCGCGGGAGATTCTCACAGGGGCGGGACTGTTGCCGCGCGAGATGCCGGACAATTACACCTTCAATAAGGTAAGAGAAATTCTTTCGACCTTAGAAAGTTCCGGCGGGGAGGCGTTGCGCGGAGCCGTCACGGCGGCCTCGCGGCTGGAGGTGCGCGGCCCGCTCGCCGCGACGATCTTCGTCAAGCACCACCTCGCGGGCGCGCACGAGGTCGAGGTTGACCGGCTCTCAGAGAGCGAGGAGGGCGTGCGCTACGCCGTGCTGGTTTACACGGAGGGCGAGCTACCGATCAAAACAAACTTCCTGCCTGAAGACGTGCGCGAGGGCAGCCGCTTAAGCTACGACCCGTCCACCGGACGATACACGATGGGCGAGACTCATTGATTCGTCACAGCGTGCGCGAGCACTCAAAGATGAAGCGCAGGGCAGCCCCTTCTCAAACGCACGTTATTCCACCGTCCACATTACGAAGGTGTGAGGCCGAAAATTTTTGGAGTGTAGTGCCTCGAATTCTCTGAGCACTAAGGGCGGCCTTCATCGCTCGCGGGCGGCGTTTGCCCCAGCAGGCGCAACATTTCAGGCTTATCTTTAACCAGCAAATAAACGACGCTCCGTAACCGGCTCAGTTCAGTCTCGATGTGACTGGAGCGCGACGAGAATCCGCTTTCGATGGTGTTGAGCCGGAGTTGGACTTGTTCGATGTCGCCGCGCACGGCGGTCGTCTCAACGGTCAACTTATCCTCAAGGCGCGCGATGTCGCTTTTCGTCGCCATCCGCTCGCGCATCGTTTCAATCTGACCGCCAAGGTATGACACTTCATCGCGCACGGAGGCGAGATCATTCTTTGTCGCCATCTCACTACGCAAGGAAGCGAGATCGTCCTTCGTCGCCATCTCGCCGCGCATTGTCGTCATGTCGCTGCGCATTGTCATCATGTCGCCGCGCATCGTCTCGACGGTCGTGGCGATGAAATTTAATAGCTTGTCGTTTCCATCAGGCGGTTGATTGCTCATGGCGATTCGTATCCTATCACATCAACGAAGCGTCCCCTTCTTTCATCAGCGACTATTCCACCGTCCACATCTCGCCGCTGTTGATGAGTTTTTCGAGGCTGCCCGCGCCCTTCTGTGCGATGGCCGTTTCAATCTGTTGCGCGAGCAGGTCTTCGTAGGTTTCGCGCTGCACGTCGCGGAAGATGCCGACGGGTTGCGGGAAGTTCGGATGCTCCATGCGCGCGAGCATGAAGGCGACGGAGGGATCACGCTCGTGCGCGTCGTGGATGAGGGCGTCCGTTTCGTTGAGGCCGGTTTCACTCCCCAGTTGAATGACTTCGGGCAGCGTGCCGTTCATGCGGATGGCTTTGTCGCGGTTTTTGCCGAAGATCATCGGCTGGCCGTGTTCGAGATAGAGCACGTTTTCGGCGCGGACGGCGCGCTCGGCAAAGGAGTCGAACGCCCCGTCGTTGAAGATGTTGCAGTTCTGATAAACCTCGACGAACGATACGCCCTTGTGATGCGCCGCCGCGTTAACGACCGCGCCGAGGTGCTTCACGTCTATGTCAATCGTGCGCGCGACGAAGGTTGCCTCCGAAGCGATGGCGAGCGACGCGGGGTTAATCGGATAATCAATGACGCCCATCGGCGTGGACTTCGTCTTCTTGCCGAACTCGGAGGTCGGGCTGTACTGCCCCTTCGTCAAGCCGTAGATGCGATTGTTGAAGAGGATGTAGTTGATGTCGAGGTTGCGACGGATGGCGTGCATGAAGTGGTTGCCGCCGATGGACAGGGCGTCGCCGTCGCCGGTGATGACCCACACGCTCAACTCCGGGTTTGAAGACTTGATCCCCGTCGCGACCGCTGGCGCGCGACCGTGGATCGAGTGGAAGCCATAGGTGTTCATGTAATAAGGGAAGCGGCTGGAACATCCGATGCCGGAGACGAAGACGACCTTCTCGCGCGGCACGCCGAGTTCCGGCATCACCTTCTGCACGTTGTTGAGAATCGCGTAGTCGCCGCAGCCCGGACACCAGCGCACTTCCTGATCTGAAGTGAAATCGGCCTTCGTCAACTTGCCCGGCGGAGGCGCGGGCACACCCGCCACGACCGAACCCGGCTCGCTCTCCGGCGAAGGGCCGCCGCCCGAAACGTTGCCGCCCCCCGCGCCCTCGTCCACCAGCGCGTCGTCCATCTTGTTTTCGTTCATGCCGTTTCCGTTGGTGCTCATCGTGTGCTTCCTCTCGAATAATTTCCGGGTCAATCAAACAGATAATTGTCAGGTGC